>NZ_CP027805.1:0-182500 GCF_003072625.1 Limosilactobacillus reuteri
TTGACTGAGCTCGATTCTCTGTGGGAAGCGATCCAAAATTCATTTCGTCAGGATACCACTCCGGTTACCTTTGACACTTTGATTGCTCCGGCAAAAGCAATTTCTCTCTCTCAAAATCAACTGGAAATCGAGGTGCCCACTCCGGTGCACCGCGATTTTTGGCGCAAAAATTTAAATACGCAGCTTAAAGAATTCGCTCAACGGGAATTAGGACGTAATATTGAGCCGCATTATATTTTAGAGGGAGAATTTACCTATACAAATAAAAAAACAGAAGATGATCCAACTCCTTCTTTTGAGATGGATACTCCTCTTAATCCTCACTACAACTTTGGAACGTTCGTTGTTGGAGAAGGAAACAAGATGGCACACGCTGCAGCATTTGCCGTTGCCGAAAGCCCGGGCAGCCTTTACAACCCACTCTTTATTTATGGGGGGGTTGGTTTAGGAAAGACCCACTTAATGGAAGCGATCGGTAACCATATGCTTCAAGTTAATCCAAATTCGCGTGTCAAATATGTGACGAGTGAGGATTTTACCAACGATTATATTAATGCTATTCGTAATAATACGACTGAACAATTAAGAGAAGAATATCGTAACCTTGATCTCCTATTAATTGATGATATTCAATTTTTAGCCAACAAAGAGGGAACACAGCTAGAATTTTTCAATACTTTTAATGCCCTTCATGATCGCAAAAAACAAATTGTTATGACATCTGATCGGATTCCAAATGAGATTCCTGAACTACAAGACCGGCTTGTATCACGTTTCAGATGGGGACTTACTGTCGAAATTACTCCTCCTGACTTAGAGACGCGAATTGCCATCTTGCGGAGCAAAGTTGAGGAAGATCATATTGATATTGGAAACGACACCCTTAATTACATCGCTGGCCAAATCGATACAAACATTCGTGAACTGGAAGGAGCCTTAACAAAGGTTCAAGCATTTGCTAATTTAAGCGGTGAGCGAATCACGCCAAGCTTAGCATCTCAAGCATTAAAGGGACTTCACCGCGTAGTCAAAAACGAAATATCAATCGCTACAATTCAAAAACAAGTCGCTGACTTTTATAATATAACTCAAGGAGATATCCTTGGTAAAAAGCGAGTTAAACAAATCGTTATGCCTCGCCAAATCGCTATGTATCTTTCTCGAGAACTCACCGATTCCTCTTTGCCAAAAATCGGCAACGAATTCGGCGGCAAAGACCATACCACCGTTTTACATGCTATCGATAAAATCGAGGCAGAACTAAAAAAGGATACCCACTTACAAAACGATATTACAAAACTAAAAGCTAAGCTCCGATCATAAGCTGTGGATAAATATAATAATTATCCTCAAACTTATCCACAAGTTATCAACAGGTGGATAACTTACAATAACAGGTGTTTAAATAGTTTTCCACAGTATTAACAGGCCCTACTACTACGACTATATTTTAAACTATTAAATATATTTATATACTTACACAAAAGGACTGAAATATATGAATTTTACGATTAACCGATCTGCATTCATTAGTCAATTAAATAATGTCTTACGTGCTATCTCTTCAAAAACAACTATTCCAATTTTGACTGGATTAAAGATGGTCGTAAACGAAGATAACATTGTGTTAACTGGTAGCAATTCAGACATCACAATTGAAAGTGTTATTAGTGCCAATGATGCTAATAATGATTTAACAATTGAAGATACTGGCGCTATTGTATTACCTGCCCGCTTCTTCAGTGATATTGTTAAAAAGTTGCCAGATAAGAAAGTAACTATTGAAGTTACAAGTGGTTTTCAAGCAGATATTACATCTGGTTCAGCTAAGTTCCAAATTAATGGCCAAGATGCCGAAAACTTTCCACATTTACCAGAAATTGAAACTAATAAATCAGTAACCCTTCCTAACGACATCCTTAAAGAAGTAATTCGTCAAACCGTCATTGCAGTATCTAAGCAAGAAAGTCGTCCAATCCTTGCGGGAGTTCATATGACTTTAAGAGATGGCGTTCTAACTGCTGTTGCAACAGATAGTCACCGACTTGCACAACGGAAAGTGGTCCTCAAAAACATCGATAACGGCATCGATTTTGATGTGATCATTCCTGGAAAGAGCATGGAAGAACTATCTGGAATGATTAGTGATGTCCATGAAGATGTACAAATGCAAGTAACTGAAAATCAAGTGTTATTTATCTTTGGTAATACTCATTTCTATTCTCGATTACTAGAAGGAAACTACCCTGAAACTAGTCAGTTAATTCCACAAACTGCTGATACCACAGTTGAGCTAGAAGCTGGGACATTTTTATCATCAATTGAGCGTGCTTCCCTTTTATCTCATGAAAGTCGTAACGATGTGGTTAAGTTAAGTCTAAAGCCATCAGAAAATCTTGTTCGAATTAGTGGTGATTCTCCAGATATCGGTACCGTTGAAGAAGAGGTAGTAACGTCTGCTCTTGATGGTAATGATCTTGAAATCTCGTTCAATCCTAACTACATGAAAGATGCTTTGCGTTCTTTTGGTCAAGCAACGATCAAGATTTCATTTACATCACCATTGCGACCATTTACTTTAGTTCCAACAGAAGATCAGGAAAATTTTGTTCACTTAATTACACCAGTACGGACATTTTAGAAAGAATTTTAATTTCTATAAGAAGAGGCTACAGAACGTCTTGTTTTGTAACCTCTTTTATATTTGGCATAGATTAAATTTAGTTAGTATCTCTAATTTATATTCAGATTTTTGACCATAGAGCAAATTTAACCGAATTTTGATAAAAAAGGCTAAAATAAGTTAATGCGCTCAGAAAGGCTAATAACACAAAATTAGGCCAAATAATGTGGTATAATAGAATTACAAAAGTAGGTGAAAAAAATGGAAGAAAAGTCAGTGTTGATTGATAGTCCATTTATTACACTCGGCCAGTTACTCAAAGAAGAGGGGATTATTCCTACTGGCGGAGCAGCTAAATGGTTTCTAAAAGAAAATACTGTATTAGTAAATGATGAGCCAGATGATCGGCGGGGACGCAAATTGTATCCCGAAGATAAGATTCAAATTCCTGACCACCAATTACTTGTTATTAAGAGTAAGTAGGGATAAGCATGATTCTGACGGAATTGCATTTACATCACTTTCGAAATTATCAGGATCTAACCGTTCACTTCAACCCTGGAGTGAACGTTTTAATTGGCCATAATGCACAAGGTAAAACGAATATGCTAGAGGCAATCTATGTCCTTTCCCTGACCAAGAGTCATCGAACAAGTAATGACCATGAACTTATTAATTGGCAAGAAAAATCGGCCCTAATAAGTGGCACAGTAGAAAAAAGTATTGGTAAGATTCCGCTTGAATTACAATTCTCGAGTAAGGGAAAAAAGGCAAAGGTAAATCATTTAGAACAAGCGCGATTATCACAATATGTGGGTCAACTAAATGCAATATTATTTGCCCCAGAGGACTTGTCGTTGGTAAAAGGGTCACCAGCTCTACGCCGCCACTTTATGGATCGAGAGTTTAGTCAGATGAGTAGCAAATATCTCTACAATGCAGGCCAATATCGCACACTCTTACGACAAAAAAACAAATATTTAAAGCAACTAAAATATAAGCAACAAACTGACCGTGTCCTTTTAGGGGTCCTATCTGATCAGCTTGCTGCTTTTGGTGCGGAAGTAATTATTGCCCGTCAACATTTTTTAAAGCACCTTGAAGGATGGGCAGCGGATTTACATCAAGAAATTTCACTAAATAAGGAATCATTACGGCTTGAGTATGTCAATCAATTAAAGGTTAATGATGATGCTACTGTTGAAGAGGCTTATCAGGCACTTTTTAAGTTATATCAGGATAATGAACAGCGTGAAATCGAGCAAGGGACAACAATTTATGGTCCTCATCGTGATGATATCCGCTTTCTGGTAAATAATAAAAACGTGCAGGCTTTTGGATCGCAAGGACAACAGCGAACGACAGCACTATCAGTAAAATTAGCAGAGATTGATTTGATGAAAGAGCAAACAGGCGAGTATCCATTGTTATTATTAGACGATGTGTTATCTGAACTAGATACAATTCGACAAACACACCTGTTAACAGCCATTCAGAATAAAGTCCAAACATTTTTGACGACAACTAGTCTGAGTGATGTTGCTCGCCAGCTAATTAATGAACCTACGATTTTTGAAATTGAGCACGGCACTTTGAATAAGGAGGAAGTAAAGTGAGCAACGAACAACAAAAAGAAACCAAGATGGAATTGGCTAGCGAATATGATGCTAGTCAAATTCAGGTTTTAAAGGGATTGGATGCAGTTCGAAAGCGTCCCGGAATGTACATTGGTTCCACTTCAGCCCAGGGACTTCATCACCTTGTTTGGGAAATTGTTGATAACGGAATTGACGAAGCCTTAGCAGGATTTTGTGATGAAATTAATGTTGTAGTTAATCCCGATAACAGTATTACTGTTAAGGATAATGGACGTGGAATTCCAGTTGATACGCAAAAAGAAACTGGAAAGTCAGCCCTAGAAACTGTCTTTACTGTTCTCCACGCCGGAGGAAAATTTGGTGGCGGCGGATATAAGGTTTCCGGAGGTCTTCACGGGGTAGGGGCATCTGTTGTAAATGCCTTATCTACTGAATTGGATGTTAAAGTTGCTCGTCAAGGTAAACGTTACTACATGGATTTTGATCATGGGCACGTTAAGTCTTCAATGAAGGTGATTGAAGAAGGACTTCCAGAAACTGAGCATGGTACGACCGTTCATTTTAAGCCGGATCCGGAAATTTTCCGTGAAACAACGACTTACAATATTAAAACTTTAACTGATCGATTAAGAGAGTTAACCTTCTTGAATAAGGGACTTAAAATTACGATCGAAGACTTACGACAAGCAGACCATGAACGGAAAGAATTCCATTATGAAGGTGGGATTCGGCATTATGTTGGATACCTTAATGAAGATCAAAATGTCTTATTTGATCCACCAATTTACGTGGAAGGTAAAGAAAACGATATTACTGTTGAAGTTTCCTTACAATATACAGATTCATACCGTAGCAACTTACTAACGTTTACTAACAATATTCATACTTACGAAGGTGGAACTCATGAGACCGGATTTAAGATGGCTCTTACACGTGTTATTAACGACTACGGCCACAAAGTAGGTATCTTAAAGTCTAATGAGACCTTATCAGGGGATGATGTACGTGAAGGTTTAACTGCCGTTGTCTCCATTAAGCACCCTGATCCGCAATTCGAGGGGCAAACTAAGACTAAGTTAGGAAATTCAGATGCACGAACAGCGACGGACCATGTCTTCGCGGCAACATTTAACCGGTTCTTATTAGAACACCCAGACGAAGCGCGGCAAATTATTGAAAAAGGTCAACTCGCTTCCAAAGCACGGGTGGCTGCTAAACGGGCACGTGAAGTTACCCGTAAAAAGAGTGGTCTTGAAATTAGTAATTTACCAGGTAAGTTAGCTGATAACACAAGTAAGGATCCTGAAATTTCAGAATTATTTATTGTCGAGGGTGATTCTGCCGGTGGTTCAGCAAAGCAGGGACGTTCTCGCCTCACCCAAGCAATCCTTCCAATCCGCGGAAAGATTTTGAATGTTGAAAAAGCAACCCTTGATCGAGTCCTAGCTAATGATGAAATTCGTTCTTTATTTACCGCTCTTGGAACAGGTTTTGGGGATGACTTTGATATTACAAAGGCTAATTACCATAAATTAATTATCATGACTGATGCGGATGTCGATGGTGCCCACATTCGGACATTACTGTTAACCTTGTTCTACCGCTTTATGAAGCCAATGATTACGCATGGGTATGTTTATATTGCGCAACCGCCGCTATATCAAGTTCGGCAAGGTAAATTTGTGAAATACATTGACTCTGATGAAGAACTAGAACAGGTTGTAAGCTCACTGCAACCAAGTCCTAAGCCTGTTATTCAACGTTACAAAGGGTTAGGTGAAATGGATGCTGAGCAATTATGGGAAACGACAATGGACCCAGAAAATCGGCACCTATTACGAGTGAAATTAGACGATGCAGAACAGGCTGATAAGATTTTCCCAATGCTAATGGGAACTAAGGTCGGACCACGGCGCGACTTTATTGAACAAAATGCTAAGTTCGTTGAGAATCTTGACCTGTAATTAACTGTTGTTTACTGCTAACGCAAAAAAGGAGGAACGACATTGGCTGAACAAGATATGCCTAATCGGATCACGGATGTAAATCTTACGAGTCAGATGAAAAACTCATTCTTGGATTATGCAATGAGTGTTATTGTTTCACGTGCGCTTCCCGACGTCCGTGATGGATTAAAACCGGTACAACGCCGGATTCTATATGGAATGAATGAATTAGGGGTTACACCAGATAAGCCTTACAAGAAGTCAGCTCGGATTGTCGGGGATGTAATGGGTAAGTTCCACCCTCATGGTGACTCTTCAATTTATGAGGGACTTGTTCGAATGGCTCAGGACTTTAGTTACCGTTACATGCTTGTTGATGGTCACGGTAACTTTGGGTCGGTTGATGGTGATGGAGCGGCTGCCATGCGTTATACCGAAGCAAAGATAAGCAAAATTGCAGTTGAAATGCTTCGGGATATCAATAAAGATACCGTTAATTTCCATGATAACTACGATGGTACTGAAAAAGAACCGGATGTGTTACCAGCTCGTTTTCCTAATTTATTAGTTAATGGTGCCTCAGGAATTGCCGTAGGGATGGCTACTAATATTCCGACTCATAATTTAGGGGAAGTTATTAACGGGATTCATATGTTAATGGACAATCCTGATATTACAACTGAAGGACTAATGAAGGCTATTCCGGGCCCTGACTTTCCAACTGGTGGAGTAGTAATGGGGAAGTCTGGTATTCGTAAAGCTTACGAAACCGGTCGGGGAACTATCGTTGTTCGAGCAAAAGTTGATATTGAAGAACAAAAGAATGGTAAGCAACGGATCATTGTCCACGAAATTCCTTATATGGTTAATAAAGCAAAATTAATTGAACGAATTGCTGAATTAGCTCGGAATAAAGATATTGACGGAATTACTGATGTTAATGATGAAACTGACCGTGACGGAATGCGAATCGTAATTGATGTTCGTCGTGATGCCAGTGCAGAAGTTATCTTGAATAACCTTTACAAGATGACCTTGATGCAAACAACTTTTAACTTCAATATGCTAGCAATTGTTAATGGTGCTCCGAAGATTTTAAGCTTGAAACAAATTTTGCAACATTATCTGGAACACCAAGAATCAGTTGTACGGCGACGGACAGAATTTGAATTAAAGAAAGCCCAAAATCGTGCGCACATTGTTGCCGGGTTGCGGATCGCTTTAGACCATATTGATGAGATAATTAATATCATTCGTAATTCACAAACAAGCGAAGTAGCGAAGAATGAGTTGATGAATAATTATGGTTTATCAGATCGGCAGGCACAAGCTATCCTTGATATGCGGTTAGTTCGGCTGACTGGCCTAGAACGTGAAAAGATAGAGGATGAATATCAAAAATTAATGGCAGCAATTGCTGATTACAAGGATATTCTTGCTCACCGTGAACGGATTAATCAAATCATTTATGATGAATTAATGGAAATTCAAAAACGTTTTGGGGATGAACGACGGACTGAACTTCAAGTTGGTGATATTACCAATATTGAAGATGAAGACCTAATTGAAGAAGAAGATATTATCGTTGCCTTGACCCACAATGGATACATTAAGCGTCTTCCGGTTGATGAATTTAAGTCTCAGCATCGTGGTGGCCGTGGTGTTAAGGGAATGGGAGTTCATAAAGATGACTTTATTGAACAACTAATTTCTAGTTCAACTCACGATATGTTGCTCTTCTTCACTAATTCAGGAAAAGTATACTCAATGAAGGGATATGAAGTTCCTGAATATGGCCGGACTGCTCAAGGAATTCCAATTATTAACCTTCTTGGGATTAATAATAAAGAGAAAATTAGCGCTGTTATCAATGTTTCACATGAAACTAACGATGACGATAAATACCTCTTCTTTACTACTAAGCTAGGAACCGTTAAACGGACAGCAGTAACAGGATTTAAGAATATTCGAAGCAATGGATTAAAGGCGCTTAATCTTCATGAAAACGACGAATTGATCGATGTAGAAGTTATTAGTGAGGATCAGCCAATGATTATTGGTACTCATAATGGATATGCTCTTAGCTTTAAATCATCAGTTGTTCGGTCAATGGGACGAAGCGCAGCCGGAGTTCGGGGAATTCGCTTACGAGATGAAGACTATGTAATTGGGGCTGCCCCTCTTAATCCTGATAGCAAGGTTCTTGTAATTAGTGAAAATGGTTTTGGAAAACAAACTCCTGCTTCTGAATACCCAATCAAAGGACGTGGCGGACTAGGGGTTAAGACAGTCAATGTTACTGCAAAGAATGGTCCGTTAGTTGGTTTAACAACTGTCAATGGTGATGAAGACATTATGTTAGTTACCGACCAGGGAGTAATTATTCGTTTTGACATTGAAAGTGTATCGCAAACTGGACGCTCTGCTGTTGGTGTCCACTTAATTAAGATGGATAATGGTGCCCGTGTTGCTACGATTGCAAAGGTGGATAAAGAAATAGATGAAGAAACTGAGGAAGCAACTAGTAATTCCTCCCAAGAAGAAAGCCAACCAACAGAAAATTAAAAAATAAAGTGAGAAAGTAGATATTTTACGTATATATAGTTATAGTGACCGCAACATTTAGGATTTCTTGTTAGATGTTCCTTGTTTTAAATAGAATTTTATGCTATATTTTATGTCTGTGAGTATACGTAATGACGTCTACTTTCCTTGTTCTTCTCAAATAGCGAGAAGAGCCAGAGTCCATAAGGAGGTGTAACATTCATGGAAACACGCAAATATGAAATTACTTACATCATTCGTCCTGATATCGAAGAATCTGCAAAGAGCGAATTGGTAGACCGCTTCGACAAGATCTTGGCGGACAATGGTGCAACTATCGCTGACTCAAAGGATTGGTCAACTCGTCGTTTTGCTTACCCAATCGCTAAGTACACTGAAGGTACTTACCACGTGGTAAACTTAACTACTGATTCAGATCAAGCTTTAAACGAATTTGATCGTTTAGCTAAGTTCAGTGATGATATCCTACGTCACATGATTGTTAAGCTTGATGCTTAATTAATTTGTCAATAAAGTAAAGAGAGGAGAAAGATCTATGCTTAATCGTGCAGTCTTAACTGGGCGTTTAACAAGAGATCCCGAGTTGCGGTACACAACCAGCGGGACAGCAGTTGTTTCATTTACGTTAGCTGTTGATCGGCAATTCCGAAACCAAAATGGTGATCGTGATGCTGATTTTATCAATTGCGTTATTTGGCGTAAATCCGCTGAAAACTTTAGTAACTTTACGCATAAGGGTTCACTTGTTGGAATTGAAGGGCGTATTCAAACCCGAAATTATGAAAACCAACAGGGTAACCGTGTATATGTTACCGAAGTTGTTGTAGATAATTTTGCATTGTTAGAACCTCGTCAAAATGGTGGTATGAACCAATCAGGGATGCAACAACCATTTAACAATAACCAACAATCGTTTGGTGCTCAGGCTCCACAATATGGCAGTCAACCACAACCCGGAAATAATGCTCCTCAAAGTAATCCGTCACCAAGTATGGACAATGGTTTCGATCCCAATCAAAATGCTGGCAACCAGTTCCCTGGAAGCAGTGATGATGGTGGTCAATCCATTGATTTAGCTGATGACGAATTACCATTCTAAATAAATTTTTACTCAGAATAGGAGGGTAATTTCATGGCACAACAACGTCGGGGCGGACGTCGTCGTCGTAAGGTCGACTTCATCGCCGCAAACCACATCGAATACATCGATTACAAAGACACTGATTTATTACGTCGGTTCATTTCTGAACGTGGTAAGATCTTACCACGTCGGGTTACTGGTACTAGTGCTAAGAACCAACGTAAGTTAACTATCGCTATCAAGCGTGCACGGATCATGGGTCTTTTGCCATTCGTTGCAGAAGACTAGTTTCCGCAAGAATAAAAATAATAAAGAGGCCGAGGTTTACTCAGCCTCTTTATTATTTTAAATTATTGTTACCTTTTCTAGAGTTTTTCGACTGCTATATTAATATTCTTATGTATTAATTATCATTAGATGATATAATCTATTGACTAAGTACTTGATGTGATATGATAGATTTATCCAATTAATAATTTAAAGCTATTTTTAGGAGGACTAGCATGCGAAAAATTTTCAGTCGTGAGAACTGGGAGTTTTATTTTGAACACCCAGCCGTTCGCTGGAATGTCTGCTATATAGTGCTTTTAACAATTATTGGGCTTATTTTAGGGTTTATGGATAACTGGGTTATTGGACTAATTGTTTTAATAATCGCAGTTATTGGTGGAGCTATTAGTATTCGGCGGTTAAGAAAATTAGTAGTTGATGCTCATGAATATTTAAATGAATTAACGTATAAAGTCCAACGTGGGCAACAAGAAGCATTACTGGAAATGCCCATGGGAATGATTATGTTAAATAAGCGTCATGAAGTTGAATGGATTAATCCATATATGGCGCGTTATTTTAATCTTGAAATTGTTGTAGGAAAGCCGATTGCAGATGTTGATGCAAAATTAGCGGAATTAATAAAAAATCATGCGGATGATAAGCAAACGCAAGTAGTAACCTGGCGTGACCATCAATTTGAATTTTTGGTTCAGCATCACGGACAGGTAGTTTATTTATTAGATATTACAAAATATGAACAGATTAGTGCACAATATAAGGATGAACAAATCTTTATTGGTAATATTTACCTTGATAACTATGATGAACTGATTCAAGGAATGAGTGATTCTGATGTCTCTAATCTTCATAATTACGTAACTTCACAAATAAGCGATTGGGCAGTTGCTAATCACTTATTGATGAAGATCATTGATGATGATAACTACTTGATTATTGGTCATCAAGCTTCATTAAAAGAACTTGAAAAGCAGAAATTCAAGATTCTTGATGTTATCCGTGAAAATACATCTAAGCAAAATTCGCCAGTTACCCTTAGCGTAGGAATTGCTTATGGCGAAAATGATTTGATAAAACTTGCTGATACAGCACAAAATAACCTTGACCTCGCGTTAGGTCGTGGTGGAGACCAAGTTGTTGTTCGTGCTCAAGATCAGGAAGCACGTTTCTATGGTGGAAAGACTAACCCGATGGAAAAACGAACCCGGGTACGAGCACGGATGATCAGTCAAGCATTACAAGAATTAATGGCCCAATCAGATCAATTATTTGTGATGGGCCACACCAATCCAGATATGGATTCAATCGGTGCTTGTTTGGGGATTCGACGGATTGCGGAAATGAACGGTAAAGAATGCTGGATTGTGATTGATGACGAACATCCACACTCTGATATTCAACGTTTGATGCGTGAGATTGATAATTATCAGACAATTAAAGACCATATTATTTCACCGGTCGAAGCGTTAGAAAAAGCGACGAATAACAGTTTATTAGTGATGGTTGATCATGCTAAGCGGGGAATTACCATTGCCCCTGAATTATATGATAAAATGCAAAACAGACTTGTTATCATTGACCACCACCGTCGCGGCGAGGACTTTCCTGAAAATCCATTGCTTGTTTATATCGAACCATATGCCTCATCAACTTGTGAGTTAATTACGGAAATGTTTGAATACCAACCACGCGAAGGAAAGGGACTTAACAAGCTTGAAGCAACGGCAATGCTAACAGGGATTCAGGTTGACACAAAATCATTCACCAAGAGTGCTGGTACGCGAACTTTTGATGCAGCTAGTTACTTGCGTTCTGCTGGTGCCGATGGTTTAATGATTCAATCATTTATGAAAGAAAATCCAGAAACTTTCATGATGCGTAATCATTTGATTTCAAGAGCGGAAATAAATGCTAAAATAGCATTATGTACGGGCGAAGAGGGACAAGTTTATGATCCTGTCACGGCTGCCCAGGCTGCTGATATGTTGCTCCAAATGAGTGGAATTGAAGCTTCATTTGTAATTTTTGAACGTGCTGATAACAAGATCGGAATTTCAGCACGCTCAATGGGAAACGTCAACGTCCAGGTAATCATGGAAAAAATGGGTGGTGGCGGTCACCTTGCAAATGCTGCTACACAAATCAGTGATAAAGATATTACGCAGGTCAAGCAAGAGTTAGTCGATATTCTAACTAAACCTGATAAAGAGCAAGACGATACAGAGGAGTGATCATAATGAAAGTTATTTTTACACAAGATGTACGGGGCCGTGGTCAACGTGGTCAAATTAAGGAAGTTCCAGATGGCTATGCTCAAAACTACTTAATTAAGCGTGGATTAGCAAAACAAGCTACTAAAGCGGCGATGAGCCAACTAAAGGGTCAACAGCGTGCTGAAGAAAAACATGCTGCTGAAGAATTAGCCGATGCCAAGCGGATGAAGAAGATTCTTGAAGATGATAATACAGTTGTTGAATTAAGCGGAAAAGCTGGTACAGACGGTCGGATGTTTGGTTCAATTTCAACAAAACAAATTGCAACTGCTTTACAAAAACAATTTGACCTTAAAATTGATAAGCGAAAGATTGAGCTGGCAGCCCCAATTAAGGCGCTTGGTTACGTAAATGTGCCAATCAAACTTCATCCAGAAGTAGAAGCTCAAATTCGTGTTCACATTGCTGAAAAGTAATGAGGATTAATAGATTTAAGGAGCGGTATCGTCATGGATAATGCACCAGTGCAAGAAGAGCCACGCGATATTGAAGCAGAAAAAGCAGTTCTTGGAGCTGCTTTTTTAAGTAAAAACGCGTTGGCTGATGCGATGGAATATCTTGAGCCGCAAGATTTTTACCGGAAGGCTCATCAAATAATTTTTGAAAAGATGGTCCAACTAAATGATGCGGACCAGCCAATCGATCCGTTAACGATGAAAAATGTCCTTGATCAGGATAATCAAACGGAAAATGTTGGTGGAGTTGCTTATATTGCTGAACTTGCAACAGCGGTTCCGACGGCTGCTAATGTTGTCTATTACTCAAAGATTGTTCATGATAAGGCAATTTCACGACGGTTGATCAATACAGCAACCAAGATTATCAATGATAGCTATGCAGGAAATGACAAAATTGAAGATCAACTTGACCGGGCTGAGCAAGAAATTATGTCAGTTTCGGAAAATAGTCGTCAAACTGGTTTTAAAAGTATTAGTGATGTTTTACAAGAGTCGATTAACCATGTTAGTGAGCTCTCTAGTCAAGATTCAGAGATTACTGGACTTTCAACTGGGTATGCTCAATTAGATGAGATGACGACTGGTCTTCATAAAGACGAGTTGGTAATTATCGCGGCACGGCCTGCTGTTGGGAAGACTGCCTTTGTTTTGAATATTGCCCAAAACGTTGCAACTAGAACCGATAATACGGTCGCAATTTTCAGTCTTGAAATGGGTGCGGAGTCCTTAGCAAACCGGATGCTCTGTGCTGAAGGAAACATTAACGCTAATCACTTACGAACTGGACAGCTTACGCAAGATGAATGGCAAAGTTTATTTATTGCTACTGGAGCCTTGAGTAGTGCAAGTATCTATATTGACGATACACCGGGAATCAAGGTAGCAGAAATTAGGGCTCGTTGTCGACGCTTAGCAAAGGAAAAAGGTAACTTAGGATTGATCGTAATTGATTATCTTCAGTTGATTGAAGGGAGTAATCCTGATAACCGGCAGCAAGAAGTTTCAGAGATTTCTCGACAACTAAAGAAGCTGGCAAAGGAATTAGAAGTTCCGGTTATTGCCCTATCACAGTTGTCACGGGGAGTTGAACAACGACAAGACAAGCGCCCGGTTTTATCTGATATTCGTGAATCTGGATCGATTGAACAGGATGCAGATATTGTTAGTTTTCTTTATCGTGATGACTATTATGAGCACGATGAAGATTCAGATGATAATAATAACCAGGGAAATAATCAGGATGACGATGGATCAAATGCCAGTGAAGTTGAAGTCATTATCGAAAAGAATCGTAGTGGTCCACGGGGGACAGTTAAATTATTATTTGCAAAATCCTATAATAAGTTCACTTCGATTTCTTATATCCCTGAAGATAATAATTAAAAACTAAATTTCTAAGAGGGCATTTCAGTAAAAATTGAGGTAGCCCTTTTAGTGCGCTTAAGACATTAAAAATGTTTAAAAAAATAAACGGTATGATAGTAATTGAGGAGGCGTAAACAATGAACCGTCAAGCTGTAGAATTAAAATGGCTTTTATTCGGAATGTTCCTTGGAAGTATTGGGAATAGTTTTGTCTGGCCATTAACAACAATTTATATTCACGATCAGTTGCATGAGTCATTAACTGTATCGGGAATTGTTTTACTCTTTTATTCGGGAGCAAATGTTGTCGGAAGTTATATTAGCGGAATGTTATTTGACCGAGCTAACCCGCGGAAATTAATGATTGACGGGACACTGCTAGCGACCATTGTAATGGCTATTATGATTTTCTTCAATGGCTGGCCAATATATGGAATTCTTTTAACAGTTATTGGATTTTTTAATGGTTGGATTATCACAATGGTTAATTCTTTTGCGACCCGTTCAGGCCGAGATGGACGTTATGTCTTTAATATGTTGTATTTTGCCAATAACTTGGGGATGGTGATTGGAACTACTATTGTCGGTCCACTTTATCAGTATGCAGATGGCAATGTTTCACCAATGTTCTTAATTACGACAATCCTTTATACAATGTTCTCACTTGTTGTCATCTTTTTCTTTAAAGACAGTCAACAAACAGTTGCGAAGACTGAAAATACAGAAAATAAAGAAGAAACCAAGACAGTTGGTATTAAGATGCCCCAAGCTAACTTATGGATTAACTGGATCTTCTTCATTGCCTTAGTTGTAATCTGGACAATGTATGAACAATGGGCAAGTAACTTATCAGTTTTCATGACTGATCAAGGAATCTCAATGACGAAATATAGTCTTTTGTGGACATTAAATGGGATTTTAATCGTTGTTTTCGAACTAGGAATTACTTGGCTTAATCGTTGGGTTAATCGACCATATGCGCAAGTATTTATTGGGATGTTTACAATTGGTTTCTCATTTGTCCTCTTACTTTACGCCCACTCATATAGCTGGTTTGTTGCGGCAATGGTCGTTTTGACAATTGGTGAAGCCACTGCTTTGCCAACGATGCCTGCTATTGTAAACAGCCTTTCACCGGTTGCTGTTAAGGGAAAGTACCAGGGGATTTTGAACGCATTTTCTTCTTTAGGAAAGGCAATTGGTCCTCTATTTGGTGGATTGATGATTGAAGCGACCTCTTATCATATCCTCTTTATTATTTGTGCGATTTCGATTTTTGTAATGGAAATAATAGTAGTCTTTGTTATTAAGATAAAACAGGCAAAAGCAGTTGAATATTAAAGAAGTGATCAGATGTTTTACAATAATTTTGATAATGTACATGGTGAAGAGCGTTATGGAATGGTAGGAAAAACAGGAGATCCTTTTAGGGAAGAATGTGAACTAGGGATTTCTTGTTATCAGTGCCATGAACAGCCGTTAGTAATTGCGGAAAGAAATTGGATGGATACGAATAATGATGACTCGCAACGATACCAAATTGTGGTAGTTTGTGAGCATTGTGGTGCCGTTGATGAATTCATTGTTAATGATGGTCGAGAGCATCAAATTAGTAAATTAAAACGTAGTAAATACCAGTCAACAGAAAAGAATATTATAAATAAGGGAACTGTGGACTAGAATGTTCATGGTTCTTTTTTGATATTATTACATTTAATTAAATAAGCTCCTAAGACTGATATAGTGATCATAGAGCCTTAGCAGCTTATATATCTCCCGAAATGTCAATTTAAGTTAGAAAGAAAATAGTTGCTCATCAGTGACGTAAGACATGAATACTTCATATGGAGTTCAATAGCCTAGTGATTTACGGGGCAGGTTATTTCGCTTACTCATCAGTTGGGTTACCAATTCATCAGGAAGATTGCGGAAATCTAGCTGTTTCGTTAAGCCATCCCGGCGTAAAAGACCGTTGTTGTTTTCGTTCAGCCTGGGAGCACCAACCTCGGCAAAGTAAGTGTGAAGGTCAAATTGATTGGCAATCTCGCGCCAGCCGGCGAATTCTTTTCCGTTGTCAAAGGTAATCGATTTGAAGAAGTACCGCGGGAATTTCCGAAGCCACTGACTTAAGTGTTGGTTAATCGCATCAGCCGTCTTTTCGTGCACATTGAGTACAATTTCGACCTTCGATTGGCGTTCGGTCAGGGTCATTACCGCCCCTTGGTGCTTTTTGCCTTGGACGGTATCAGCTTCAAGGTGCCTAAATTCAGTGGCATAGTGCGGAAAGTCCTTGGCACGCTCGTGAATACTTCGCCCCAATTAGCCAGCCTTCCCGCGGCGCTCGACATAGCCATTCGGGTGCCGCTCACCTGGAACGGACATCGAAGCCGAACTGGCCACGTTCAAACATCCGGTAAAGAGTTCGCCGGTTACAACTAATTGGGCGCTCAGCGCGCCCAATAATGGTATCAGGCGTCCACCCCTGGGCAATTTTGTCGTTGATATAAGTGAGTTCAGCCAGTGACAACTGAGTACGTTTTCGGCCACAACGTTGCTTATTGCGCATATAGTGATCCTGATAATCAGCAATTGAGGCACCGGTTTCCAGGTAACGATAAACGCGATAAACGGTTTCGGCGCAACGGTTGATCATTTGGGCCACTCGGTACGCTTTAAGCTTTTGCACGAAAGAATGGGCGATGATTGTCAGCTCGTTTGTGGTAAGATGGGTGTAAGTCATTTGTGGTTTCCTTTCTTTTGTTTAGGGGTATTCAAAAGTCTACCACAAATGGCTTTTCTATTTTTTTAACTTAATTTTACAAACGGCGTAAAAAAAAAGACCACCGATTACTCGGTGATCTTTTTTTATATGATGGGCAGTCAGGGGATCGAACCCTGGACCCACGGATTAAGAGTCCGTTGCTCTGCCAGCTGAGCTAACTGCCCGTGTCTTTGACAACATAAATAATAATATCAACTTCCGGTCATTTTCGCAAGTGTTTTTCTGAATTTATTTAATAAATTTTCAGATCTGTATTTTAATTAGGTGTCTAACTGTTATAATTAACAATAAAATTAAATTTGGGAGTAATTTCATGGCATTAAAAAAAGATAAATTTGAGCAAATGAACCGTTTATTGCGAAACTATATGATTAACATGAAGCATTTTTATACTGAACTTGCCCCTGAATTAGATATAACTCCACAGCAAGCTCATACGCTTTTTTATATAGAAAAACACGCTGGTCTTATTCAACGAGAATTAGGTGACCATTTCCATTTACGGAATGCTAGTGTTACTAGTATGGTGAAAAATCTTGAACGCGACGGGTATATTATCCGAAAGACGGATCAAGAGTCAGCACGAATTAAGCGGATTTTTCTTACCGAAAAAGGTGAAGAAAAGACTAATGAGGTTAAAGAAATATTTGATAAAGCTTATTTGCAGATTATTGCCCGCCTCGATGAAGAAGATATTGATGCAATAGTTAAAGGGATGTCTAATATTAATAACAATCTAAAAAAATGAGTTAGGCCCTTGATGGTTAGATATCTATGTGTTTAAATATTCATCATTATTAAAAGTTAGGTATTTAACTGTTAGAAAGCTTATGCTTTGAACAAAAATAAATTTAGTTTTCAAAGTTTCTTTAGTTTAATAAATCAATTACATCCGCAGTATATTAAGCTTTTTGTGGGAATCTTACTAGGTTTTATCTCCACGGGTGCTAACCTATTTGTTCCTCAACTAGCGCAAAAGTTAATTAATAATTTTAAGAGTATTAGTCCAACGTTGGCAATTTTAACAGTTGTAATTTTTATAGCAGGATTAATTACAAGTGCGTTATCGGGATTATTATTAGGAATTTTTGGTGAAAATGTTGTTTCTAAATTACGGAAACAATTGTGGCAAAAACTACTAAAAATGCCTGTAAAATATTTTGATGATGTTAAAACAGGTGAAATCAGTTCACGATTAGTTAATGATACGTCACAGGTGAAGGATTTACTTGCTTCAACATTACCAAATGCAATGACATCGCTTTTACAATTCGTTGGTGCACTGGTTATTATGTTAGCAATGGATTGGCGGATGACATTGTTGATGTTTGTGGCGGTTCCTTTAGTGATTTTAGTCATGCTACCAGTGATGAATCAGTCGCGTAAGATTGGTCTCGTAAGCCAAGATGCTGCAGTAATGCCAGGAACTATTCGTGATAATTTAACTTATGGATTACGAAGAGAAGTCTCAGATGAGGAACTTTGGGAAGCGTTAAGAATGGCTTATGCAGATGGTTTTGTCAGTGAAATGGAAGATCAGTTAGAAACTGAAATTGGTGAACGAGGGATTAAACTTTCTGGGGGACAACGGCAACGAATAGCGATTGCGCGAGCTTTTCTCCGTGATCCAAAAATCTTAATGCTTGATGAAGCTACTGCTAGCTTGGACGCTGAATCAGAGGCGATGGTTCAAAAAGCATTGGGAGACTTAATGCAAGGAAGAACGACGCTAGTAATTGCCCATCGCTTGAGTACGATTGTAGATGCCGATAAAATCTACTTTATCGAAAATGGAACAGTATCCGGCGCGGGAACCCATCAAGAATTACTAAAGACAACACCACTATATGCACAGTATGTTAAGGATCAATTTAAATAAAATAAAGACTGCGAAAAGCCAAAATTTCCGCAGTCTTTATTTTAAGTACAAAAAAGCGATTGAGATAAAATCCCAATCGCTGTAAACCTCTGATGGGCAGTCAGGGGATCGAACCCTGGACCCACGGATTAAGAGTCCGTTGCTCTGCCAGCTGAGCTAACTGCCCATATCCTTTAACAGAATACTTAAATATTTTAACCTGTTATTGATCAAATGTCAAATATTTTTCATAAGTTTTTAGAAAATATTTATGGAACTTTTCCCTGTGCTATAATAGAGGCACTGATATATAGCAGATTTAAAGTAATTAATCAATTAACCCAACGGAAGGAATTATTGATATGGCAAAGAAAATTTTAGTTGTTGATGATGAAAAACCAATTTCTGATATCATCAAATTTAACCTTGAAAAAGAAGGGTATGAAGTTGTCGTAGCTTATGATGGCGAAGCAGCTTTACAACAAGTTGAAGCAGGAAATCCTGATTTAATTATTCTCGACCTAATGCTGCCGAAGATCGATGGACTTGAAGTGGCCAAGCGGGTTCGAGCTAAGCATACCATGCCGATTATTATGGTAACCGCTAAAGATTCGGAACTAGATAAAGTGCTAGGGCTTGAACTTGGGGCCGATGATTATGTTACTAAGCCATTCTCCAACCGCGAACTAGTAGCACGAGTAAAGGCTAATTTACGGCGTCAAGCAACTCTGAAGGCACCGGCAGAGGAAGAAAATAATACCGATATTCAAATTGGCGACCTTACGATTCATCCTGAAGCTTACACCGTAACTAAGCGGGGCGAAAATATCAATTTAACGCATCGTGAGTTTGAGCTTCTCCATTATCTAGCTCAACATATTGGACAAGTTATTAACCGTGAACACCTTCTTCAGACTGTATGGGGTTATGACTATTTTGGGGATGTTCGGACAGTTGATGTGACCGTTCGTCGGCTTCGTGAAAAGATTGAAGATAACCCGAGTCACCCCCAATGGTTAATTACCCGGCGTGGTGTTGGCTATTACCTAGCAAATCCTGATCAGAATTAGAGGCTAAACCATTGTGAACAGCAAGTTAAAATTTTATCAATCGATTCGCTTTAAAATCGCTCTCGTATTCGTGTTAATTTTGATGTTAACACTTGAATGCGTTGGGGCGGTTTTTGTGCGTCAATTAGAGCATCAAAACCTTAATACGTTTAAGCAAACCATTGAATTACCGTCTTACGTTGATAATTCTTTAGCAGAGCAGCTATCACGATCAAATACTAAAAAAGCAAACAAACAAATTAACCAAATCCTTTCAGAAGTTAATAACAATAACATTTCTGAAATCCGCGTGGTTGATAGTAAGAGTATTGTACGGGGAACAAGCAACGCTGATAATAGGAGTGCAATCGGTCAGAAAATAACTGATCAAGCAACCAAAGCAACCTTATTAAATAATAGGTCGCATACCGAAAATTTGTACGATGATTCAAATGACATGCGCTACTATGTCAATGTGATTCCCCTTGTGGATGACAGTAATAATAACGTTGTCGGAGCTGTTTACCTGCGAGCTAGTCTGGAAAGTGTCTACTCTAATATTAACAATATTACGTTGGTATACTTATCCGCGGCGATGATTACTATTGTCTTGAGTCTGATCTTGGCAATTATTATTTCCCAGGAAATTACCCGCCCAATTGAAAAAATGAGGAAACAAACATTACGAATTGCCCGAGGAGACTATTCTGGTCAAGTAAAAGTATTGGGAAATGACGAGTTAGGACAATTGGCAGGGGCAGTTAATAATCTTTCTGTCCGGGTTGAAGAGGCACAGGAGTCGAGCGATTCTGAGCGACGGCGGCTTGATAGTATTTTATCCCATATGTCAGATGGGGTTTTAGCCACTGATCGGCGAGGGAATGTGACAATTGTAAATAATATGGTGTTACAGTTACTAGGTGTCGAAAATGAATACGATTTAATTGGTAAGTCAATTATTGATGTGTTGGATATTCGTTATGACTATACCGTTCGTCAACTAGTAAATGGTGAACAGCGCGAGATGATTATTGATATGTCAAACTCTGGCAATAATTTGATCTTAAACGCCTACTTCTCACCAATTCAACGCGAATCTGGCTTTGTCAGTGGGCTTGTGTGTGTCCTTCATGATGTAACGAGCCAGCAAAAAGAAGAACGCGAACGGAAGCAATTCGTTTCAAACGTCTCGCATGAGTTGCGGACTCCATTAACAAGTGTTAGAAGTTATGTCGAAGCATTAAGTGATGGTGCTTGGCAGGATAAAGAAATTGCCCCTCAGTTCTTAAAGGTTGTCCAGAATGAGACGGACCGGATGATTCGAATGATCAATGACCTGTTGAGTCTATCACGGATGGATGCAGGGACAACGAAGCTCAATCTGGAATACGTAAATATTAATGAGTTATTTAACTATATCTTGGATCGTTTCAATATGATTATTAAAAAAGAAGAAGATCCAAAAAAGAAAAAGTATACCATTGAACGATACTTTACTAAGAAAGATTTATGGGTTGAAATTGATACTGATAAGTTTACCCAGGTAATTGATAATATTATGAATAACGCGATTAAGTATTCTCCAGATGGTGGTGTAATTACAACACGATTACTGGAGACACATAATCATGTTATTTTAAGTATTTCTGACCAAGGCCTAGGGATTCCACGAAAAGATCTTGGACGTATCTTTGATCGATTCTTCCGCGTTGATAAGGCAAGAAGCCGAAAACAAGGTGGAACGGGTCTAGGATTAGCTATTTCCAAGGAAGTTATCAATATGCTTGGTGGACAAATTTGGGTTGATAGTGTAGAAGGCAAGGGTTCAACATTCTATATTTCCTTGCCATATGTACCTTATGAGGAGGAAGACTGGGATGATGAAGAAGCTGAAAAGTAATTGGCAAGCAATCGCCTTAACGGTTGTTGTGCTTCTTAGTTTATTCATTTCATGGATTGTCTGGACCAACCCATTTCCTTTTGAGGGAGCACGACACGAAAATTTCAATAATAACCAATCACAACAATATACACTGCAATCAATGGGCGATGTTTATCTTCCAACTAAAGCAGTTGAGACAAGTGAAAAAGGAACTCAGAATCAGCTTTATAGCCCTAAAGCTAATTTAATTCTGAGCGTAAAAAAAGAGTTAGAGGATTGGAAATTAGGCCGGACAAATGTTGTCAAACAAAATAATAGTGATGTTTACCTGAGTTATTTGCGACGGCGGAACTCATTAATGCTGACATATCCTGATGAGGTACCAAGCTCAGTCTTCAACGAAACATTTTCCCAGTCAATTGATACTGACCGGGTTAATCAGATTAACCATATTGTTATCCCATTAAACGGGCAACATGAGATTTACTTACTTGGTGACCACCATTATAGTGTGTACCGAGTACGGGTAGAGAAAGGAAAATTTAACCGCATTCGGCAACTCTTAAAGTCAATGGATCAGATCCCGGTTGACCATAAAATTATTAACGGGATAGCGGTAATGATGTATCCGCGATCCTTTGAATTACCAGCATTAGGATATCAAATCACTGCGCAAAATATTGATACCCTTAGTGCTAGTCCAATGAGTACTAACCAACACACAACAATTACGGCAAATCGGAATGGCAACGAGACTACCTATACGGATGGAACCAATCGTCGGCTGATATTTAATCGCCAAAATGGAACGCTTAAATACGAAAACTACCTTAGTAAGGACGATCGGGAATCAACAAGCCAGATTTTCCCACACTTCTATAATAAGTTGACGACAATTGGAATTCCGCTTAATAATTTGCGCTATGATGAGGTGAGTGAGCATGGTCGTCGGTTAAACTATCGAGCTTATGTTGATAGCTTTCCAATTTTCAATAGTGATGGTTATGGGGAAGTAACGCTTGAATCCACAAGTGGCGGGAATGAACGCTTCTGGCTAAGTCTTTATAGTCTTCAAGTGCCATTGCCAATTGATCACCAGATGGTCAAGCTCCCATCAAGTGCAGATGTGATTAATCAGTTACATGCAACCAACCGGATGCGTGACATCAAGGACTTACGTGTCGGGTATATTTGGAAAACTGATAAAGATAGTCATGTTGTAAAGTTAGTGCCAACATATTTCATTAAGTATCGCGGCCACTGGGTTGAATATACCGAGTTAGAAAAGTAGGAGGGTTAAAGAATGAATTTTAAACGTATTCAATGGATCTTTATCCTTGCCTTTTTGCTTTTTGATATTTTTGTTGGAAGTTCATTAATCTTAGAAACTAAATTTACCGTTTCTAATGGTCAGCAAAATCGCCAATCAACAGTGTTAAAAGAAATGCGTAATGACTCGATTAGTTATGGCGACCTTTCTAACAAGCAGCAAACTGGATATTATATTGCTGGGAAAAAATCATCGGATGGCGGAGTCCTAGAACAGGAAGCCGGGAAATTACGTAATCAAAATTTTCGTCTATCTTCAGGAACACTGACTAGTGAGTTTGATAAGCCAATTAAAACGACTAAAAATAATGATATTAGGCGGGTTGACCGGTTGCTAAAAAATAAAAAGATGGTAAGTTTGGGAAATCATTATCGTTATAACAAGGAATTGTCTGACAAAAATACCCTTGTTTATACGCAAATGCTAGAAGGAAAGCCGCTATTTTCAAATGATGGGCAAATTCGTTTTCGGATAAACTCTGACCATAAGATAACAGGTTATACGCAGACTTACTTGCAAGATGTTGAAATTCTCCGGCAACGGTCAAATACGATTAGCCAGCGCCGAGCAATTACCTGGTTGTATAAACATAATCAGATTCCTAATAACTCCCGCATTAGGTGGTCGGTGCTCAGTTATTCTAAGCTCCTTAACACTACTACTGATGATAAAGCAGTCTATGTGCCAACGTGGACTGTTGAAATCAAAACTAAAAACTCAGGAGCAATTCAACAATTACAAGTTAACGCATTTAATAGTACAGTTATGAAGGAAACGCCAGATAGTGTGAATACGAACTCGTTAAATAATAAGTAATTGAGGAGGAACTTTAAGTGACAGAAACGGATCTATTACGTTATAGTGTACTTGCGAGCGGGAGTACTGGGAATGTAACTTATTTGGAAACGCGCAACCACCGGATCTTAATTGATGCTGGTTTAAGTGGGAAGCGGATTGAAAATTTAATGAAGAAGATTGATCGATCATTAAAAGACGTCGATGCAATTTTTGTAACGCATGAACACAGTGATCATACGCATGGCGTTGGTGTCTTGGCACGCCGTTATGGAATGGATGTATATGCCAATGAGGGTACCTGGCAGGCAATGGCTGATAAAGTTGGTAAAATCCCATTAGCACAAAAGCATATTATTGCACCAAATACTGTTAAGGACTTGGGAGACATGGATATTGAAAGTTTTGCGGTATCCCATGATGCTGCGCAACCGCAATTTTACCAAGTTCACCACAATAATAAGACCTTCTGTATTATTACGGATACTGGTTATGTTTCTGATCGAGTTGCGGGAACCATTCGAAATGCAGATGCCTACGTAATGGAATGCAATCATGATACAGAAATGTTGCGGATGGGTCCTTATTCATGGCCATTAAAACAGCGGATATTAGGGGATGAGGGCCACCTCTCCAATGAAGAAGGTGCTGATGCATTGATGAGCGTTGTGGGCCGACGAACCAAAGAGATTTTTCTTGGTCATCGTAGTCAACATAACAACATGCGTTCACTCGCCCACTTAACAGTTGCAAGTTTGATGGAGCAACATGACTTTGGCGTCGATCATGATTTTAAATTGCAAGATGCTGAACCAGAAGAACCAAGCAAGCTAATGACGTTATAATAAAAAGAGATCATGGTTTTTATCGACTTTATTCAATGATTTTTCATATTTAAATTGTAACTTGAAGATAGTGATTCTTTAACTTGGTGGAGGGTTGAATTGATGAATAGGATAAAACAAGCTTTTAAAGATCGATTGTGGCTAGGCGTAATTATTGTCGGCTTATTTGCTGGTCTTATTGGTGGCGGAATCGCCTTAGGAATTAATAACCTGGTACAACATCATGAAGAAGTAACAAGTACACTGGTCCCAGCTGGCTCTAATAAGTCTGGTGGTACGAAGGTTAATAAGAATAAGGCGGACTTAAACGGGGAAGCGTCCCAAGCTTATAAGTCCGTCCAAGGAGCCGTTGTTAGTGTTATTAATAAACAAAAAGTTCAGCAATCAAGTGGGATGCTAGCAATTTTTGGTTGTGGCAACAGTAGTAACGGCAGCAGCAGTGATTCGTCTAGCGATAATAAATTAGAAACCGCTAGTGAAGGATCAGGAGTTATTTACAAGAAGAGTGGCAATTCGGCTTATGTTGTAACTAATAACCACGTTGTCAAAGGTTCAAACGCGCTCCAAGTAATTCTAAGCAATGGTAAAAAAGTTAACGCTGATTTAGTTGGTGCTGATTCTGCAACCGACTTAGCTGTATTGAAGATTAACGCTACAAATGTTAAGACAGTTGCATCCTTTGGTAACTCTAATTCGATTGTTCCTGGTCAGGATGTGCTAGCAATTGGTTCACCAATGGGAAGTGAATATGCTAATACAGTAACGAAAGGAATTATTTCTGCAAAAGATCGGACATTAAAAGCCGGTACTGATGGAACTTTGACATCGGTTATCCAAACAGACGCCGCTATTAACTCTGGTAATTCAGGTGGTCCATTAATTAATATGGCAGGTCAAGTTATCGGAATTAATTCAATGAAACTTGCTTCTGATACACAAGGCTCTTCAGTTGAAGGGATTGGTTTTGCCATTCCAAGTAATGAAGTTGTGACAATTATTAACCAGTTAATTAAGAATGGTAAAATAACTCGTCCATCACTCGGAATTAGTATGGTGGATCTTAGTAATGTTACTTCTGATCAACAGCAATCAGTCTTAAAACTACCAACAAGCGTAAGCAAAGGGGTAGTGATTATGGATGTGAATAGTGGTTCAGTTGCTGATACTGCTGGATTGAAAAAATATGATGTCATTACAAAACTTGGTGATACTCAAGTTACAGATACGGGTTCATTAAAGGCCGCCTTATATAAATACAAGGTTGGACAAAACGCTAAAGTCACTTACTACCGTGATGGTCAACAGCACACCGCAACTTTGCATCTAACAAAGAGTGCTGATACAACATCAACTGATGACTCACAACAAGATAATAATTAATGAATTAAGATTGGGGATGGACATTCCTGATCTCTTTTCATTAAAAGCCTCTTATATTAAAAGGGGTATAATATTAGTTATCAATATAAAGGATGGTGGGTAAAATGAATAATCCACGGTTTAAATACCCAGATACAAAGGCATATGAATTTGTAGTACATCGTTTAGAAGAACGCGGAGTAAACTTAGAAGAGCTTGCGAAGATTGTGTATGAGACACAAAAGGGCTTTGAACCAGATTTGACGTTGGAAATATGTCAAAAATTTTTAATTGATACGATGCATAAGCGTGAATTATTAAATAGTGCAATGGTAGCACTTGAACTTGATCGGTTAACCGAAGAAGGAAAAGTAGATGAACCTTTAGCAGGTATTATAAGAAATGATGCTGGGGTGTTTGGGGTAGATGAAACCCTGGCTTTACAAATTGCTAACATTTATGGAACAATTGGGACGACAAACTTTGGTTACTTTGACCGGGTTAAGAGTGGGATTATTGCCAAATTTGACCATGATAAGGTTCATGTAAATACATTTATTGACGATATTCTCGCGGCGATTGTGGCGGCTGTTTGTGGAAAGATTGCCCACCAGTACGCTTGATTAAAAAAATATCATTGAATTTTAAATGATTTATCATTAAGATGAACGTAATTCGTTTAGAGGAGTAAAGCAAATGAGTTATCAAACTTTACAATTAAATCATAGTTGGCAAAGCCGGTAACTCGGGGATAGCTGTAGTACAGATATGACCTGGGTTTATTCGCAGATTATATCTGTACCGGCTGCTTTATCATGTACAAATAAGGGCCTGTACGGATTCCACGTACGGGCTTTTTCTAGTGCGCCCGGCATGGGTATTAGCTAGGTGGTGAAAGTCCGCTATGGGCCGTAGTAGTCGGAACCATGAGCTGAGGACAAGGGTGTCCACCGTGAGGTGGAATCTGAAGGAAGTCTAAGGCAAAGTACTGCATCGATGAACAAGAAGTAGCTATAAGGCTGAAATTAACTGGATAAGGCTGCTAGACAAGTTGAAGTCCAATACTACTCGAAATTGGTTTCAGTAAAGCTAACGATGACATGGTACGAAAGCTAATATTCTTACCCGGGGAGATCTGGCCTACACGTTTCCGACAAGAGGAATAAGTTTAATTTCCACAGAAACAAGCGATGCAGTGATGCAGTGTTGAGTAAGCCAGAAGTCAGCCGAGGTCATAGTAGTTTGAATAATCGGATGAAGGACTGAACGACAATAACTTGTAACTTATATCGGAGGTGTAATCAGGTGCGACAATCGCAGAAAACAGAACAACAAGCTGACCGCTTGTCGAGGATAGGTTTGGAAAACCGAAAGTACACAAGGGCGCGTAGTACCGGTTATGGTGAAGGTAAAGGTATGAGTGTCACTATCCAAGACCTGGTCTTGGATCGCAATAACCTTAATCAGGCTTATTTGCGAGTTAAGAGAAATAAAGGAGCAGCAGGCGTTGATGATATGACAGTCAATGACCTTCTACCATATCTCAGAGAAAATAAGACGGAACTGATCGCTAGTTTGCGTGAGGGAAAGTATAAACCAGCTCCAGTCAAACGGGTAGAAATTCCGAAGCCTAATGGTGGAGTAAGAAGACTTGGAATACCAACGGTGGTGGACCGAATGGTTCAACAAGCTGTAGCCCAAATTCTTACGCCTATCTTTGAGCGTGTTTTCTCTGATAATAGCCTTGGCTTCCGTCCCCACCGTGGGGCCCATGACGCTATTTCGAAAGTAGTAGATCTTTATAATCAAGGTTATCGAAGAGTTGTCGACTTAGACCTAAAAGCCTATTTTGATAACGTTAATCATGACTTGATGATTAAGTATCTCCAACAATATATTGATGACCCATGGACACTAAGACTCATTCGTAAGTTTCTAACTAGCGGAGTCTTAGACCATGGGCTTTTCGCTAAGAGTGAAAAAGGAACCCCACAAGGAGGGCCATTGTCACCACTACTGGCGAACATCTATCTAAATGAGTTGGACAAAGAGTTGACTAGACGTGGTCACCACTTTGTGCGCTATGCGGATGATTGTAACATCTATGTTAAAAGTCAACGAGCCGGAGAACGAGTAATGCGAAGCATTACCCAGTTTCTAGAAAAGCGCTTGAAAGTTAAAGTGAACCCAGATAAAACCAAAGTCGGTAGCCCGCTACGGTTGAAGTTTCTTGGCTTTTCGTTGGGTGTAGACCACAATGGGGCCTACGCCCGTCCAGCTAAACAATCGCAACAACGAGTAAAGAAAGCACTGAAGTTATTAACTAAACGTAATCGTGGAATATCTCTGACAAGAATGTTTGAAGAAATTCATCGAAAAATGCGTGGGTGGCTTCAGTACTACTCAATTGGGAAACTAACTAACTTTATTCAACGCCTTGACAAGTGGTTGAGGGTCCGAATAAGGCAGTATATTTGGAAGCAATGGAAAAAGTTTAAAACTAAGGTAACTAACTTACAGAAGTTGGGGCTGTCCCAGCATGATGTATATGTCTTCGCTAGTACCCGAAAGGGCTACTGGCGAACTGCACATAGTAAGACCTTGAGCTATTCTCTAACTAATAGAAAACTGGAACAACTCGGACTTATGAATATGTCCAAGACGCTCCAGTCAATTCAATGTGATTAAGTTGTCGAACCGCCGTATACGGAACCGTACGTACGGTGGTGTGAGAGGTCGATAATTGAACTAATCAATTATCTCCTACTCGATTTTCACTGGATAAATAGTGGGAGTTCCGAAACGTGGAGCTCCTTTTTATTTTGAAAGGTGGAGATAGGGATGAAACGAATTATGGGCTATATTATTATTGGAATTGTTGTGATTGGTGGTTATTTTGGACTTTTAAGGCTTCATCAACAGACTACAAAGCCAGTGGTAGGAATTTTAACAATGATGCATCATCCAGCATTAGATCAGATTCAAAAGGGAGTCGTTGCCGGATTAGCAGAAGAAGGATACCGAAACGGCAAGAATATCAAAATTGAATACCAGAATGCGAATGGTGATCAGGGAAACTTAAATACTATGGCGAATAAATTAGTGAATGATCATGCGAAAGTAATCGTTGGTATTACCACCCCAGCTTGCCAAGCACTTGCTAATGCGACCAAGGATATTCCAATTGTGATGGGCGGAATTGGTGATCCGGTTGGTGCCCCGGCTTAGTAAAGAATGAAAAACACCCAGAAGGAAACGTTACAGGGGTTCATAATGTAAATCCGAGTGAACAGCAGATTGCCTTAGTAAAGACATTTATACCAAACATAAAGACTCTGGGAGTAATCTACACATCGAGCGATACCTCTTCTGAAAGTCAGTATCGAACAATGTTGAGTAAAGTAGACGCGGTCATTGTTCCTAGTGACAATACAATTGCCGGATCAATGGGAGTATTGGTGAAAAATGCGGATGCGGTCAATAAGCCTGTTTTCCCTAGTGCTGATACAATGGTAAAAGATGGTGTAGTAGCTTCGATTAGTCTTAGCCAATACGGGCAAGGAAAAGCAGCTGGAAAAATGGTAGCACGTATTTTGAAAGGTGAAAAGCCAGGACAGATGGCAGTTAATAATTACCATCATGGAGAACCGGTTCTTAATTTAAAGCAGGCACGTAAGTTAGGAATAAAAGTTCCAGCAGATTTTCAACGAGAAGCAGGACAACATGGAACAGTCTTTAAGTAAGATAGTGGGAAAATTCCGAATAATAAGAAAAATTGAAGAAGATAACATTCGCTAGGTAACATTCTGTTGTATACTTACCACAGATTGTGTTGTAAATCGTTAGAAATACGTTAAAATAATAATGTGAAATTGCTTGTGGATAAGTCAGTGGATAACTAACAGTAAATTTAAAGTAATTTTATAAATGTTGGTATATCAATAAAATTTATTGTTCAAAACTTATCCACAAGTTGAATGTGTATTTGTGGATAAGTGGAATTCTTTGTATAATTCCTGTAACAAAGCTTACGGGCCCATGGAATTACGGAATCATTACTGAACGATTGTTCCTGTAGATAACTGTGGATAATTAATTTTTAAGAAAACGCTTTTTTAACAAAAAATTAACCGAACATTCGGGAAAAGTAAAAAAATCTACACTGGCCTGTGGATAACTTTGTGGATAAACTGTGGAAGGTAGTGGATATCTTGAATATAAAAATTATTGGTGTGGGTAAGTTAAAAGAAAAGTATTTTAAAGCGGGAATTGCTGAATATGCTAAACGACTTGGACGTTATTGTAAATTTGAAATTGTTGAGGTTCCTGATGAAAAAGCGCCTGAATCTTTAAGTCAAGCAGAAATGGATGAAGTAATGTCAAAGGAAGGGGAACAGATTCTTGATAAAATCAAAGATCGCGAATATGTGTATGCTTTAGCGATTAAAGGCAAAGAACGTTCTTCTGAAGAGTTTGCAAAAGAGATCAATAAATTAACAACTTATGGTCACAGTGATATTACTTTTGTGATCGGAGGTTCGTTAGGCTTAAGTCCAGCAGTATTAAAACGGGCAGATGCTCAAATCTCGTTTGGACGTTTTACCTTGCCTCATCAATTAATGCGTTTAGTTTTAAGCGAACAAATTTATCGTGCATTTACCATTATCAATGGTCTTCCATATCATAAATAAAGAATTTCTTGAGTTTTGTTTAGATTATTATTTATTGTCGTTAGCGATGGTATAGTAGTAAATATGAAGTGTAACGGCATAAGAATTAAAGGATTTGATTTAAGATAGGCATACGAAGTTATCAAGTAATTCTTTTAGGGGTAATGGCAGGAATATGCATTTTAGTGATGCAAGGAAAAGCAAGTGCAAGGATAGTGAATGAAGCACGGCTGACATTGCCTAATGAAAAAAGAATTGAGCATGATGAATTTGAACGTTACCAGTTTCGGGCAAAACAGTTACGAACTTGGTGGCAGTTTAAGCGACCGAAATATAAAATTGGTTGGTCATTTTATCATAAGAAACGAGGATACTGGGATTAGCTCAGATCCTTGTTTTTCTTTTAACTTTTCAAAAAAGCTATTAAAATGAAGATATTAAAAGGAGGCAATGATAATGAAAAAAGTTGGGATTATTGTCGGCAGCGTTCGTCCAAATCGGCGGAGTATGCAAGTAGCGAATTGGTTAAAAGTTCAATTAAAGAAAAGTACAAAGGTGCAATTTGACATCATCGACCTAAAAGAAGTTAATTTACCAATGATGGATGAACCTAAAATTCCTTATTTGGGCTTATATGTTCACGAAAAAACGCGTAAATGGAGTGAGTTAGTACAAAACTATGATGGTTTTGTGTTTGTTTTTCCGCAATACAATTGGGGCTATCCAGCAGTTTTGAAAAATGCGATTGATTACTTAGGAAAAGAATGGCAAGGGAAGCCAGTTAGTTTAGTAACATTCGGTGGACATGGCGGCTCACAAGCACAAATTGCAATGAAATTAGTCGTAACCGGCTTAAAGATGGCGGCTCTTCCTGTTGATTTACAAATTAACTTGCTGCCAGATGATTCAACTGCGACCGCTGATCGGAAGTTGAATACTTATAATACGCAAGCAGCGTTATTAAAGACTGCCTTTGAAAATGAATTAAGCTAGTTTGTGATTAAAGTGGCAAATTATTGTGGGACATTAATATAAAATTGGTTCAATTTGTGAATATTATGACAAACATCGTGATATTGTAGTAGATTAGGCAAGATTATTATTACAAATTGGGCGATAATGAACAAAAAATAAAAATGTTTCTATTGCAAAAATAAAACGCTTGCATGATAATGGAATCGTATTCAAATGCCATGAGGAGGGTATTTTTAATGAATAGACAATTTGATTTCTTAATGCCAAGTGTGAACTTCTTTGGTCCTGGTGTTATTGCTAAAATTGGTGATCGTGCAAAGATACTCAATATGCATAAACCATTGATTGTTACTACTGAAGGTTTATCCAAGATTGACAATGGCCCTGTAAAGCAAACCATTGCTTCATTGGAAAAGGCTGGCGTTGACTATGCCGTATTTACTGGCGCTGAACCTAATCCTAAGATCCGGAACGTTCAAGCTGGTAAAAAGATGTACCAAGATGAGAACTGTGACTCAATCATCACTGTTGGTGGAGGTTCTGCTCACGACTGTGGTAAGGGTATCGGTATTGTTTTAACTAACGGTGATGATATTTCTAAGCTTGCCGGAATTGAAACATTGAAGAATCCACTTCCACCATTGATGGCTGTTAACACTACTGCCGGAACTGGTTCTGAATTAACTCGTCACGCTGTTATTACTAACGAAAAGACTCATTTGAAGTTTGTTGTTGTTTCATGGCGTAACATTCCATTGGTATCATTCAACGATCCAATGTTGATGCTTGATATTCCAAAAGACATTACTGCTGCTACTGGTTGTGATGCTTTTGTTCAAGCTATTGAACCATACGTTTCTGTTGACCATAACCCAATTACTGATAGTCAATGTAAAGAGGCTATTCAATTAATTCAAACTGCTTTACCAGAAGTAGTTGCTAATGGTCACAATGTTGAAGCGCGGACTAAGATGGTTGAAGCTGAAATGCTTGCCGGCATGGCCTTTAACAATGCTAACTTAGGTTATGTTCACGCGATGGCTCACCAACTCGGTGGTCAATATGATGCTCCTCATGGTGTTTGCTGTGCCTTGCTCTTGACCACTGTTGAAGAATATAACTTAATCGCATGTCCAGAACGGTTTGCTGAATTAGCTAAGGTAATGGGCTTTGACACTACTGGTCTTACCCTTTACGAAGCAGCTCAAAAGTCAATTGACGGTATGCGTGAAATGTGCCGGCTTGTTGGTATTCCATCATCAATCAAGGAAATTGGTGCTAAGCCAGAAGACTTTGAAATGATGGCCAAGAATGCCCTCAAGGATGGTAATGCCTTCTCTAACCCACGTAAGGGTACTGTTGAAGATGTTGTAAAGCTTTACCAAAAGGCTTACGATGGTATTTACTAATAAGGTAAGTAAATAATTTAAAACGAAAAATCCATGGAAAGATTCACCTAGATCTTTCCATGGATTTTTTACTCACTCTTTATCGGTTAGTTCAAAACGAATTTGTCCAAGTTGGAGTTTTTCAGGTTTCTTTGCGCCGTGAAAGATAAGTTTAAATAATCTATTTTCAACGCCAGCCGTGAAGATAAGTTGCTTATTTCCAATATTGATTGTATAGGTATCACCCTCGCTAACTACTTCTGCTTGTAAGAGGGCTGACCATTGCTTAGCTGCTTCTTCTGGGTCGCTAACATTAAAGATAGCTTGTTTAACAAAGAGGTCGCCGGCTGGGTGGAATTTGATTAATCCCTGTTTCTTTAGGTCTTCGCGACGCTTATCATCATCTTCACTCCATTGAATAAAGAATGGGGCCGGCAAATGATTAACAAGTTCGTCATCGACATAGAAAATCTTCCATTGAATGAGTTTGCCAGCAGGATCAATCCGTTTTCCATCAGTAATATCACCGACATTAAGGCCCAGTCTCTTTAATCGCTGGTGGGTTTCTTCGATGTTATCAGTCCGAATAGCAATTGTTGTGATTCGCTGAATACCAGCAAAATAATCTTCAACAGCATCGTGAATTGCTGAGTTATTTTCATATGGAAATGCCTTAGCTTTTTCCTTATTAACGACTGTTAAGAGTTCGATATAGTTAAGTCCAAAATAATCTAGTGCATTTTTGGTTCCCCAATATTCATGATGTCCACCAGGGGTAAATGCTAGCCCTTTAGAGTTAAAATAATCAATTGCATCTTGCAGATTAGTTACATCGACCATTGTATGATCCCAATTTAACGTTTCTGTCATTTTAATCACCCTTATTCTGTTTTCCTAATTCCTTTGTTCGTTTAACAGCAGCAAGGACAGCATTTTCGATTCCGGCTGAAAAAGAGCTTTTGTCTAACTCGTGCTGAGCTGTGATACCCACTCCGCCAGCAGAATTATTAATATCAAGTAATTCGGCAGGGTGTTTACCACTTTGTTCTACAAATGCAGCGGCTGCGCGTAGATTCTCAAGAGCAAGTTTGTTTGCTTGTTGGCGAGGCATTCCGGCAAGCACGCCTGCGTTTGTAAAACTAATTAGAAAGTTATAGATATAGTTTGGTCCAGCCACGCCATATCCAGTAAATACATCTAGCAAGGATTCATCAATGTAATCGACTTTTCCAAAACTATTTAGAAAGTCTTCAATGACAGTTTGATTAGGGACTGTCTGAAAACTAAAAATTCAGGTATAATCTGAGGAAAAACGAATCGAGGCATTCCGATGACAACACCTAAACGATACGAACTGGAAGATGCTCAGTGGGACCGAATCAAAGGATACTTCCCGCCATACCGGACTGGCCGTCCATCAAGCCTAGACAACCGTACCGCCCTCAACGCTATCCTCTGGCTCATGCGCAGCGGGGCTCCTTGGCGTGATCTACCTGAACGCTATGGCTCTTGGAAAACGGTGTATAGTCGCTTCCGAGCCTGGGTAAGTTCAAACTTGTTCGAACAGGTTTTTCTCAAATTGATTGACGATCCCGACATGGAAAACTTGAGCTTAGATTCAACGATCGTTCGAGCGCATCAAAAGGCCACTGGGGCAAAAAAAACGCCGAATGTATGGTCGAAAATCAAGCTATTGGACTAAGTCGAGGTGGCCGAACGACCAAGATTCACGCACTCGTTGACGGATTAGGGAATCCCTTGGGTTTTCGCCTAACAGGTGGTCAAGTACATGATAGCCAAGTTGCCAGTGAGTTGCTGGAAGGCTTCGATATTTCTCAATCAAATATTATCGCGGATAAAGCCTATGGCACCGCGAAACTTCGCCAGTATATTAAAGATAAAGCAGCCGTCTATACCATTCCGCCAAAGGAAAATACCAAAGACAAGTGGACCTGTGATTACCACGTTTATTGTGAGCGCCATTTGATTGAGAACTTCTTCAATCAGTTGAAGAACTTTCGTAGGATTGCAACGCGTTATGATAAGCTCGCTCATGTTTATCTGGCTACGGTTTACATTGCCTCAATTTGCATCTTACTTAAGTAGTTTTCAGACGGACCCTAGCTCGATTGTTTTTAACGACGCCGCTATAACCCATGGCAACATCAGTCAAGGTATTGGGGATGATCCGTGTAATTGCAAAAAGATCTTCCTGTGATGAAAGTTGTGCAACTGTTACGCCGGCAATAATTGAAAGCACGTCCTTTTGGTAGTGGTGGGCGACAAGTTCTTTCATGATCTCTTGCCAGTTATCTTGTGGACGCACTCCCAGAATAACAAGATCAGCATTCTCAACAGCAGTCCAATCGGGGCGTTGACTTGCTTGAATATGATAAGTATCAGTCAAATAATTAACTCGATCGATCGAAACATCTGTTACGCCGGTTGTTTCAGGAGTGATTATTCCTTTCTTCAGTGCAGCCCGCAACATTGCTTCCACCATTTGACCACCACCAAATGAGTAAATCTTAAGTGTCATTGAAACATCATCCTTTCTATATGTACCTAACCTAATCGTAGCGTATTTCAAACCAAGACACTAATTTAAACACTTCTTTCAAAAAAATAAATTCACAAATTGGTATACTTGAAATTAAATTAACAAGAAAACGTTTCCTGTATAATTAAATTATTAGTTAGAGGTAGAATAAAATAGCTTTTATTTGTTAAAAAACAAACTTTTTAATATGATGTAATTGGATTTTCGTAGAGTGATATTAGTTGAATTGGTCTATGAAACAGTTGCAAAATGTAAGCGCTTGTTTAAGGAGGAACCATTATGGCATATCAAAGTATCAATCCATTTACTAACCAAGTAGAAAAAACGTTTGAAAATACAACTGATGAAGAATTAGAACAAACATTGACTACGGCACATCAATTATATTTAGATTGGCGGAAGTATAATGACCTTGAAAAACGGAAACGCCAAATTTTAAAGTTAGGTCAAATATTACGTGAACGGCGTGTTGAATATGCGACAGTTATGAGTAAGGAAATGGGGAAATTAATTAGCGAAGCAGAAGGCGAAGTTGACCTTTGTGCTTCTTTCTGTGATTATTATGCAGCCCATGCAGATAAATTTCTGCAACCAAAAATTATTGCGACAACGAGTGGACGCGCCAAAGTTTTGAAGCAATCATTAGGAATTTTAGTTGCAGTTGAACCTTGGAATTTCCCATTTTATCAAATTGCCCGGGTGTTTATTCCCAACTTAATTGCAGGAAACCCCATGATTTTAAAGGATGCATCGAATTGTCCAGCATCAGCCCAAGCATTTGCTGATGCCGTTAAGGAAGCTGGTGCGCCAGCTGGCAGTTTAACTAATTTATTCCTTTCATATGACCAAGTAAATAAGGCAATTGCTGATAAGCGGGTAGCCGGCGTTTGTCTTACTGGTTCTGTAACCTACAAGGGCCAAACTGTTTACTATAAAGCAAATGGTAATGATCAATACCAAGTTACAACTGCTAAATAGTTTGGTTACTAAAAAGTGTCCGGTATTTTGTCCAGACACTTTTTAGTAAAAATACTATGAAAGATGTAAAATATACTAATTGTTTGCGCTTTAGTATATAATGAATGAGCGTAATGAATATGTTTATTAAGTGATCATTCAGTATAGAAATATACTTAAAGATTTGGATATTATTGGAGTACTTTTATGCAAAAACTATCTATTAAACAACTAATAATAATCACATTGTGCTTATTAGTGCTGGCGGTTGGCTGCATGACTATTCACCAGCGTCGTCATTTTAATAAGAACGTTAAGATTGATAATGTATCGGTTGGTGGATTGACTGCTAAGCAAGCATTAAAGAAGTTACAAGATAATCCACAATCGCCAAAAATTTATATTAACAATGAGTTAGTATTTACGGATAAGCAATCGGTAGCAAAGTTTAGTAGTGCTGACGAACAAAAAATTAAAAATGCATTACATAGTCAATATACTTTCTTCCCATCATCTAAGGCAAAGAATATTGCGATTAAGCCTCAAAATGTTAATCAAGATGAAGTATCAAAGATTGATCAAGCAGTCAGTCAAAAGGTAACAGAATTAAATAATGGTCGAAAAGCTCCTGCTGATGCTTACGCTGTATACGAAAATGGCCGAGTACAAGTAAAACCAGCAGTTGGTGGTACTCAATACAGTTTAGATGGTTTGCATAATAAAGTTGAGAATGAGATTGCTGGTGGAACTGTTTACTTGAGGCCAGTATACAAAACTCCGCTTTCTGCAAATAGTAAAACTGTTCAGAATGAAAAAGCAAAGCTCGAAGAATTAGCAAAACGATCTGTAACATACCAAGTACAAAACAAAAAGTATCAATTAAATTGCGTTGAGATTATTACCAGAGCAACCTATCAAAATGGAAAATACCACTTTGACACTGGAGCAGCTGATTCAAAGATTGATGAAATTAATAATACCCAAGCAACTCTTGGCAAATCATTTGAATTCAAAACCCATGATGGATCAGTGATCAAAACAACAGATGCTGGCTCATATGGGTGGAAGATCAGTAAGAAACAAGCTGGAAAGACTCTTACGAATGCATTGGTTGCAAATAAGCAAACAGTAAACGCCAAAAATGATATCTATGGTAAGGGATATAATCAGCATGGAACAGGTTATGAGACCACAACCAATAATGGCATCGGTAATACCTATGCCGAAGTTTCGCTAGCCGATCAACATGCATGGTTCTATAAGGATGGTAAATGCGTTCTTAGTACTGACATTGTTAGTGGGACCAATAACAAAGATAATGAAACTCCTAAGGGTGTCTGGTATATCATGTACCAGCAAACACCGTCTGTCCTTCGAGGCCTTAACGATGATGGTTCGAAATATGCAAGTAAGGTCCAATATTGGTCACCATTTACTGATAGTGGATGTGGATTTCATGATGCAAGCTGGCGTCATGACTGGTCGAAACAAGCCTATCTCGCTAAAGGTGGCGGATCGCATGGATGTATCAATATGCATCCAGATGTTGCTGGTCAAGCCTTTCATGACTTACAGAAAAATGAGCCTGTAATTATCTACTAAAGGAGAATTTATTATGCGCCCAAGTGCTGAACGTTCAATAATGATTGCGGTTGGTTGTTTTATATTAACAATTATTATTTCATTCGCCTTGTCTGAGGGATGGATAAAGTAGGGATTTAACGATGGACTTGGAAAAGAAGAAAAATTTGGTAATTATTAATCTATTTTATATTGGATTGATTTTGATTTACTGCATTTTACATGCAGGACCACTGAATTTAATGGTGTTTTTGGGTATGTTAGTGGTTGCAAATTTAATGGGGATGTTAATCAAATAATGGGTTAGAAAATGATTGATTTAACTTTACCACAAGCATTCGTTTCGGACTTTTTAAATGTTTTTGAACTAATTATTATTTATAGGTTAGTGACGGGTTATTTGAGCAAGAAAATTATTTTAGTTGATTTCCTTGCAAGCTTAGTTATTATTTGCGTTCCTTTTCTAGAAGGTTCATTAGAGTTTCCATTAATAATGATATATTTATGGCTATTTGATAGGAAACATGATCGTCCGCAAATTATACATAATAATACTCTTGCTATGTGTACAATAATTGTAATGATTTCACTTATTGATTTAGGTGATCATTATATGTATGAAATTTTTTTGGAAGATAGAAAGAATATTTCGTTATTAGGCTGGATATTACCAATTACAGATCTTATCGTCACTATTATAGTAGGAATATTGGTAATACTTTTTATTGCTCCCAAAGTTCGTGAAGTTAGTATACAAATTTTGAATCCCGTTCCACTTTGGAAATTAGTCGGGGTATTCTTTATTTTATATTTTCTTCTTAATGTCGTTGCAGAAAAAGAAGGAATAGCAAATAATTATGCTCCATTACTTTTGCTAGTATTTTTAACGATTATTTTGATAGGTGGGAGTAGTTTATTTAGCATAATTAGAAGCTCTATTCAGATTTAGAATCAACAGCGGTTAATTGATACCTATAAGTTGCAAATTGCAAGTGCGCATGAAGTAAGTAAGCAATATGACCAAATTCAGCGTGAACGCCATGATACGCGTAACATGCTACTTAGTATTCAAGGATATATTCGTGATCATAAAGATAAGGAAGCGGCAGAATTATTATCAACATTTCTTCAAAATGATATAGCAGAAAAAGCATTATAATGAAATTGATAATGCCCTAGATGAAATCAAAATCTCTGGCTTACATAATTAATCAAAGAAAGGGCTTATAAAATAGTAGAAAAGGGTATTCCATTTTCATTTGAAGTTAATGCTGAGATCGACGAGTTGCCGGGTTCAGAAATAAAAACTGCTAGAATTATCGGAATTTTAATGGACAATGCAATTGAAGCAACCTTCAAACAAGCTAAACCATATATTCAGTTTGCATTGCTTAAGCACACTCCGGAAGTTTATGAATTGGTAATTGCTAATTCGATTGAACAAAAACTTAATATTAATACTGCACTGAAATTTGAGCATTCGACTAAAGAAGGGCATCAAGGAATTAGCCTTTCAAATGTGACCCAGTTGGTAGAAAATGATGACCATTATTCTTTTTCAGCGGAAGTTAAAGATAAGGTAATTATGATGACTTGTTTTATTCAGGGAAAGTGAGAATAAAATGTTAAAAGTAATTATTTTAGAAAATGATGATTATCAAGCTGATTATATAGAGCGCCTAGTTTCTCAGCGAAAATTGATTAATCCAACTCCGCGTAGTTATGATATGAAAGTCTACTTACGAACGAGTGATCCCCAGGAGGTAATTAACAAGATTACAGATGAGGAATATTTAGCGGTTTTAGATATTGAATTAGATAGTCAACTTAGTGGAATAGATGTTGCTGAGCAGATTCGAAAAAGGGCCGAATTTGCCGAAATTATCTTTGTAACTGCTTATCAAGAATATTTACCTTATACTGTTTCGCGCCGAATAGAGCCTTTTGATTATATATCTAAAGGTGATAAAATCGAATCTATTACTGACCGACTTCGGATGGATATTGATGAAGCATATGTTCGCTATCAAAATTATGTAAATGCTAATCCAAAACACCAAGAAAAATTTGCTTATGAACCAATCCATGGTGTAAAACGTCAAGTTAATTTTGCTGATCTTTATTATATTGAATCAGTTAAAAATGCTAATCGACGGCTACGAATTGTTGGAAAGAATATGCGGATTGAATATCATGGTGAACTAGGAAAAATAGTAGATGATCGGTTATTGCGAGTAAATCAAAGCACGTTGATTAATCCTTTATCCATACAAAGATTTGATAAAAAGAAAGAATAATATATTTTGATAGTAATGAAGTGAAAGTTACAGTAAGTTATCGGAAATTAAAGTTACTGACTAACTTTCTGGAAAATAAATAGGAGTGTCTTAGGCTGTGATGCTTAGGATACTCCTATTTTAATTTTACAAACGGCGAAAGTAAATGGCTGGGAAGAATTTTTTCTCCTCAGCCATTTTTCAACTAATTAACTTTTATAAATCCATCTTGAACAAATTTCGTTCCGTAAGTCAGGGTGTTTTCCACAGGACATTTTGCAGCGACGTCAGCAAGAAATTTCTTAATATCCTCATCAGACTCGCTGCTGCGAAGGTGTGGTTGGTAACGGATCTCAGTAAACTTGCTGACATTTTTACCATCAGCGACGTCTTCACGACTAAGATCACCCTCGATTGTTACCCAAAAAGCTCGTAAGTCAAAGTTGCGCTTTTTAGCTAAAGCCTGGGCAGTAATTGCTTGGCAGGCACCAAATGACGTAAGGAGAATTTCTACTGGGTTCATCCCCGTATTTGTACTTTCAGGTTCATCAAAGGTAATTTCAAAACCACGGGTACCGGCTGAAACTTGCATCCCCGTTGTTGTCTTAGTTGCTGTTACTTTATATTTACTCATAGCCGTGCCCTCCTTTAATACCCATAGTGTAGTCGAGGAAATACACTTGGTCAATGAGGGTGCTCAATTATAAGGTGATTTCATGTGGTGATTTTTCGCCATTAAGGATTGTTATCACATCATCAAGTGAAATATCCACCATATTTTTGACCGCTAAATTAGTAAAGAAGGCAATGTGAGGCGTAAGAATGACGTTATCCATTTCGTGTAATTCTTTAACAAGGGGCTGATCATCAAGCCCTTTTTCTCGCCGATCTGTAGCTGCCACCGTTTCTTCACCTTCAAAAGTATCAAGAGCGGCAGCTGCAATTGTTCCCGTTTTTAGGGCCGCAACTAAATCAGCTGTATTGACGACTGGACCGCGACTAGCATTAACCAAACCAGCAGTTGGTTTCATCATTGCAAAGTCGTTAGCAGTCAACAGCCCTTTGGAAGTTGGGTTTAAATCGACGTGGAGACTAACAACATCGGCTTGCTTTAGTAATTCTTCTTTAGAAACGAACTGGACAATTCCATCGAGGTCAGTGCGCGGATTCGTGTCATATCCTAGAACGGTAGCACCTAATGTATGAAGAAGTTTTGCTAGGGTTCCGCCAATATGTCCAACGCCGATAATTCCAATGGTAGCAGTGTGAACTTCGGTTGATTGTTCATCGCTAAACCAGCGGAAGTCATTTTCGGCGACTTGGTGATCAAAGCGGTAAGTTTTCCGAAGCAACCGAAAAATCTGCATTAATGCAAACTCGGCGACACTCCGCGGTGAATATGCTGGTACATTGGTCACGACTAGGTCATTTTCGTTAGCCTTTTTGATGTCGACCATGTCAAATCCAGCTGTCCGCGTTGCAATTTGTTTGAGCCCATTGGTATGGAGCTTTTCATAAATATCAGCCGGAACTTTACTGCGTTGCTGAATTACGAGTCCATCAACATCGGCAGTTAATTCAACAGCATCGTCAATCAATTTCGGCGTTGTGATAATTTCGATATTATGTTCTTTTGCGTATTCATTAATGGCGGTTTGTTCATCGTCCCGCAAACTAGTCATTAAGATTTTTGTCATGTTAATCCTCCTTACTTAATGAAGGCTGCAATGTTATCAAGAGCATCGGTTAGATTTTCCATACTGGTGGCGTAACTAATTCGAACATAACCCTGACCGCCAGCACCAAAGAATGATCCAGGAATTACAGTGACTTTTCCTTCATTGGCAAGATCGGTCGCAAATTTAAGGTCATCGTTACCATACTGTTCAGGAATCTTAGCAAAAACGTAGAAAGCCCCTTGAGGATTAATCAGCCGGAAACCTAATTTTTTGAGGCTGTTCACAATAAAGTCTCGCCGTTGCTCATAGGCTTCTTTCATTTCTTGAGTAGCTGTTTTTCCTTCGTTAGTGTCAAATGCGGCGACTGCAGCGGCCATTGCTGGATTAGAAGCAGCGGTCACTAACATCGCGTGAATGGCACTGACCGATTTCGTCAATTCTTGCGGACCAGCGATAAAACCGATGCGGTAACCAGTCATTGCATGTGACTTTGAGGCACCATTTAAAATTAGCGTTTGTTCGGGGATGTAATTAGCGATTGAAGTATGAGTAGCTCCGTAAACAAATTCAGAGTAAATTTCATCGGCAATTACAATCAGATTAGTTGATTTAATCGTATCGGCTAATGCTTTAATTTGATCTTGGGTGTAAGTAACACCAGTTGGGTTGGAGGGTTAGTTAAGAACTAGTCCCTTGGCGTTAGGATGTTCTGCTAGTACGCTTTGGAGTCTTTCTGATGTGAGGACAAAACCATCGCTGCTTGTATCAACTTCAATCGGGATCCCACTAAGAATCTTTGTGACAGCCATGTAGAAGGGGAAAGTTGGGGTTGGAATGATAATTTCGTCGCCAGGATTAATAATAGTCGAAAGAGAAGCGAAAAATCCTTCTGTTGCGCCAACTGTAACAGCAATTTAGTTTTCTGGATCGTAGTCAAGCTGGTAACGATCTTGCATGAAGTGAGCGATTACTTGGCGGAGTGCGAAGGTCCCATTTCCCGCAGCATAGTGTGAATCATTGGCATTGATGCTATCGATTGCGGCCTGCTTCATCGCGGCTGGCACATTAAAATCTGGTTCACCTAATGTTAGTTTAATGATGCCAGGGATTGAGTTTACCTGATAATCAAATTCGCGGATTCCACCAGGAGTGAGTTTAGCGAAATTATTGTTAAGACGACTAAGGATTTCTTCTTTAGTAGCTGGCATGATAAATTCCTCCTATATAAATATGTAGATTTAGAAATAAAAGAAGCCCTGAATGCTATAGAAATAACATCCAAGGCTTCTTGATCAGATTGGAATGAGTATAAAAGAGGCTCTCGGATGTTTGGGGGTCATCCGGGAACATCACAATGATAAAATCACTGCTGGTTAGCGGACCGTAATCGCGCTAAACCAGAAGACATACGCTTGATTCAAGTGAATTGTCGCGGTAATCATCATTGTGTCCTCCTTTTGATTAACTGATTATTAATAATTCTAATCGTTTTTTAATTTTTATCAAGCGTTGATTGAGAAAAATTATTAATTACAAAATTATTTATTGATTACAATTGTAAATATAATAAAGTTCGAAAATGTTTGTAATTATTAGTTAGCATTTAATTTAATATTTAATTTATATTCTACAATTTTTTTATTTTTCCGCGCCTTTTTTGTTGCGCTACTCCACAAATGTGATATAATATTAATCGTAAAGGAAGTGGGTAGCAATGCGGATCGACATCAAACATTATTTGGAAGTTAACCACTTGACCATTTATCAAGTTTCCAAGCGTTCCGGTTACGGCTACACGACTTTACACAAATCGTTTAACAAACCACAGTCTAGTTCGACCTCGCTTAACCTGCGTGACCTTGATGCCTTGGCTCGCACTCAAGACAAGAGCATGTGGGAGGTCCTTAAAGAACTAGAAGAGCATTACCTCGAATGAGATTGTGGCATTGCTGTAGCCACAGGAGGTCAAATGCATTAACTTTTGACTTCTAGAATACTTAGACTATGAAACTTAGAAAACAAAATATTATATTTAATTGAGGAGGGATTGCATATGGCTCAAAACCCAATGAATCCATTTGACAACGACGTGAATGACATCTTTAATCAATTAATGGGTGGCATAAATGGTTTCAATTCTGATAATCGGCGTTACCTAATCAATGGTCGTGAAGTAACACCAGAAGAATTTGCTGAATATCGTAGAACTGGTCAATTGCCAGGCGGTGCAAATCCTCAACAAGGTGGCCAACCTGGCCCTCAGCCTGACGCTGGTAAGGATAGTATCTTACACAAGTTAGGTCGGAACTTAACTCAAGAAGCTCGTGAACATGAACTTGACCCTGTTATTGGTCGTAACAAGGAAATCCAAGAAACAGCTGAAATTTTAAGCCGGCGGACAAAGAATAACCCTGTATTAGTTGGGGACGCTGGTGTTGGTAAGACTGCTGTTGTTGAAGGATTAGCACAAGCAATTGTTTCCGGTGATGTACCAGCTGCAATCAAGGACAAGGAAATTATTAGCATTGATATTTCTGGCCTTGAAGCAGGTACTCAATACCGTGGTAGCTTTGAAGAAAACATGCAGAAGTTGGTTGATGAAGTCAAGAAGGCTGGAAACATCATCCTCTTCTTCGATGAAATTCACCAAATTATCGGTGCCGGTTCAACCGGCGATTCTAGTGGTTCTAAGGGTATGTCTGACATTATTAAGCCAGCATTATCCCGTGGTGAACTTACAGTTATCGGTGCAACTACTCAAGATGAATATCGGAACACGATTATGAAGGATGCTGCATTAGCACGGCGGTTCAATTCTGTTACTGTTAATGCTCCAAGCAAGGCTGATACAGTTGCCATCCTTAAAGGTATCCGTGACTTGTACGAACGTCACCACAATGTAAAGTTACCAGATGACGTTCTCCAAGCTGCTGTTGATTACTCTGTTCAATACATGCCACAACGTGCATTACCTGACAAGGCTATCGACTTAATTGATATGACTGCTGCTCACTTAGCAGCAAAGCACCCAGCACGGGACGCTAAGGCAATTGAAAAAGATATCGAAGCAGAAGAAAAGAAGCAAAAAGCTGCTGCTAAGAAAGAAGATTACAAGGCTGCTCAAGATGCCAAGGAAAAGATTGCTGACTTGAAGAAGCAATTGAGCGAAAACTCTGAATCTGAAAAGGTTACTGCTACTCCAGAAGACGTTGCTAAGGCTGTAGAACAAATGACTGGTATTCCAGTTTCTAAGATTGGTGCTAGTGACGTTGAACGTCTAAAGGACATGGACAAGCGGCTTGAAGGCAAGGTTATTGGCCAAGATAAAGCTGTTGAAGCAGTTGCTCGTGCTATTCGTCGTAACCGTGCCGGATTTGACGAAGGTGATTCACCAATTGGTAGCTTCCTCTTTGTTGGACCTACTGGTGTTGGTAAGACTGAACTTGCTAAGCAATTAGCCCTTGATATGTTTGGCAGCAAGGATGACATTATTCGGTTAGATATGTCTGAATACTCTGATCGTACAGCCGTATCTAAGATGATCGGTGCTACTGCTGGCTATGTTGGTTATGAAGACAATGGTAATACCTTGACTGAAAAGGTTCGTCGTCACCCTTATTCAATTATTCTTCTTGATGAAATTGAAAAGGCTAACCCACAAGTTATTACCCTCTTGCTTCAAGTGCTTGATGACGGTCGGTTAACTGATGGACAAGGTAACACTATTGACTTTAAGAATACTGTTATCATTGCTACATCAAATGCCGGCTACTCCAACGATGCTCCAGTTAAGATGGGCCGGAACGAAGATGAAGAAGACTTAATTAAGAAGTTGACTACTTACTTCCGTCCTGAATTCTTGAACCGGTTCAACGCTATTGTTGAATTCCACAGCTTGACTAAGGAAGACTTGAAGCAAATCGTTGACTTAATGCTTGCTGAAGTTAACCGGACATTGGCTAAGAAGGGCATGGATGTTAAGGTTACTGATACTGCAAAGCAATACCTTATTGATGAAGGTTACGATGAAGCCATGGGTGCTCGTCCTCTTCGTCGGGTTATCGAACGTGAAATCCGTGATAAGGTAACTGATTACTACCTTGACCACCTCGATGCAAAGAACCTTGTTGCTGAAATGAAGGATAGTCAACTCGTAATTGTTGATGCTAAGGACGCTGCAAAAGACGATAGCAAAGAATATACTTCACCATCTGAAAAGAAGGATGAAGAAAAAGACGATAAGAAGGAAGAAGACAAGAAGTCTGGCGAAGATAAAAAAGACGAAAAGTAATATTCCTTTAATGTAGAGAAAGACATAGGATAACTTTGAAATGAGTTAACCTATGTCTTTTTTGCTTTAAATAATAAGCATTATTAATGTTTGAGGTAATTACTATAGGAATTAGAAACTAAGGCTCTTCGTCAAGAAGTACTGATGAGAAAATAAAATAATTTTACTAAGCAGCTTGTGCCTGGACTTTGGCATGAGCTGTTTGTTTATTTCGCCAAGTTATTGCGATATAGATATTTGGTAATGCAAGAAGAATTCTAATCCGGAAATTAAAGAAATTACGAAAGCCATAAGCAGTTCGTTTAATAACTTTAATTTTATTATTAGTTCCTTCAACAGGACCGTTTGTATAGGTGTCATATTTGAAACTATTATAGATTTCTTGTTTATGACTACGAAGGGTACGCTGAACTTTCTGTAGTGCTTGTGGAAGCTGTGTCCATTTAATTACGAGTAAGTTTTTTAATTCTTTCTTACTACGATGAGCAATCGCCATAATTAAGTCTTGATAGTATTCATAAGCTTTTTTTAATTCATTATCAAAACTTAGGAGACGGTGAATAACTTCAACATCGGTTAATTGAGCGTAACTAAAGTTACGTCTTGGCCAATAATTATTATATTTAAGCTCATTAGCAGGTGTTAAGAGTAATTTCCAAAAATGCTTAAGTGCACGCCACTCATGAGTGGCAGCACCAGCGCGATTCATTACTTGAATCCTGATTTTATTTAATGCACGATACGCTTGAGCAACGATGTGAAAATGATCAGCGATAATTATAGCGTGAGGGAAGAGTTCATGAATTAAGTGACGATATGGAGTGTATAAGTCAACTGTTACTGTTTGAACTGCTAGGCGTGCTGAACGGTCATATCGAAGAAAGTAGTTCCGCAAATAACTATTTTTTCGTGACAGGATAATGTCAAGTGTCCGTTTATTTTCAATGTTCATTAGAATCATACTCATTCCACTGGGCGCAAAGCGACCAGATTTAAAATCATCAAAAGCAATATGGCGAGGCAACCAATGATAGTTAGGCTTGAAAAATTGATCAAGGTTTGTAATGACTCGTCTAATTGTCCAGTCAGAGACATTTAGTTCTTTGGCTAAATCACTTTGTGATTCATTTTTCGTCAGAAACATCATGGCTCGTTGTTTTATCGCTAAAGAAATATGATCATGATAATTAATATCTCTAACAGCCGCTAATTTAGTAATTACTTCAGGACAAGAAGAGGAAGCTTTACAGATATATTTTTGCTTTTTAATCGACCAGATTGTTGGTTTAAAGTGAAGCTCTGGTCCCAAGCAATTAACTGTTTTATAGCCATTCTTACACATTAGCTGTCCACATCGTGGGCAATGCATAGGATAAGTTTGGATGAGATGGACAATGATTTGATTAGGTTGATCTTCAATTGGATTATCAAAGTTCTTTTCATCTAGTTTGAGATAGGGATCTTTAACTCCTAAGATAGTTCTGATAGAATTGTTCATGAAAGATGGTCCTTTCTTAACGAAGACGGGGTCCAACCATCTTTCGCTTTTTTATTTTAAATTTTAAACAAATAAAGCACTGATGTTAAATCCATCAGTACTTAAAATTGTAGAGCCTTTTAAACTGTTATTCCCTTTTGTATCCTATAGCTTATCAATCAATGGTTGCATAAAATTATTATTGATTCGGGTAAGCTTATGATGGCTTCCTAAGTTTAGTTCATAGGCTAATCGCTCGGGATCATTTTGGTCATTAACTTTAATGATTCCTCGTTTCTTAAAGTTAAAATTTTCGGCAATGTGCTGCATCGCTTTGTTACTGCGATGAGTATCAACCCGAAAATTCTTAATTCCTTGCATTTGGCCAACTGTTAGCAAGTTAGAAAGAAGCAACTTACTAAGTCCTTGTCCCCGATAATTACTACTGATTGCGACCCGATGGATGGTAGCGTAAGGCGCATCTGGTTGTTGCCATTGTCCATGTGCAATGTTACGGTAGGTCGATTCTGGGGTAAGCTGAAGAGTAGCAGTTGCCACTACTTTATTATCATTAATTAACACCCAGTTTGTTTGCATCGCAATATCTTGAACAAAAGTTTCCCGATTTGGATAACCGTTTTGCCATTGCGGACTGCCATTTTTCTTTAGAAGGTCCTTTGCATCATCAATTATCTTCATGATCGCCGCTAAATCTTGGGTTTGGGCGCGACGTAAATATATTTCTGCCATTATTTTTCTCCCTTGACTAATAATATTTCTATTGTACGACATTTAGTCCTATTCAGCGGATAAAATAGGCGAGATTATATTTCAGAAAGAAGTAGTTTGCGTTAGAATGAAAAGCAATGATATGAATGGAGGATAAGCGATGGCATTAACATGGACAATTATTTGGTGGTGCTTGCTACTGGTTATTCTCGTCAATGAAATTGCAGCCATTTATACCGTTTTCCGTGAAAAGCGAGATATTGCTGCAACTTGGGTATGGCTGTTGGTGTTAATGCTGATTCCTGGTTTTGGTTTTATTCTGTATGCTTTCTTTGGGCGGAAATTACCGCATAAACAATTAGCCCGAATAAAATCGCAAACCCAACTAAAATTAAAACAAGCATTAGAAAAGCAGAAGCAACAATTCATCAATATGCCGAAGCCCCAAGACCAAACTGTCCAGATTTATCGGCGGACTATCATGCTTTTTCAAAGTATCGATGACTCGTTCTTGACGCGGCACAATACCGTTAATATTTTTACAAATGGTAATGTGCTTTTTAAGAAAATGTTTGATGATATTGCAGCAGCGAAAAAGAGCATCCATATTGAGTTTTATACTATTTATAATGATCAAATTGGTAATGAATTACGGACTCTGCTTGAACAAAAGGCTGCTGAGGGAGTAGAAGTGCGAGTTCTCTACGATTCATGGGGATCGATGGGGGTTTGGCCAAGTTTCTATGATCATTTACGTGAAGTCGATGGTTATGCGGCTCCGTTCCTGATGTCACGAAGTAATTTTTTTGATTTTCGGATAAATTACCGGGGTCACCGGAAAATCGTTGTTATTGATGGTGAGATTGGTTATGTTGGTGGCTTTAATATTGGGGATCAATACCTAGGGCGTGTTCCTAAATTTGGTCCATGGCGTGATACCCACCTTCGAATTATCGGCGGTGGCGTTTATGGGCTTCAGCGACGGTTTATCGGCGATTGGAATGCATCAATGAAAAAGGATAAAGATAAGATTGTTCATTATCATCCTTACTTCCAACCAATTAGAGTTCATGGGGATGTTGCGTTGCAGACTGTTTCTAGTGGTCCTGAAGCGCCATTGGAAAAAATTAAAATGGGATATTTACGGTTAATTAATGCAGCGCAGGATCATATTTGGATTCAAACTCCTTACTTGATCCCCGACGATAGTATTTTGGATGCGCTAAAAGTGGCCGCTCATTCAGGAATCGATGTACGGATAATGATTCCTTCAATGCCTGACCATGCCTTTGTATATCGGGCAACACAGTATTATGCTCGTGAGCTTGCTAATCATGGTGTAACAATTTATTACTATCAGAAGGGTTTTCTCCACGCTAAGACAATGATGATTGACGGTCGAATGGCCTCTGTTGGATCTGCCAACCTTGACTTTCGGAGTTTTAAATTAAATTTCGAAATTAATGCCTTTATTTATAATCAAACTACAGTAGACGATCTTGAGCAGATTTTTGTTAATGATATCCGCGACTGCCGGGTAATTACACCAGCAATGTTTGCTGAGCAACCGCGCTGGTTGAAGTTTAAGCAAACGGTGTCACGTCTGCTGTCCCCAATTTTATAATGATAAAACGAGTAGGAATGAAATACATGCCTACTCGTTTTTAGCTAAAGAATATATGTTCGTTTTATGATAAAATTAGAGGAGCAATTTAAGCGATAGAAAGGATTAAAGATTATGGGAACACTGGGATTTGTTTTAGGAACAGCAGCGATGGATCATCAGCAAGTATTGATTGATCAATTAGTTGACCAGGTAAAGAATACACCTGCTGATGACACCTTTTATTATTTGGTGCCCAACCATATTAAGTTTGAAACTGAAATTAATGTTCTTGCTGGTCTTCGTGATCGCCAAGGACTTAGTGGGAGTGATCGGTTCGCCTCTTCACGCGTACAGGTACTTTCATTTAGCCGGCTTGCTTGGTACCTTTTACGAGATACTCCAGCTTTTCAAAAACAACACCTTTCTAAAATTGGGATGGCGATGCTGACTTCTCAAGTTGTTCAAGAACAGGCAAGTGATCTCCGTTTATATGCGAGCGAAGTAAAACAACATGGCTTTATTCAAAAGATGACAGCTCAGCTTGAAGAATTAAAAAATGCCAACATAACCGCCGATGACTTAACTGATATTATTTCCCGGGTGAAGTCCGTGAATGATCCAGCAGCTAATCAGGCGTGGCTCGCTAAAATGCATGATGTTGAAATTATATATCATGCTTATGAAGCCCGGTTGCGTGACCGGTACATTGGTAATAGTGAGTTATACCGGCAATTAGTGTCTTACCTTCAAAAATCACCAGAAGTCGCTAAGATGCACTTCTTTATTGACCGTTTTGCTCAGTTTACTGCAAATGAACAACAAGTAGTTGATGCATTAATTACTAATGCCGCATCGACAACTATTTCTTTAACCCTTGATCGTGGATACCCAGACCAGAATCATCCAAATCCCCAGGAACTTCCTCCTAAAAATAACTTGTTCTATTCCTCCGCAATGCAATTTCACCGTTTGTGGAAATTTGGTCAAATGCATCAAAAAGAAGTGAAGGTTTTGCAAAATGTAGCGTTTGCGACAACTCCTCGCGTTGATGCGGAATTACAACAAGTTGATTCGTATTTTAAGCGTTATGCAAGTGAACCAATTGGCCCCGGCGAGCGAGAGGAGCTTCCTGATCCCCAAAACATTCAATTTATGACAACCACTAATCGGATGACTGAATTAAATAATGTGGCCACCCAGATTCGCCAATTAGTTGCTAGTGGTAAATATCGTTATCGTGACTTCCTTATTCTTAGTCGCCACCTTGACGGCTATCAAACAATGATTGAACCGGTTTTTGCTGCGCATAATATTCCAGTTTTTAATGACCATGAACGATTGATGGATAACCATCCACTAGTAACACTGCTCACAACACTATTAGAATTACCGCAGCGAGGCTATCGAACAGCAGACATCATCCAATTGCTGAAGACATGGTTACTTGTTCCACGGACAGGCACTGGTGATCTGATGGGGCTAAGTGATTTCCAAGCAGCAGTTTTTACTACTGAGAATTGGTGCCTTAAGCAGGCAATTGAGGGAAAAAATGCTTGGACAACTAATGATCCAGAAAAGATTAAGCAATTATGGCAGGCGCCCGGAACGAACCTGACAGATCCAAAGTATGAACAGTCACGTTTAGAAAAATTAAATGACCAGTTAGCCCTTGTAAAAGATTTTGTTGCAAACCACTTACTGCCAGTTTTCGACCAGTTTAAACAAGCACAAACAGGACAAGAACTTGCCACTGCGTTATACCAGTTCTTAGCTGCCATGGGAGTTACAGACCGGTTATATGCTTGGCAGCAATACCAAAGTACCCGAGATTTAGACCTCGCACGCCAACCACAACAAGTCTGGACTACCTTTTGCCAAATTCTCCAAGAATATGTGGAAATCTTGGGCCAACAAGAACTACGAGATGGAACTAGTGAGGTCCTTGCAGATTTCAGTGAGTTACTCCAGGCAGGGTTTGCGGCTGCCCAGTATTCCCAAATTCCAGCAACGTTAGATCAAGTAGTAATCTCTGAAACTGGAATTGTCCAAAGTGAAAACCGAAAAGTAGTTTTTATGATTGGATCAACTGATGATGTAATGCCGGAGATGCAAGAAAGTGATAGTTTGTTAACTGACCAAGATAAGGATGTTTTGAGTGCTTATCTTGATGAAGATTTCCAATACCTTCCTGGAACGGCAATTGATCAACTGATTGATGAGCCATTTGTCCACTATACTGGGTTTATGAACGCTAAGGAACGATTGATTTTCTCGGCGCCACAGACTGATAGTGATGACAAAGAACTTAGCATGTCGCCATATATGCATGATATGGCTCGCTACTTTGGTCAACCTGTTCGTGAATATCCATTAGCTACTAGCAAGGCGGGGCAAGAGAATGCTATTGATTTTGTTAGTGCCCCGCTTGCAACAATAAACCGGTTAGTCGAAGTTAGCCGGCAAATTCGTGATGAGCAAGGAGTTGGCATTGATCGTCAACCGGTCATGCCAGTTGGATGGCAAACAGTTGCTGAAATGTTGGTGAAGTTAGCTAAGCAATGGCAACAATCAGCGGATACTAAGCTTCAAGCAGAAGGAATATCACTAGGTCAGCGGCTATCGTTAGTTGCTGCTGGCTTTCATTATCAAAATAAGATTGATTCCCTGGGAAATAAATTGGCTCAGGCGCTCTATCTCCGGACGGCTCCAAATGATGATCATGGGCGGGTGTTATATGCCTCAATCTCGCAGTTACAAGATTTTTATATTAATCAGTACGAATATTTCCTTAAGTATGGCTTGCGGTTGCAAAAACGAGATGAGTTAACCTTATCTAATGACCGTATCGGCACCTTCTTCCACAAAGCAATGGAGACTTTTGTTATAACAATTCGAGAAAATAATTTGTCATTTGCAGACCTTGCCCACAAAGATAATCAGATGCAACGTGACCAGCTAATTGATCATGCATTAGTTACAGCCCAAGAGAATCAGCCAACTTTATTGCGGCTCATTAATTCTTCAGCCCAAGCCCAATTCCAATATCAGCAATTAACCGCCATTGTTAAAACAATGTTAATTACATTATGCCGCCAAGCTGAATATACCGGCTCACAACCAGTTAAAACCGAAGTTCAGTTTGGACGAATTGGTAACCAGCAGCCGGGTAACCTGGGCTCTCTTGATTATCCGCTTAAAGATAATCATCATATTTATCTGCGGGGACGAATTGACCGAATCGATAATCTTAAGCAAGGTAACGATAATTTCTTGACGGTCGTTGATTATAAGTCGAGTAACCATCTTTTTGATCTCACTTCGGCTTATTATGGACTCTCTCTCCAACTTTTAACTTACCTTAATGGATTACAGGCAAACTTAACGGAATTAGAAACGAGTAATCCACGACTGGCAGGGGCATTATATCTTCGTTTGAATAATCCGACAATTAAGGCTGCCGAGTTAAAGAAAAATTCCCTTGAGGATTTAAAATTAAAAGAGCACCAATACAAGGGACTCCTCCTGAATGATCCACAATTATTGCGGGAGTTAGATAAGAGCTTAGATAAACAAGCATTCTTATACCCACTCAAGGAATATAAGAACGGAAAAATCAAAGCTAATAAAGAAGCACTACTCGTTACGCCGCAGCAACTTGATTGGCTGCAAAACATGAATAAGGAACTTGTAATTAATGCGGGTAATCAAATTTTGAGTGGTGACTTGAAATTAAATCCTTACCGGTTACTAACCGGAAGCAACCGCCGCACAGGACTTGATTATAGTGACTTTTTGGACGTATTTCAGTTTGATAATATGCTCGACCAGCAAAACTACCGCGACCTAAATCCTAATTTAGCAAAAGAAGCATTTGATAATGTAGTCCAAGACGAGAATGAGGAGGATAAGAAATAATGGCTGGATTTAAACCAACGCCTGCTCAATCCAAGGCGATTAATGACCGTGGTGAAAATATTCTAGTTTCAGCTTCCGCAGGATCAGGAAAAACAGCTGTGCTAGTAAATCGGACAATTGAATTAATTAAAGAAGGGCAAAGCATTGATCGAATGCTGCTCGTAACCTTTACTGACGCAGCAGCAAAGAATATGCGGGACAAAATCAGAGCAGCCTTGCAGAAAATAGTACAAGATCCCGCTAATCCCAAAGATTTACGTGACCGGATGAGTAACCAAATTAACCGGCTTGCCGCTGCAGATATCAGTACAATTCATGCCTTTTGTTTAAAGTTAATAAAGCGTTACTATTACTTAATTGACCTTGATCCACAATTTCGGCTCTTAACTGATGAAACGGAGCGATTGTTACTTCAAGAAGATGTCTGGCATGAAGTTAGCGAAGAACTATATAAAAATGCTGAGGAAAAAGTTTCAGGAAGAGCTTCTTTTAGGGAACTAGTTCTTAACTTTTCTAGTGATCGTGATGACCAAGGGCTCGACGACTTGGGTTTACGGTTATATGAAATTGCTAATGCCCAGCCTGATCCCGAAAAGTGGCTCCAAAAATTACCAGATAATTATGATTTAGGGTCGGGCACAATATTAGAATCTAATTTTTACCAACAACAGCTAAAGCCTCTTATCATTGAAAAACTTAATCAGTTCATTCAAGATTATCGTGAATTAGCAACGAGAGCTAGCGATAATGGATTAGACCAAGCGGCAGGGGTCATTAAGAGTGATGAAGAGCTGATGCACCAACTTCTTTCCTCATTAGGTGGTTTTGACGTTAATAATGTTTGTCAAATAATGGCTCAACAAAAGTTTGGTAGTTTTCGGGGACGACCAGCGGCAGATGATCCACGGATTGATGTATTTAAGGATATTCAAAAGCAACGTAATCAGCTAAAGAAGCAGTGGGAACAGATGGTCAGTACTTATTTGGGAAAGCAGGAAGCACAGGACCAAATTGCAAAAGAAGAACTGCTAACTGAACTAACAACTTTTCGTGATCAATTTGCAGACTTGTTAAGCCAAGCAACGGAAAGTCAATTAGATGCTAAAACTGTTGATTCATTGCAAAAAGACCAGCAGATGATGCAGGGGCTTTTAGACTTATTACAACCGCCTACTTGGAATACTATTCGGGACTTATTTGCTAATGCTAAATTTGCGCGAATGGGCGGCAAACCGAAAGACGATGAGCTAGCTGAGGAAGTGTATAAATCACTGGGAAGCGCTCGCACTGGGATAAAAAAGCAATTTGATCAGTTGATTGATCGCTTCTTTAATTACCGGGAAGACCAATTTCGATTAATTTCAGCACATGCTCAGGAACTTTTACGCGAATTGAGTGCAGTAACAATTAATTTCCGTCGACGGTATCAACAAACCAAGTTGAATCGACATGTTCTTGAATTTAGTGACTTGGAGCACTACGCGTACGCCATTTTAACGCCACCAGATGACCAGCCAAACTGGCAAGCCCTCGTTAAAGATTTGCAAAATCATTATCAAGAAATTATGATCGACGAATATCAGGATACGAACTGTCTTCAGGAAAGTATTTTGATGAAATTAACATCTCCTGAACGTAAGAACTTATTTATGGTAGGGGACGTTAAGCAATCGATTTACCGCTTCCGTGAAGCTGATCCAACATTATTTCTCGGGAAATATCAAAACTATCGTCAAGGCAGCGACGGAGAAGCGATTGTTCTGGGAGAAAATTTCCGGTCGATGACTAATGTAACGAGCTTTACCAATATTCTTTTCGAACAACTCATGGATAGGGAAGTTGGTGAAATTGATTATGATGAAGATGCCCATTTAAAATATGCGGCAACTTATTACGAAGAAAATCAAGATAATAAGGTTCAACCAACGGAAGTGTTGTTATATGACGCCAATGCTCTTGATCCAGAAAAGGAAGATATTGAACACGAGGATGATAAGTTAGCTGGAGAATTTCGGATGATCGGGATGCGAATTAAGCAGATGGTCGAAAATCAGGAGTTAATTTTTCATCCAGAAGATGGGCAGATGCATCCGATTCAGTATGGTGATATTGTTTTGCTTGAACGGACAAAGGCAATCAATAATTCATTGATGGAAGAGTTTAATAAACTTAATATTCCATTGACAGTTCACGATGTTGAAAGTTATTTTCAAGCTACTGAAGTGCGAGTAATGATGTCCTTGTTGAAGATAATTGATAATCCACAACAGGATATTCCATTAGCTGCGGTTTTACGGTCACCGATTGTCGGGTTAACTAACCAAGAATTAGCTTTTATCCGTCTTCAGAATCGATCTGTCGATTACTACGCCGCCTTGCAAACATTCATGAGTAATTACCAGCGAAAGGCTCTTCGCCATCAATCGCTTCTTACTTCTGAACAGGTAAATGCCCTTTATGAAAAAGCAGATCACTTCTTAGGTTTGCTTCGTGTCTTTCGACAAACAGCTCAGCAACAAACCCTTGTTGACTTGATTTGGCAGATCTATGACCAAACAGGTTACCTTGATTATGTCGGAGCAATGCCAGGAGGCCACCAACGACAAGCAAACCTCCATGCCCTTTACCAACGTGCTCACTCCTATGAACAAAGCAGTTTTAAGGGCCTTTATCAATTTATTCGCTTTATTGAGAAAATGCAGGAACATGATAAAGATTTAGGAGTAGCACCGACACAGTTAACTGCAAATACGGTTAATGTTATGACAATTCATGGAAGCAAAGGTCTTCAATTCCCCGTGGTCTTTCTAATTGATGCCACGCATGGCTTTAACAAAGGAGCAGCTCGTGAAAATGCAGTTGTCGATGCTGTTGCCGGTGTAGGAATTCGTTACATGGATGATCAACGGGTCATTTATGATACGCCACAACGACAAGCAGTGATTGAAGAGATCCAGCGCGGCGAACGGGCAGAAGATCTTCGAGTTCTTTATGTTGCATTGACCCGGGCGGAACAGCGATTAGTTATTACGGGATCCTTTAATGAAGAAATGCGGACACAAAGCCTTGCTGGCTCATGGCAGCGATGGCAAAAAGCTTATCAGAGTAAGAATTTACTAATTGGCCCGCAGCCACGGATTACTGCAAATTCATTTATGGACTGGGTTGGGCTTGCCCTGGCTCGTTATCCAGAATTCAATGCGCAACAATTGAGTCGTGGAAATGTCACGCTAGAAGAAAGTACTCTTGCTGATACTAAAGTTACTGGTTTGGCGGCTGATCCTCACTTTATTGCAAAAACATATACCGCGATTGATGTTAGCGATGGATTGGCAAAAATTGGGCAAAATGCTAGTGCTAATGTAACGGAAAAAAACAATATGGTAGCAACTGATGCGTCTGAACAAAAGATTGGTCAAATTTTGCGCTATCGTTACCCCCATCTTGTCGCTACTCAAACAACTGCTTACCAATCCGTTACAGATGTTAAACGAGTCTTTGAAGATCCTGACACGCGTGATATGGCGCGGTGGGATTATGATCAACAACAAAAGGTCAAGACGCAAGGGATTTATTTAAATAATAACTTTGATGTCCCAGCTTTCATTCAGCAGACTACTCATGAACCAGCGGCAACAGAAATCGGAACAGCAACTCACCTGGTTTTCCAAAAACTACCACTTAATGAAGGCCCAATTAACGTTGAGTTTGTTGATCAGGAAATTCAAAAATTAGTAGGAGAAAAATTGATTAATCCGGTTGTGGCAGCGAGGATCAATCGTGAAGGAATAATGGCCTTTTATCATACTGCTGTTGGTCAGAAGATCTTAAAGCATCCAGCAGACTATCATCGTGAAGTACCATTTTCGATGATTATGAATGGTCACGAACTATTTAAGGGAGTAAATGTTAGTGATGATGAACGTATTTTAATTCATGGAATCATTGATGGTTACTTAAAAACTAATGAGGGAATTATTCTAGTTGACTATAAGACTGATCACCTTAACAAAGATTACCGCGACTTTGATTTGGTACGGATAAAGGACCGGTATCGGGGACAATTAGAGCTCTATAAAGAAGCATTGAACTTAATGGAAGGGATTCCGGTTGTCCAAATGGGACTTTACCTGTTAGAATTAGGAGAGTTTGTGTTATTTACAAAAGAGGGTGATTAGTTGGCAACAATTAAAGATATTGCACAAAAAGCCGGAGTATCGGTTTCAACTGCTTCTCGAGCTTTAAACCATAATCCACGAATTAGTGAAAAAACACGGCAACGAATAGAGATGATTGCTAAAGAGTTGGGATATCAACCAAATTACAATGCACAGAACCTAACACGGGGCGAATCAAATATGGTTGGAATTATTTTTCCGGTAACCAGTGATACTGCTCCTGCCAACCCTTTTCATATTGATTTATTACGGGGAATCAGCGTGGCATTAAAGCCGATTCACTATGAAATGGTTGTGGCAATTGCGCCAACTACGACCGACCTTTTACAAAGTGTAAAATCAATGGTTGAACAATCAAAGGTGCATAACTTTTTAGTGCTTTATACTGTTAAAGATGATCCAATTACTAATTACCTGCGCCAAAATAACCTTAATTTTGTGGTAATCGGTCACCCAGATAAAGCCCAAGATCGTTTTGTCGACAATGATAACGTAGCGGCAGGACGAGCGGCAACTGATTATTTAATGGATCATCAGCGGGTCAGTCATCCCATATTTCTTCAATCTGCAAGCAATTGGGTATTTGAACAGGATAGATATCAAGGTTATGAGCAGAGTATGCAAAATCATCAACTTCCTGCTTTAAGTTGGCGATATTCACCAGCCGGGATCACTGTTAAAGATTTTATTAAACAGCATCCGCAAATCGATTCAATTGTTTGTGCTGATGACTTGTTGCTGGTACGATTAATATGGCAACTACAAGAATTTAATTTACCAACTATTTGTTTTAACAATAGTCGGTTGATGGGGATGTTAATTAATCAAGAAGAAAAGGTTGACTTACAACCCCGCAAATTAGGTCAGCAAGCGGTCGAATTACTTTTTAATCCAGAAGAGCAATTCCGAATCGTTGATTTTAAAATAAATAGTTGATAGAAAGGACCACGGAATTACTTGCCACGGTCCTCTCTTATTTTTACATGGAGGGAAATCGGAATGAAGAAGGTTTACATTGTTGCTGCTCGGCGAACACCAATCGGTAAGTTTAATGGTCAGTTAGCTTCAAAGTCTGCAGTTGAATTAGGAGCGATTGCAATTAAAGCAGCTGTTGAAAAGGCAAAGCTCAGTGGAAACGATATTGACCAAGTGTTAATGGGGAATGTTATTCAAGCAGGAGCTGGACAAAATCCGGCTCGCCAGGCATCAATGGCGGCTGGATTAGGTGAGCAGGTTCCAGCAATAACGATTAATGATGTCTGCGCATCAGGAATGTCCAGTGTTGACTTGGCAGCAAGTTTGATTCGCGCAGGGCAGGCTAATGTAATTGTTGCTGGAGGGATGGAAAGTATGTCCCAAGCCCCATATGTTCTTCCTAAAGCACGGAATGGTTATCGGTTTGGGAACGGGACCTTGCTTGATGCAATGCAAAGTGATGCCTTAAATGACGCTTATGGCGGTTATTCAATGGGAATTACTGCTGAAAATATCAATGATAAGTATCAGATTACTCGTCACCAACAAGACGAATTTGCTTTGATGAGCCACCAACATGCGGTAAAGGCTCAAAAAGCAGGCTATTTCGATTCAGAAATTGTACCAGTTGAAGTTAAGCAGAAACGAACAACCGTGACTGTAACTGTTGACGAAGCTCCACGACCAGATACTTCACTAGCGGCTTTAGCAAAATTAAAACCAGCTTTTAAACCTGACGGAAGTGTGACTGCAGGGAATGCCTCGGGAATTAATGATGGTGGAGCTGCCTTGGTTCTTGCTTCTGAAAGTGCAGTCAACCGATTAGGATTAACTCCATTGGCTGAGTGGCAAGGATCTGCAGTTGTTGGTCTTGATCCAGCATTGATGGGTCTGGGACCATATTATGCAATCAATAAACTCTTAGAAAACCAGCAGATGTCGGCAGATGACGTAGATACTTACGAAATTAATGAGGCGTTTGCGACCCAAGCCCTTGTCTGTCAGAACTTGCTTCATCTTGATCCTAGTGCTGTTAATCCTTGGGGTGGGGCAATTGCATTAGGCCATCCTGTTGGGTGTTCAGGAGCACGAATTATCGTCACGATGATTAATGAAATGCATAGGGATAATCATGAACTCGGCATTGCTTCGCTGTGTGTCGGGGGCGGAATGGGTGAAGCGGTTCTGCTTAAGAAAATTTAGTACCAAGAATAACTTTCATCGTAAAAGGCAAGTAATTGAGGAAACTTGAAGTTTTTCTCTATTACTTGCCTTCTTTAGTGCGCCCGGCATGGGTATTAGCTAGGTGGTGAAAGTCCGCTATGGGCCGTAGTAGTCGGAACCATGAGCTGAGGACAAGGGTGTCCACCGTGAGGTGGAATCTGAAGGAAGTCTAAGGCAAAGTACTGCATCGATGAACAAGAAGTAGCTATAAGGCTGAAATTAACTGGATAAGGCTGCTAGACAAGTTGAAGTCCAATACTACTCGAAATTGGTTTCAGTAAAGCTAACGATGACATGGTACGAAAGCTAATATTCTTACCCGGGGAGATCTGGCCTACACGTTTCCGACAAGAGGAATAAGTTTAATTTCCACAGAAACAAGCGATGCAGTGATGCAGTGTTGAGTAAGCCAGAAGTCAGCCGAGGTCATAGTAGTTTGAATAATCGGATGAAGGACTGAACGACAATAACTTGTAACTTATATCGGAGGTGTAATCAGGTGCGACAATCGCAGAAAACAGAACAACAAGCTGACCGCTTGTCGAGGATAGGTTTGGAAAACCGAAAGTACACAAGGGCGCGTAGTACCGGTTATGGTGAAGGTAAAGGTATGAGTGTCACTATCCAAGACCTGGTCTTGGATCGCAATAACCTTAATCAGGCTTATTTGCGAGTTAAGAGAAATAAAGGAGCAGCAGGCGTTGATGATATGACAGTCAATGACCTTCTACCATATCTCAGAGAAAATAAGACGGAACTGATCGCTAGTTTGCGTGAGGGCAAGTATAAACCAGCTCCAGTCAAACGGGTAGAAATTCCGAAGCCTAATGGTGGAGTAAGAAGACTTGGAATACCAACGGTGGTGGACCGAATGGTTCAACAAGCTGTAGCCCAAATTCTTACGCCTATCTTTGAGCGTATTTTCTCTGATAATAGCTTTGGCTTCCGTCCCCACCGTGGGGCCCATGACGCTATTGAAAAAGGAGTAGATCTTTATAATCAAGGTTATCGAAGAGTTGTCGACTTAGACCTAAAAGCCTATTTTGATAACGTTAATCATGACTTGATGATTAAGTATCTCCAACAATATATTGATGACCCATGGACACTAAGACTCATTCGTAAGTTTCTAACTAGCGGAGTCTTAGACCATGGGCTTTTCGCTAAGAGTGAAAAAGGAACCCCACAAGGAGGGCCATTGTCACCACTACTGGCGAACATCTATCTAAATGAGTTGGACAAAGAGTTGACTAGACGTGGTCACCACTTTGTGCGCTATGCGGATGATTGTAACATCTATGTTAAAAGTCAACGAGCCGGAGAACGAGTAATGCGAAGCATTACCCAGTTTCTAGAAAAGCGCTTGAAAGTTAAAGTGAACCCAGATAAAACCAAAGTCGGTAGCCCGCTACGGTTGAAGTTTCTTGGCTTTTCGTTGGGTATAGACCACATTGGGGCCTACGCCCGTCCAGCTAAACAATCGCAACAACGAGTAAAGAAAGCACTGAAGTTATTAACTAAACGTAATCGTGGAATATCTCTGACAAGAATGTTTGAAGAAATTCATCGAAAAATGCGTGGGTGGCTTCAGTACTACTCAATTGGGAAACTAACTAACTTTATTCAACGCCTTGACAAGTGGTTGAGGGTCCGAATAAGGCAGTATATTTGGAAGCAATGGAAAAAGTTTAAAACTAAGGTAACTAACTTACAGAAGTTGGGGCTGTCCCATCATGATGCATATGTCTTCGCTAGTACCCGAAAGGGCTACTGGCGAACTGCACATAGTAAGACCTTGAGCTATTCTCTAACTAATAGAAAACTGGAACAACTCGGACTTATGAATATGTCCAAGACGCTCCAGTCAATTCAATGTGATTAAGTTGTCGAACCGCCGTATACGGAACCGTACGTACGGTGGTGTGAGAGGTCGATAATTGAACTAATCAATTATCTCCTACTCGATTTTTGTTAAGCTAAATATGTTTTAAATAATTAACTATAACGGACCTGCTTTGCAGAAACTAAACAGCAAGAACTTTAAATTATAAAAATCTGCAACCGTTTTCTAAAATTTTGAGCAAGCGGTTGCACAAATTTTTCAAATTTGATATTATTAATATTGCAATAATGTATGAAACGCTTACAATAATCATAAGTGTCTTTTAGAACTATTTTATAAGTTAAGGAGTTGTTAGCAATGAGTCAAGAAAAGTCCGCGGGGGCTGGATTACCTACTCTCTCAAAGAGTACCATCTGGATGATCAACTTTGGATTCCTTGGTGTTCAGACAGCTTTTACTCTGCAGAGTTCTCAAATGAGTCGGATTTTCCAAACTATTGGGGCCGACCCTAACAACCTTGGCTGGTTCTTCATCTTACCACCATTAGCTGGTTTGATTGTTCAACCAATCATTGGTTATTATTCAGACCGTACATGGGCACCAAAATTAGGTGGTCGGCGGTTACCATACTTACTATTGGGAATGATTGTGGCTGTTATCGTTATGATTTTACTTCCTAATTCAGGAAGTTTTGGTTTCGGGTATGGTTCGCTTGCTGCGCTTTGGTTCGGTGCAATTACTGTTGCTTTGCTTGACCTATCATCAAATGTGGCAATGCAGCCATTTAAGATGATGGTTGGTGACATGGTTAATGATGACCAAAAGAGTTATGCCTATGGGATTCAAAGTTTCTTATCTAACACTGGTGCTGTGTTAGCTGCTGTTTTCCCATTTATCTTAGCTGCTTGGTTTGGAGTTCGTAACACTGCTAAACGAGGAGTTGTTCCAGATTCCGTTATTATTGCCTTCTACGTTGGAGCAGCATTGTTAGTTGTTACTAGTTTGTTTACAGTTTTTCGGGTTCATGAATATGATCCAGCAACTTACGCAAAGTATCATGGTATTACTGAAGATGACAACAAAGAAGGTGGAAACTGGCTTACGCTTTTGAAGCACGCTCCAAAAGCATTCTGGACAGTTACCCTTGTTCAATTCTTCTGCTGGTTCGCCTTCCAATACCTCTGGACATACTCAGCTGGTGCTATTGCCAAAAATGTTTGGAATACTGTTGATGCTACTTCTGCTGGTTACCAAGCTGCTGGTAACTGGTACGGTGTTCTTGCTGCTGTTCAATCAATCGCTGCGGTTATCTGGTCATATGTTTTAGCTAAGGTACCAAACAAGTACCACAAGCTCGGTTATGGTGGTAGCCTTCTTCTCGGGGCCCTTGGATTTATTTCCGTCTTCTTTATTCACAACCAATGGGTATTAATTATTTCTTACACATTAGTTGGTATTGCTTGGGCTGCGATGAACACTTACCCATTAACAATCGTCACAAACGCATTGACTGGTAAGCATATGGGTACATACCTTGGATTATTCAACGGTTCAATTTGTTTCCCACAGATTGTTGCTTCATTATTGAGTTTTGCTTTATTCCCATTATTTGGACACTCACAAGTTCACATGTTTATCCTTGCTGGTATTGTAATGGCTCTTGGTGCTCTTTCAGTTGCCACCATCAAGGAAACTTATGCTGAATAGGAGTTATTTAATAAAACAAATTAATTAAGTTATAATATAAAGGCAGGTTAAAGACTACCTTTATTTCGGATGAAAGGAATTGAGATTTCAATGAAACGTACATTTGATATTGCCCCTTGGCATGTTGCTACTCACAAATGGGACCCACAAGACAAGCGTTTACAAGAATCAATGACTAGTTTAGCCAATGAAAATCTTGGTATGCGTGGCTTCTTTGAAGAAGGTTACAGTGGTGACCACATGGAAGGTATCTACCTCGGTGGAGTTTGGTTCCCTGACAAGACTCGTGTTGGTTGGTGGAAGAATGGTTATCCTAAGTACTTTGGTAAGATGATCAACGCTGTCAACTTCATGAAGTTAATCATTAAGGTTAATGGTGAACAACTCGACTTAGCAAAGCAAACACCAAAAGACTTTAAGCTTGATCTTGACATGAAGCGTGGTGTCTTAGAACGACGCTTTGCTGTTGAAATTGGTGGTACTGAAATGTACTTCAATTTTGAACGTTTTGTTAGTGTTACCCAAAAAGAATTAGTTGGTCAACGTCTCCACATTAAGAACCGTGGCGACAGTGATGCTAAGGTTGAAATTACTAGCATGATTGATGCTGATGTATACAACGAAGACGCTAACTACGATGAACAATTCTGGAACGTTTTAGGCAAGTCTGCTGATGGCGAACATGCTGAATTAACTTCTATGACTAAGAAGAATGATTTTGGTACTCCACAATTCATCGTTGGAATGAAGACTACTTCAAAGACTAACCTTGACCACGTAGGTGACGGCACTGACGAAAAGCACGCTTACAACACATTTGCTGGTACTGTAGCTGCTGGTAAAGAAGTTAACTTTGAAAAGCGTAGTATCGTAATGACTTCTCGTGATTACGATTCCCAAGCAGATATTGAAAAGAACTTGGATGTATTGGGCGACCAACTTGATAATCAAAGTTTTGACGATTTACTCGATCCACATATTAAAGAATGGGCAGATCGTTGGGTTAAGTCTGACGTTGAAATTGAAGGTGACAAAGGAGCTCAACAGGGTATTCGATTCAACCTCTTCCAACTCTTCTCCACTTACTACGGTCAAGATTACCGTCTTAACATCAGTCCAAAGGGATTCACTGGTGAAAAGTACGGTGGTGCTACTTACTGGGATACTGAAGCTTACTGTATTCCAGTTTACCTTGGGGTTGCAGACCCAGAAGTTGCTCGTAACTTATTAATGTACCGTTACAAGCAATTAGACGGCGCCTTTGTTAACGCTAAGGAACAAGGACTTGATGGTGCATTATTCCCAATGGTTACCTTCAACGGTATTGAATGTCACAACGAATGGGAAATTACCTTTGAAGAAATTCACCGTAACGGGGACATTGCTTTTGCTATTTACCTTTACACTAAGTACACTGGCGACAAGTCATACGTTCTTAACGAAGGGGCAGAAGTTCTTACTGAAATTTCTCGTTTCTGGGCAGACCGTGTTCACTACTCCCAAAATAAGAACAAGTACATGCTTCATGCCGTAACTGGTCCTGACGAATACGACAACAACGTAAACAACGACTGGTACACTAACCTTCTTTGTCGTTGGACTCTTCAATACACCCTTGACATCTTAGACCAAGTAGATGAAAAGGTAGCTAAGAAGCTTAATGTTTCAGAAGACGAAAAGCGTAAGTGGAAAGGTATTGTAGACAACATGTATCTTCCTTACGACAAGGAAAAGGACATCTTCCCAGAAAACGATGGCTTCATGGACAAGGACTTGACTCCAGTTTCTGAAATTCCAAGTGACCAATTACCACTTAACCAACACTGGTCATGGGATAAGATCTTACGTTCACCATACGTAAAACAAGGTGACGTTATCCAAGGTCTCTGGGACTTCATTGATGACTTTACTAAGGAAGAAAAGAAGAATAACTTCGACTTCTACGAACAATTTACTGTTCACGAATCAAGTCTTTCTGCTTCAGTTTACTCAATTATCGCTGCTGATATTGGTTACGAAGACAAGGCCGTTGAATTGTATGAACGTTCAGCACGTCTTGACCTTGATAACTACAACAACGATACTTCTGATGGACTTCACATCACTTCAATGACTGGTTCATGGCTTGATATTGTTCAAGGATTTGCTGGTATGCGTGTTCGTGATGGTCAATTGCACTATGCACCATTCTTACCTAAGAAGTGGGATTCATACCAATTCCGTCAAATGTTCCGTGGTCGGATCTTGAAGGTTAAGGTTGACAAGCATGGTACTAAGATCGATCTCGTATCAGGTGACCCAATTACTATCGACCTTGACGGTAAGAAGCTTGAATTAAAGTAATTCTTGGAGGCATTTGAGATGAAGTTTGAAGATTTGAAAGGTTTTGCATTTGACCTTGACGGTGTTATTGCTGACACTGCTCGTTTTCATGGTCAAGCATGGCACCAATTAGCTGACAAGGTTGGAACTGAATGGACTCCAGAATTGGCTGACGCATTAAAGGGTGTTAGTCGGATGGATTCTTTGGAATTAATCTTGAAGGCTGGCGGCCATGAAAATGACTATGCTCAAGAAGAAAAAGAAGCTTTGGCAACTGAAAAAAATGATAACTATATTAAATTAGTTGAAACTCTAACACCTGCCGATATTCTTCCAGGAATGAAAGACTTCTTAGATGAATTGAAAGCTAATGGTTATCACATTGTATTAGCTTCTGCTTCTAAAAATGCGCCAAAGGTTCTTAAGTATTTGCAATTAACTGATTACTTTGAAGGAATCGTTAATCCAGCCAACTTAAGCCATGGTAAGCCAGATCCAGAAATTTACCAAGAAGCAGCTAAATTAATGGATCTTCCAGCTGACCAAGTAGCAGGACTTGAAGATGCCCAAGCCGGAATTGAATCAATTAACCGTGCTGGTGAATTATCAATTGGTTTTGGTGCTGATTTGCAGAATGCTGATGTTAAGTTCGATAAGACTGGCGACGTATCCTTAGCTGCTATTAAAGCGCAAATGGATTAAGATCCAATTTCTCTCTTTTAACAATCCGTAAAGACGTACTTAGAATAATCTAGGTGCGCCTTTTTTATGTGAAATTATGAAAAGAAAAATAGTTATAATAACAACCATCATTCTAATTAGTTGCTTATGGGTAGTAGTTATAATTAACTTTAATCAGCCTTCCCCTCAACCGATTCAGAATGAAACACAGTCAAGTCAACAGCTGCGGCCAAAATTTACCGACCAGCAAATTGGTGTTTTAGCGGGCTTAGCAATATCTCCCGAGTGGCTAAAACAAAATATTGCTGCAAATCAACTCGTTTATGGAATTGTTAAGCCATCTGACACCGTTCCAGCGGGGGTAGATGACTATAGCTATCTTAGTAGCAGCTGATGACCAAGATGGGACGGTGATTTTCTTTAAAGAGGAAGACCAAACCGTAATCATAAAATACACTTCTCAGTACAATACAAAACTAAAAACAAAGAACTTAACCTTGACTCAATTAAGCAAAGAATTCTACCAAACTGGGCCACAAAAAAAGCAAGTAGATGACTATGTGGAAAGATTGCGGACTGAGTAAAATTTAAGTCATCTTAAAAATGCTATTCTTAAGGTATTCTTTAGTAGTAAGTACTGTATAATATTCAAATTAAAGGAGGAAACTGTGATGTCAATTTATGGCCCATATGAGCAGATTTTGTCAAATATTCTTTCCCTCACAACTGATCGGATCAAAGAGCTAAATCAGCAAACAGTGCAGGATAAGCAACCCAAACTTTATGAACATTTAATTGCCCGGGTGAAGACTTCCGAGAGCATGGCAGAAAAATGCCAACGAAAAGGCTATCCGGTCTCTACTGAATCGGCCTTACGAAAATGTCGCAATGCAGTTGGAATCAGAATTGTTTGTAATTTCATCGATGATATTGACCGTTGCCTTTACCAATTACGTCAAGCTGACTGGTGTGAGGTAATTAAGGAAAAAGATTATATTACAAATGCAAAGCCAAATGGGTATCGGAGCTATCACGTCATTATTGACGAAACAGTTCCATATCAAGATATTGAAGGAAATAACCCCGGACATTTTTACGTTGAAATTCAGTTACGGACGATCGCAATGGATTCATGGGCAAGCCTTGAACATGAGATGAAATATAAACATAATATTAAAAATCCAGAGCGAATTGGCCGTGAACTTAAACGTTGTGCTGACCAATTAGCATCATGCGACGTTCAAATGCAAACAATCCGGCAATTAATTAATTCTAGTGAGGAAGGCGAATAAAATGCGAATCCTTGTAGCAGAAGATGAACAGCAGCTATCTCATGTATTAAGTTCAGCGATGACAGCGAGTGGTTATCAAGTTGATATTGCTACTAACGGCCAAGAAGCGATTGAGCAGGCGAAAGAAAATGCTTATGATGTCATAATTTTAGACATCATGATGCCTGTTAAATCAGGACTGGAAGCATTAAGGGAAATTAGAGCAACTGGTAATCGCACGTATATTATGATGTTAACGGCAATGGGTGAAGAAGACGATAAGGTAACTGGTCTTGATGCCGGTGCTGATGATTACTTGACTAAGCCATTTTCGTTAAAAGAACTACTTGCTCGTTTGCGCTCCCGTCAACGCCGAGATGATTCTTACCAAGTAGATGTTCTTGAATTTGGTGATTTGACCCTTAATGGTAACGATCAATCGCTTGAAAGTCGCAATTCGATTAGTTTAACGAATCGGGAAAATCGTTTACTTCAGTATTTTATTTTGAATGCTAATAAAGAACTATCAGTAAATGAACTTATCAGTCACGTTTGGGATGAGAATGGCACCGTTGATCAAGAAGATCTCTGGATTAATATCTGTTATTTACGGCAAAAATTACAGGCAATTCAATCTCAAGTAACAATTAGTGGTAAAAAAACTGGACCGTTTATGATTGCATGCTAGGGGGTCAAGGAATGATTCAACGTTTTCGCTATAAATTTATTGCAATCTCAACTGCGGCATTATTATTTGTAATTTTGACAATTGTTGGCAGTATTTGTACCCTCACTTACTATCAATCGCACCAAGAAATTGAACGAGTATTAACGATTTTGGTAAATAACGATGGCCAAATTCCCCGAAAAGGGATCCGGACTACTGACAATAGTCAACCTCAATTTTCACGTGAGGGCCTTCATCAATATCGTTATTTTGCTGTACTGGTCGATAATAAAAATCAAGTAACGGAAGTGCAAGACGATCATATTGCAACGGTTACGCCGCAAGATGCCCGGGCAATGACAGACCGGCTTATAAGAAGAAAGGTGCATAGCGAACAGTTACTATATCAAGGGGTAAATTATGCTTATAAGATTCGGAATAAAGACGGTGAGAAAGTAATTGTCTTTCTTGATGAATCGCTTCTTATGGCCCGGACGCGATCACTAATGCGTACGGGGTTGATCTTAGGGGTAATTGTTTTAGTTCTGTATACCATTGTTTTAACCCTTTACTCCCGTCGTGCAATTCGGCCAATCATTGAGGCAGAACAGCGGCAAAAAGAGTTTATAACTAATGCAAGTCACGAACTAAAAACGCCATTGACCGTTATTTCAGCGAATAATGAAATGCAAGAGATTATCAATGGGGAGAATGAATGGACAGCCAGTACCAAGCAACAGGTTACCCGCCTGACAAAGTTAATTAATAACCTGGTGTCCCTTGCGCGCATGCAAGAACAACCGACGTTAACGGTGGTACCAGTAAATGTAAGTCAAATTGCTGGGGATGTGGCTAGCAGTTTCAAGAGTGTGATTTCAACCGAACAAAAACAGTTCCATGTACAGATTGATGAGGGCTTGGTGGCAAACGGTGATGAAAATATGCTGCGGGAACTGTTGAATATTTTGCTTGATAATGCGAATAAGTATTGTGATCCTCAGGGTGAAATTGATTTTACAGTGGCCTCACCTAATCATAGCAAGAATATAGTTATTACGATTGCGAACAGCTATAAGGATGGTAAAAGCCTGGATGTTAAAAAGTTCTTTAACCGCTTTTACCGGGTTGATGAATCGCATACTCAAGGAAAAAAGGCTGGTTTTGGGATTGGGCTTTCGATGGCTCAATATATTGTTAAACAATTTAAAGGGAAAATTACGGCAAGGTATACAAATGGTAAATTAGCTTTTATCGTGACGTTAAAAGAAGTAGGAAAGTAAGAATGAAATTTTGGCGACTTAAGATTGGGATATATGCAATTGTTTGGAGCCTAATAATTGGTATACTGACAGCGGCGTATTTAAACTTAGTTAACTGGGTAATTGATTTAGTTTGGCATCAATACCTTGATATGACAGTTGGTGGTAAATGGTATCCGTTTTTAGTGTGTATTCCATTGGGATTTTTGATTGGTTTCTTGAATGAACGATGGGGTAATTACCCGTTAACAATTGGACAAGTACTGACGCAGGTAAGGATGAAGGGGCAATTAAATTATCATAATTGGTGAAAGTCTTTTATTCTTGGCTTATTGGCCCTCGGCGCAGGAGGAAGCATTGGGCCAGAAGCTTCTACAACAGTCTTAACTAGCAGCATGATTAATTGGCTGGGTGATCGTATGCGCTGCTGGGCAGCTTCAATGCGACAGCAGGTTTCTCTTTGGCACGGTAAAATGCAAACGCAAGATTTAGTCCGTGCTCCTAGATTCAGTCAGCTTTTTCCTGCTAGTGAATAGGAAATCTTTAATATCTTTTGTATAACAAGGAAGATTGAGTACTTGCTAAGCGTAAAAAATTATTTAAATTTCGTTTTATTAATATCTAGTTGTTTATATGAGAAAATTCCTGTATCTTTATTAAAAAATAATTAGAGAATGGGGAGATAATGTGTTTAGCAAAATTGGTCAATTAATATTCGATAATGAAGCTGTTGCAAAGACTTCTGATTTTACAATGGGTCTCGAGATTGAAATGCAACGAGTAGACGAAGATGGCAAACTAAGCCTTGAGCCATATCCGTCAGCGATTGGGGATGAGAAGACTAATCCATGGATTACCAATGATTTTTTAGAAACAATGGCTGAAATGGTAACTCCTTCTGCCTAACATGCTCTTGATACAATGTATTATTTGTATGTTATCAATAATACATTGCGATCAGCTCTTGCTCCCGGCGAGTTATTATGGCCGTTATCCATGCCCCCACGACTTCCTAAAGATAAGACTAAATTGCGGTTAGCTAAAATAGGACCGAAAAAAGAAGCTTATTTGAAGGAATGGGCAAAACGTCATGGGTACTCGCAAGGAACACCTTGTGGAGCGCATATTAACTTGAGTATTGATCAGCACATTATTGAACTAGTACTTAATGCTTTCCCAGAACGCTTTAATAGTGAGCGGGAAGTGCGGAATTATTTATATACTATCTTGGCACAAGGTTTTGTCCGATATCGATGGCTCCTTACGTATCTTTATGGTGCAAGCCCAATTGTTGAAGAAAATTATTTTGAACCGGGAAAAGAGTTGCCTCATCCGATTCGGAGTGTGCGGCAAAGTCAATACGGCTTTGGAACCAAATTTACCGGTGATTTTACTAATCTCGATCGTTACATTGCACGGATTGAAGAAGGAGTTAAAGAAGGGATTTTAACATCGGATTACGAATTTCATGGTCCAGTGAGGTTCAAAGGAAACACGGATTTAAAAAAGTTGCCTGAACATGGAATTGAGTATTTAGAATTACGAATGCTTGATTTAGATCCTAGCAGTTCAATAGGGGTTCGAACTGGTACACTAAAATTTATTCGTTTGTTAGCAAGCTACTTGATCATGCAGCCGCCATTAAAAGAAAACGAAGTAGAAGAAATGTTGATGACTGCCGATAAAATGAATGAAGTTGTGGCCGAGGAAAATCCCCAAGCAACTTGTAGATATCAGGCCAAAGCTCGTGCTGTCCTCAAAAGTTTAGAGCGGTATGCCAATCAAATCCAACTCGGTCCAGAATATTCCGAAGTTCTGGAAGACTTAGAAGATCGGGTAGAGAATCCACTAACTACCCCGAGTGCTAAACTTTTAAACTATGTAAAGGATGGCTCGCTCACCGAGTATGCGTTGCGTCGTGCTAAACGTTACCAACAAGCGGCACAGGAAACAATCCATCCTTTCAAAGGGTTTGAAGATGGACGAATCTATACTGCTGATGAGCTTCGAAAAGAATTAACATTGTAACCTTTTCAAGGAGAAGCTAGCCTCCGCAAGCAATAATAGGCCTCCAACGTTCGGTTTTACCGGGTGTTGGAGGCCTATTATTCTAGTGCGCCCGGCATGGGTATTAGCTAGGTGGTGAAAGTCCGCTATGGGCCGTAGTAGTCGGAACCATGAGCTGAGGACAAGGGTGTCCACCGTGAGGTGGAATCTGAAGGAAGTCTAAGGCAAAGTACTGCATCGATGAACAAGAAGTAGCTATAAGGCTGCTAGACAAGTTGAAGTCCAATACTACTCGAAGTTGGTCTCAGTAAAGCCAACGATGACATGGTACGAAAGCTAATATTCTTACCCGGGGAGATTTGGCCTACACGTTTCCGACAAGAGGAATAAGTTTATTTCCACAGAAACAAGCGGTGCAGTGATGCAGTGTTGAGTAAGCCAGAAGTCAGCCGAGGTCATAGTAGTTTGAATAATCAGATGAAGGACTGAACGACAATAACTTGTAACTTATATCGGAGGTGTAATCAGGTGCGACAATCGCAGAAAACAGAACAACAAGCTGACCGCTTGTCGAGGATAGGTTTGGAAAACCGAAAGTACACAAGGGCGCGTAGTACCGGTTATGGTGAAGGTAAAGGTATGAGTGTCACTATCCAAGACCTGGTCTTGGATCGCAATAACCTTAATCAGGCTTATTTGCGAGTTAAGAGAAATAAAGGAGTAGCAGGTATTGACGATATGACAGTCAATGACCTTCTGCCATATCTCAGAGAAAATAAGACGGAACTGATCGCTAGTTTGCGTGAGGGCAAGTATAAACCAGCTCCAGTCAAACGGGTAGAAATTCCGAAGCCTAATGGTGGAGTAAGAAGACTTGGAATACCAACGGTGGTGGACCGAATGGTTCAACAAGCTGTAGCCCAAATTCTTACGCCTATCTTTGAGCGTGTTTTCTCTGATAATAGCTTTGGCTTCCGTCCCCACCGTGGGGCCCATGACGCTATTTCGAAAGTAGTAGATCTTTATAATCAAGGTTATCGAAGAGTTGTCGACTTAGACCTAAAAGCCTATTTTGATAACGTTAATCATGACTTGATGATTAAGTATCTCCAACAATATATTGATGACCCATGGACACTAAGACTCATTCGTAAGTTTCTAACTAGCGGAGTCTTAGACCATGGGCTTTTCGCTAAGAGTGAAAAAGGAACCCCACAAGGAGGACCATTGTCACCACTACTGGCGAACATCTATCTAAATGAGTTGGACAAAGAGTTGACTAGACGTGGTCACCACTTTGTGCGCTATGCGGATGATTGTAACATCTATGTTAAAAGTCAACGAGCCGGAGAACGAGTAATGCGAAGCATTACCCAGTTTCTAGAAAAGCGCTTGAAAGTTAAAGTGAACCCAGATAAAACCAAAGTCGGTAGCCCGCTACGGTTGAAGTTTCTTGGCTTTTCGTTGGGTATAGACCACATTGGGGCCTACGCCCGTCCAGCTAAACAATCGCAACAACGAGTAAAGAAAGCACTGAAGTTATTAACTAAACGTAATCGTGGAATATCTCTGACAAGAATGTTTGAAGAAATTCATCGAAAAATGCGTGGGTGGCTTCAGTACTACTCAATTGGGAAACTAACTAACTTTATTCAACGCCTTGACAAGTGGTTGAGGGTCCGAATAAGGCAGTATATTTGGAAGCAATGGAAAAAGTTTAAAACTAAGGTAACTAACTTACAGAAGTTGGGGCTGTCCCAGCATGATGCATATGTCTTCGCTAGTACCCGAAAGGGCTACTGGCGAACTGCACATAGTAAGACCTTGAGCTATTCTCTAACTAATAGAAAACTGGAACAACTCGGACTTATGAATATGTCCAAGACGCTCCAGTCAATTCAATGTGATTAAGTTGTCGAACCGCCGTATACGGAACCGTACGTACGGTGGTGTGAGAGGTCGATAATTGAACTAATCAATTATCTCCTACTCGATTGTTTTTTTCTGAAAGTAACTTAACTTATGTCACAGCCCATCCACTATTTATTTAACCGCTTTTTTCGCTCTAGCAATTAAGTCAGCAAAAATAGCGCGTGAATAATCATAATGTTTAAACATGTTTTCTGGATGCCATTGAACTGCTAAAATTTGATCAGAGTTAATGGTTTCCACGGCTTCTGGCACCTGATCATCAGCCCATGCCGTTACATGAAGTGGTTCAGTAATCTGATTTAGTGATTGATGATGACGTGAATTAACATATGGTCTGGGTCCTACTAAGTTAAATAATCGACTTGCCTTGTCTGTATCAACGTGGTGGGAAGAAAAATTTCCTGGGGCATCTTGAGAATGCTTAAGTGTTTGATGGGGATTTTCCGAAAGATCTTGGTATAAAGTCCCGCCAAACGCAACATTTAATACCTGCATTCCACGGCAGATCCCCATCATTGGTTTTCCAGCATTAAATGCAGCTGTAGCAAGACTAATTTCAAATTGATCTCGTTTAAGATATGTGGGACCTAATTTTTGGTGCGGTTCTTCGTTGAAAAAGGTTGGATCGACATCACTTCCTCCAGCAAAGATAATCCCATCAAAAAGATCAAGGTAGGATGGTGCTAGTGAAGCAGCAACACTAGGGAGAATAACGGGTAATCCTCCTGACTTGATAATGGCTTCTATTAATGGGCGAGGTGCGAAGGCAGCATTTCGCTCGTTAATGATGTTTGTAGCTTCAGTTAATGTATCTGCAGGAATAGCAATTCGTGGATGCATATAACCCCTCCTCATTTAGTTCTCATGATGTTATAATCAAAGCATAATTCATTTGGAATAGCAATCAATATTTTTAATAAAAAAGATATAATAGAAGATGAAAGAAGGAATGTAAAGATGCTTGAATTAACTAATATTAACTCGACGTTCAACTTAAATAATGGGGTCAAGATTCCCTGTGTGGGATATGGTACATTTAGGACTCCGGCAGATGTAGCTGAACAGGCCGTGAAAGAAGCAATTGAAACTGGTTATCGACACATTGATACTGCGGCTGTTTACGGAAACGAAGAAGCAGTAGGTAAAGGTATTAAGGATTCAGGAATTAAGCGTGAAGACCTTTTTGTGACTAGCAAGTTATGGAATACTAATCGTGGCTATGAACAAACGAAGAAGGCTTTTCAAGAGACGCTTGATCGTTTACAGATGGATTATTTAGATCTTTACTTAATTCACTGGCCCGCTAATGAAAAGCAGTTTGGAGATGATGCTGCTAAGATTAATGCTGAAACATGGCGCGCAATGGAAGATCTTTACAATGAAGGTAAAATCCGGGCAATTGGGGTAAGCAATTTTATGCCTCACCATATTGCGGAATTAATGAAAACGGCCAAAGTATCGCCAGCAGTTGATCAAATTGAGGTTCATCCAGGTTGGCCACATACGGAAGAAGTTAAATACTTACAAGCACACAATATCTTAGTTGAGGCATGGGCTCCTTTAGGTGGTCAAGGTGCTAAAGTATTAACTAACCCAACCATGATTCAAATCGCTGATAAGTATCAAAAGACGCCAGCGCAAGTCTGCTTACGTTGGATTCTCCAACAGGGGATTCTTCCATTACCGAAGTCTGTTCATAAAGAACGGATGGTAAGTAACCAAAATATATTTGATTTCGAATTAACGGATGAGAATATGCGCAAGATTAGTTTATTGCCAAATCTTGGCGGTCAATGTGCTGATCCAGATGAAGTTGATTTTTAAGGATAAGAAATATGAAATTGATGCAGTAGTATTGGGTATCCAGTTAAATTAAAATAGTATGCTAAAAAGTCTCGAACCTTCACGGAAGAGGCTTTTTTGATATAATTTCTTTTAGCTAATAACGAGGAGAATTTGAAAATGAAAAATGCTTATCGCGCTTTTCGCCAATACTCTTGCCAGTTCAGGAAAAATTGGCTTGAATATTTAATATTATTTGGTGGCCTTGATATCGTAAACCAGTTTCTGGTAATTCCCTTTTTTCGCTGGATAACTACCTTTGTCCTGCAGGCAGGAGAAATTCCGTTTATTTCATATCAAAATATTGTAATTATTCTGACCCATCATCCATTAGTGGTAGTGAGCCTTTTAATTGAATTAATATGCCTAATGGTAATCATTTATGGCGAATTTATGCTCTTATTGACGGGTTTTCGTGAAATTGGCTTGCCAGAGTTTAGCTGGCGCCGGATGTTTAGGCAAACACAAGAAACTTTATCGTTGTTAAATTTTGGATCGTTAATTCTATTATTAGGTTACTTCTTACTTATTATTCCATTTGCGGATATTATCTTTCGAACTCCCCTGCTGGCGAAAATTCAAGTTCCTCAGTTTATTGTTGATTATCTTACCCGTAATGTGTGGCTTATTGGTGGATTGACCTTGTTCTATCTTTTGATGACGATGATCGGTATTCGTTTGATATTGACAATGCCATTAATGGCTTACCAACACTTGCGGTTAAGAGCTGCTATGTCACAGAGCTGGCAAATGACAAGTAAGCTAAGATGGTTGAAATTTTTGATTCAAATTGTACTGATTACAATAATTGTGGGTGTTATAACTTTTATTTTTTACCTCATGATTTACCTTCTCCAAGTTGCTCTGGACTTATTACCCGGGAAATTATCCTTGATTACTGCTATCTTTAACCTGTCGATCTTACAGCTTGGTGGTGAGGTACTAGCGGTATGGGCAGGAACAATTATCTTACTGGTAGTCGTCAACCCGTTAACTAGCATTAATGAACTGGCGACAAGTCCTGAACATCCATCACGAGGTTTGCTTACCTCCTTTATGCTTGTTTTTCTTGTAATTGCTTTGGCGACCCTTGCAAATAATACTTTTTACATGATGGGAACGGGGATTAAACGCCCAGTGACTATCTCTCACCGAGGGGTTGCTGAAAAAAACGGGGTGCAGAATACTATTCCAGCAATGGAAAAAACAAGTAAACTTAGGCCAGATTATATTGAAATGGATTTGCATGAAACAAAGGACCACCAGTTTGTTGTGATGCATGATGAGAATCTTAAAGACCTAACAGGAGTAAACAAAACACCTCATGAACTAACATTGAAGCAATTAACACGACTAACTGCACGCGAAAATGGCTATCATGCTAAGGTTGCGAGTTTTGATCAATATTTAACAGCGGCTGAGAAACATCATCAGAAACTTCTGATTGAGATAAAAACAACACCACATGATTCAAAGCAGATGCTCCAGAATTTTAATCGCCGGTATGGGAAGAGAATTTTGCGAGACCATGACCAAGTTCACTCACTCGACTACAGTGCTGTGACTAAGTTAAAAAAGATTAATCCGCGGCTAACAGTTTTGTATATTCAACCTTATAACTTGGGTAATCCCCAGGGAGTTGCTGACGGATTTTCGATGGAATATTCAACATTAAATCAGGACTTCATTACTCAAGCCCAGTGGCAACATAAACCGGTATATGCATGGACAGTTAATGACACAGATTTAATGAAACAGACTATGTATAACCATGCTGATGGGATAATTACCGATAATTTAGGGGAATTAAATGCAGCAATTAAAGATTTTACTGGTAAGCAAAGTTATGCTAATCGAATTTTAAACTATATCATTGTTGTTCCTACAAGTGGGGGAATTGAACCGTAAAAAACACTCGAGAACTAATCGCCTTAGTGGCTTAGCTGTTCTCGAGTGTTTTTTATCCAACATGATGCTTCTTTAGTTGTCTAATAACAATTAACGCCACTATTCCACCGATCATTCCTTGGATAAAGTTTGAACCTAAACTCAAAAAACCGGTGATTACATGGTACATGACGGTATTGCAGATGAAGTAGATTGCAATCATTACAATTGTTCCGGTCAAGATTGCGATCCATTTACCCCAGGTGGTGTTGCTATATTTTTTATAAATCCAGCCACTGATAAATCCTTCCAAACCATGAGCGGCAAAGGAAAACAAAGCATCTTGGGGAAAGCCGGAAATAAGGTCAAGGAACATCCCGCCAAAGCCACCGACAATTGTTCCGGCTCCTGGCCCTAAAAGCATGGCAGCAATGAACACACCAGCATCACATAAGTTGACGTTACCATGTGTCCATGGAATAGGGATAAGAAAGAAGCGACCGAGGACAAGAGTTAGTGCTAATAACATTGCAGCAATGATTGAGCGACGCAACCGAAAAGTAGATTCCATATTTAAAACTCCTAACATAGTCAATTGTGAGTAATTTTACAATAATTTTTAAAAAATTTCAGAGAAAAATCGCAACGTTATTTATCTGTTGATATAAATAAAAATTAACTTAACATCTTGTACAATAGTAATTGTGTTAAAACGTTATGTAATAAAGGCGATAATTTATTTTCAATCGATAATCAATATTCCTATTTTATATATTGATTAAATGAAAATAATGCGTATAATGAATTGTGAAAATTGGAACATGATATGAGGTGTGTTTTATGAAGGTTATTATCGTTGGTTGTACACACGCGGGAACGATCACCGCTACTCAAATTTTACAAAATCATCCAGAAACAGAAGTCGCAATTTATGAACGGAATGATAACGTTTCATTCCTCTCATGCGGGATTGCTGTTTACTTGAGCGGGGATGTTGGTGATCCAGATGCGATGTTTTATTCAAGCCCCGAACAACTTGCTGCCATGGGTGCAACAGTTCATATGCAACATAATGTAACTGATATTGACCCTAAGACTAATACGGTCACAGTGACAGATCTTGTGACAGGTGAAACAAAGACCGACTATTACGACAAGTTAGTTGATACTACAGGTTCTTGGCCAGTAATTCCACCAATTGAAGGTGTAGATGGGCCTCATGTTTATTTATGCAAGAATTACCACCATGCTAAAGAATTATTCAACGTTGCTAAAGATGCGCAACGGATTGTTGTAATTGGTGGAGGCTATATTGGGGTTGAATTAGTAGAAGCTTATACCCGTCAAAACAAGGACATTACATTGATTGATGGTTCACCACGGATGCTTCATAAATACTTTGACCGCGAGTACACTGAGTGGATTCAACAAGAATTTCTAAATCACGGAGCTAGTTTTGCCTTTGACCAACGAGTAACCGGATTTGAAAATCATGAAAATGGTGTAACAGTTAAGACAAATAAGGGCAACTATGATGCAGATATTGCTATTCTTTGTGTTGGTTTCCGTCCGAATACTGACCTCTTAAAGGGTAAAGTGAAGATGCATGATAATGGGGCAATCATTACGAATGAATATATGCAATCATCTGACCCAGATATTTATGCTGCTGGTGATTCAACAGCTGTTCATTATAACCCAACTGGCAAGGATGCGTACATTCCATTAGCTACTAATGCTATTCGGCAAGGAACAATTGTTGGGACAAATCTCTTTGGCAATACGATGCGCGATATGGGAAACCAATCTAGTTCTGGATTAAACTTATACGGGACAACGATGGTATCATCTGGATTGACTTTGGAGAATGCCAAAGAAGCGGGCTTTGATGCCGCCGCGGTAACAATTGAGGATAACTACCGTCCCGAATTTATGCCGACAACAACCCCTGTATTAATGACATTAGTTTGGGATAAGAATACTCGACAAATTCTTGGTGGACAGTTTATGAGTAAGCATGATGTTTCTCAATCTGCTAACATCATTTCCTTATGTATCCAGGATAAGCACACGATTGATTATTTAGCATTTGTTGATATGCTATTCCAACCACACTTTGATCGTCCGTTTAACTATGTAAATATTCTTGGTCAAGCGGCGGTCAAGAAACAAGCTGAATTAGAAAAATAATTGTAAAAAAGATGAGGCTCAGAAAGAACAAAAAGTTTTTTCTCTGAGCCTCGTTATTTTAAAAATCGCCGTTCATAATTGAATCTTTTACAATCATATAATCAACCTTCCGAATAGCTTCGAGGTCGCGACCACCCGAGTAAGAAATAGCTGATTGGAGATCTTCCTGCATTTCAGTTAAAGTGCCCTTGATGGAGCCACGGTAAGGGACGAGCATCTGCTTTCCTTCAACATTTCGATAAGCCCCTTTTTGAACTTCAGATGCAGAACCCCAGTATTGTTTGTATTGTTTTCCATCGATGGTGATGACATGTCCTGGTGATTCGAGGTGACCGGCAAGCATTGAGCCAATCATCACCATTGAAGCGCCAAAACGGACAGACTTAGCAATATCTCCATTGTGTCTGATGCCACCATCAGCAATGATTGGTTTCCGCGCGGCTTTAGCACACCAACGAATAGCGGATAATTGCCAGCCGCCAGTACCGAAACCAGTCTTTAGCTTAGTGATGCAGGCTTTACCAGGACCAACTCCAACCTTAGTCGCATTTGCCCCTGCATTTTCAAGGTCGCGAACAGCTTCGGGAGTTGCAACGTTTCCCGCGGTTACAAAGGTATCTGGGAGCTTTTCTTTGATGTATTCGATCATTTTAATTACAAAATCTGAATGACCGTGAGCAACATCAATCGTAATATACTCTGGATTTAATTGTTCGGATTTTAGCTGATCAATAAACTTATACTCATCGTCCTTAATCCCGACCGAAATCGAAGCAAATAATCCTTTTTCGTGCATCATTTTAACGAAAGCTGCTCGTGTTCCTGGATTAAAGCGGTGCATCACGTAATAATAGTCATTTTGGGCAAGCCAAATTGCTAAATCTTCATCGATGACGCTCTCCATATTTGCGGGTACAACAGGGATCTTGAATGTGTGCGGGCCAAACTTGACGCTTGTATCTGCTTGCTTACGGCTCTTGATTACACATTTATTTGGGACCAACTGAATATCATCATAATCGAATGTTTTCATTAGGGTAGCTCCTTTTTAAAAAATTACCGTAATTATTATGCACTAAAATGTATGAAGCGTCAACGAAAATAGCGTACATTTATTAGACTATATCAAAAAATAGTTCGATAAACTGTTGACGCCAAGAACTTAATCCGGTAAAATAGCGAAGTAAAAACGTTAATTTTAGAAAATATAACTATGAGGTGAAAATAAATGTCATCAGTTGTTATTGTTGGTAGTCAATGGGGCGATGAAGGAAAGGGTAAGATGACCGATTACCTAAGCCAAGAAGCGGACGTGGTAGTTCGTTCACAAGGTGGTAATAATGCAGGTCACACAATTGCATTTGATGGTAAGAAGTTTGCCCTTCGTCTAGTACCATCAGGGATTTTTGCTAAAGACAAGTTAGCGGTGATTGGTAATGGAGTGGTTATTAATCCACCGGCATTATTAAAGGAATTGCATTATCTTCAAGACAACGGGATCGACATTTCTGGGTTACGGATTTCTAGTCGTTCACACATTACCTTCCCATACCACATTCTTCTTGATAAGTGTCAAGAAGAGGCAAAGGGTGATCACAAGGTGGGTACAACCAAGAATGGGATCGGCCCTACCTACATGGATAAGGTTTCACGGGTTGGTATCCGGATGTGTGACTTGCTCGAAAAGGACACCTTTAAAGAAAAACTTGAACGTAACCTGGCTGAAAAGAACGAATTATTCACTAAGTTATACCACGTTGACCCAATTAACTTTGATGACATTTTCGAAAGTTACTACGAATACGGTCAAGAATTAAAGCAATATGTTACTGACACAGCTCAAATTGTCAATGATGCCCTTGATCAAGATAAGAAGGTTCTCTTTGAAGGCGCACAAGGGGTTATGCTTGATGTTGATCAAGGAACCTATCCATACGTTACTGCTTCTAACCCAATTGCGGGAGGAGTATGTACTGGTGTTGGTGTTGGCCCTAATAAGATTGAAACTGTTGTTGGGATTTGCAAGGCTTACTCGACCCGGGTTGGTGCTGGTCCATTCCCAACCGAATTAACTGACGAGATCGGTGACCAGATTCGTGAAACAGGTCATGAATACGGAACGGTTACGGGTCGGCCACGACGCATTGGTTGGTTTGATAGTGTCGCAATGCGTCATGCACGGCGGGTTTCAGGAATTAGTTGTCTTAGTCTTAACTTGCTTGATGTTTTGACTGGTTTGAAGACCGTTAAGATTTGTACCTCATACAAACTTGATGGTAAGCAAATTGATTACTACCCAGCTAGTTTGAAGGAACTTGAACGTTGCGAACCAGTTTATGAAGAACTTCCAGGATGGGACGAAGATATTACTGGTGCGAAGAAGTTTGAAGATTTACCAATTAATGCGCAGAACTACTTGAAGCGGGTAAGTGAATTATCAGAATCACCACTTGCAACTGTTTCCGTTGGTGCTGACCGGATTCAAACGATTATCGTTAAGGACCCTTGGGAATTAGCACATAAATAAATAGATGAAAGCTTCTAATGTTTGAATAATCTTTAAGCATTGGAAGCTTTTTATTTTCCTGGTTCCCTCTATGGTATAATCGAGGCAAATAAACGTTATAGGGGGTAAGATGATGACACAGCCAACACTAACAGTAGAAAAACATTATTTGAATTGGCCACTTAACCGTCCTTTAAATCAAGCTGACATAATGCGTGAGTTGGGTGTGCATGCATCTGATGAAACGGGCCAAGATCTAACAAGTAAGGTGATGATGAACCTAACCCAAGTGGATGTTAACAAAGCAGGAGAATACCCTGTGATGTTAAGTGTAATGGATAATAACGGACAAAGTACTCAGGTAAGCATCACCCTAGATATTCAACCGATGCGGACACAGAATGCAACTCAGAAAACTGCAACGCCCCAAAAGTCAAGACGGGGATGGTTATGGGTTATTATCGTAATCGTAGTTATCTTATGTGCATGGTGGGCAATCAGCGCTCATAACCGGCAAGCAGCTAATCAAGCGGCAACTGATAGTCAGCAGAGCAGTCAAATAAGCAATAATTCAAGCAGTATCGGCGATCTAACAAAAGATAATCAACGTCTCGCTAACCAAGTGGCAGAACTTAAAGGGGCAACTCAACAATATCAAAAAGACCACGATCAACAGGCATTAGAAAGTCGCCTTGATAAGATTCAAAGCCAAACTCAAGACTTGCAAAATCAAGTGCAAAGCAGCAGCGTAAAACAAGATTTAAATCAAGTTAATGAAACCGTTAATGAAGTACGGGAAAACCCAGATAATGGGACGAAAATTGTCAATAACTTAAAGAATAAGGGTGATTTTCAAGAAATCTGGGGAAACATTAGCCAAGAAGTCCAGAAGTGGCTAGATGAATTTGCTAATTAGTGAGTTTGACAGCGGCAAGATAGACCCTTAAAATGGTAATAATAATTAGCGAGATTTCCTGTTAAGTTGTTAGGGATGATGGGAAAACTCAAGTAAATGCTGGATCCTTCCTTAGATTAGCGGAGGGTCTTATTCTTTTGAAAGATTTTAAATTAATTAAGGAAGTGACATGATGGCTCATGAGATCTTAGACGGCTCAAGTATGCAACGTGCATTGACCCGGATTACTTATGAGATTATCGAACAAAATAAGGGTGTCGATAACTTAGTATTTGTTGGAATTAAGACGCGAGGAGTATATTTAGCAAAGCGCCTCGCCAAGCGACTAAATCAGTTGGAAAATGTAGAAATTCCCGTGGCAGCACTTGACGTTTCTCTTTACCGTGATGACCGTCATGTACCAGACTATACTCAAGAACCAACCGTAAAAACTGATCAATTAGATATTGACATTACTAACAAACATGTTATTCTGGTTGATGATGTGCTCTTCACTGGACGGACAGTTCGGGCGGCCTTAGATGCTTTAATGGATATGGGACGGCCAAAACGAATTTCATTAGCAGTCCTTGTTGATCGGGGACACCGTGAATTACCAATTCGGCCAGATTTTGTCGGGAAAAATATTCCAACTGCAATGAATGAAACTGTCCATGTAGCAGTTGAAGAATATGATGGCCATGAAGATGTAACAATTGAGCATAATTAAAAGAAAGGGAGCCACACAAAGCCCCCGTAAGTAACAGCAGGCCTCCATCGTTCGGTTTTACCAGACGATGGAGGCCATTAATGTACTGCACTTTTTTATCTTATCTTCCGCCACCAATCCACCGTTGAATGCTCATTAAATGCTCGGGTACCAAACTTTTTCTGAAACCACCGGACTTGTTTGGGAGTAAATCCTCGGAATACTAATGGTAAGTTTTTCCAGTGAGAATAAAGGGCATAGAGAAGAAGGATGTATTGTTCCTTGCTAATATCATCTACCGGAATCTCACTAACCATGGTCATTGAAATCCCTGTCCCCAGTGCAGAAAATGTATCAAGGCTAATCTTGTAGATTGGATGATGACCGATGTTGGTAGTGAATACTATTAATGCTTGTTTCTGTCGCGGACGATAAACCTTTTCGATCCGCTTATTGATTTTGTGAACTTGGCGCTTCGTTGGATTAAGAATTATATTTCGCATATAAAAGCCTCTAATCGAACATCTGTTTAGGAAATAGTATATCATACTTAGAAACAGAACAAATCATGTAAGTTTTTTTGCTGATGTAATTTTATTTATCCTTTTCGTTGTAATTACACTATTTTTATTAATGCGGTATGATTGGATTAGAGACTGTCTGAAAACTAAAAATTCAGGTATAATCTGAGGAAAAACGAATCGAGGCATTCCGATGACAACACCTAAACGATACGAACTGGAAGATGCTCAGTGGGACCGAATCAAAGGATACTTCCCGCCATACCGGACTGGCCGTCCATCAAGCCTAGACAACCGTACCGCCCTCAACGCTATCCTCTGGCTCATGCGCAGCGGGGCTCCTTGGCGTGATCTACCTGAACGCTATGGCTCTTGGAAAACGGTGTATAGTCGCTTCCGAGCCTGGGTAAGTTCAGGCTTGTTCGAACAGGTTTTTCTCAAATTGATTGACGATCCCGACATGGAAAACTTGAGCTTAGATTCAACGATCGTTCGAGCGCATCAAAAGGCCACTGGGGCAAAAAAAACGCCGAATGTATGGTCGAAAATCAAGCTATTGGACTAAGTCGAGGTGGCCGAACGACCAAGATTCACGCACTCGTTGACGGATTAGGGAATCCCTTGGGTTTTCGCCTAACAGGTGGTCAAGTACATGATAGCCAAGTTGCCAGTGAGTTGCTGGAAGGCTTCGATATTTCTCAATCAAATATTATCGCGGATAAAGCCTATGGCACCGCGAAACTTCGCCAGTATATTAAAGATAAAGCAGCCGTCTATACCATTCCGCCAAAGGAAAATACCAAAGACAAGTGGACCTGTGATTACCACGTTTATTGTGAGCGCCATTTGATTGAGAACTTCTTCAATCAGTTGAAGAACTTTCGTAGGATTGCAACGCGTTATGATAAGCTCGCTCATGTTTATCTGGCTACGGTTTACATTGCCTCAATTTGCATCTTACTTAAGTAGTTTTCAGACGGACCCTAGTAGGTTTAGTATTAATCGTGCAGGACATCTAATGTCAAACTGGTTTGCAATCTTATTTTGGTTAACGCGACGTGAGTGAGCTGAAAATAACTAGAAGAATAGAAAAGACGCTCAATGACTGCACAAATCATTGAACGCATTAGTTTAGAGAATAATAGTAGCTGATATCGCACATTATCTGCTACTAGTAAAATGTTAAGTCTAATTGAGGCAAATAACTAAAAAACAACTATTGGCACCACCCTAGAAGAAAGAAAAATTTAATCTTGGGAGTTTATTTAGGTTATGTCCTTATTAAAATGAGAAAAAGTTAAGGATACTCTAGAAGTCATTAAGCAATAAAATTGATCTCTTCACAAATTGCTTTTGATGTTAAAGCTTCAATTCGTTGATATTTTATCAAGTAATTTATCAATAGTTAATAGTTTTACGAGATTATGCACTCACTGTGTACAAGTGATACCAAGAATATACTTTGTTCTAATAAGAGTGTTATTTTACTATATTTTTACTAATTGCTTATATTAAGATAATATAGTTTGGAGTTTATATAGGAAAAAAAAGATGGATATTCGTAAAATTAATACGTTAAATAGAATTAAGGAAGGATTTATTACTGTTTTAGATACTAAAAAATTATCAGAGTGTACTACTAATGATATTGTAAATAGCGCTGAAATCAGTAAGAAAACCTTTTACAATTATTATCAAAATAAGCAGGATCTTCTTCATGAAATTGAGAATGATCTATTAGAAGGTCTGAAAGAAGCTCTCGTAATTGATCGAGAGGAACTAAAAGTTGTCAAGCATTTACCAGGTGCAGATGAAATTAAGGAATTAGCAGAAGTTGCTTTTAATCATACATTAGCTTTTTGTAATGAGAACAAGCATGCATTATCAAATTTGCTTTCCTCAAATGGGGACATGCAGTTTTATCAAATGATTGTTGAAGTAGCAAATAATGAATTTGATGCGCGAGTTCCGTATTTATTTGGTGACATAAATATTAAAGAAGCTAATGTGAAGTCGCCATTGCCTTTTTCATTTATTAAAACCCTCTATATCAATACAATTGTTAACTTGTTAATGCTTTGGGGTGCCGCACCAGAATCGGGAGTGTAAAATATTTTGTGTAAATTGATACCTTGAGGGTATTGAAAAAGGGAAAGCCTTCCCCGTATGATTGAAATCGCTAAAAACCAATCAGAATACGGAGGCTTTCCCCATGAACCAGTTTAACAAAGATATTATCGCAGCGCTATCTTCAGACAAAGATATTACCCTGAATGAAGTCTTACGTTGTCAAATTGAAGTGGCCGCTAATCAGTTCCTTCAAAATGAACTGACTGCGGTGCTAGGCTACGAACCACATACCCGGATCGACCGATCAAAAGGCGACGTGAACTACCGGAACGGGGCGTACACCCGCACGATCGACACTGAGTACGGTGAAATTAATCTGACGATCCCACGGGACCGGTTAAACAAGTTTCAAAACGCCCTCTTCCCTCCTTACGTGCGTCGGACTGATGGACTGGAGGAAATGGTCATCAAGATGTACTCCAAGGGCGTCACAACTCGTGAAATCGCTGATATGGTTGAGAGAATGTACGGCCACTACTACTCACCAACCACGGTTTCAAACATCACTAAGCGGACGGAACACCTGGTTGAAGAGTTCCACGAGCGCAAATTCAAGTACTCACAGTACGTCTGTGTGTTCCTCGATGCTACTTACATTCCGTTACGCCGTGGTACCGTTGAACGAGAAGCCGTTAACGTAGCGATCGGAATTCGAAGTGACGGCGGTAAGGAAGTTCTTGACTACAGTATCGCACCGACCGAGAACGGAGCCGCTTGGTCTGAACTACTCCAGGGATTACGCGCACGGGGGATTAAAGATATTCAGTTGTTCATCGCCGATGGTTTAGTTGGACTTCAATCTGCGATTGAGGCTAACTACCCGCAGGCGAAGTTTCAACGGTGCTGGGTCCACGCAGAGCGCAACCTTTTAGGGTACGTTCGCAAAAACGATCGCAGGGAGATTATCACCGACTTTAAGGCTATTCGGCAAGCAGAGAACCTACAAGACGCCAAAGAACGATTGGCGGCTTTCAGTGCTAAGTGGGAGTCCAGTTATAAGCGTCGAATCAAGAATCTAGTCCAAATGGAGGATCTATTCACGTTCTTCAGTTTTCCAACTGCGATCCGTCAGACCATCTACTCGACGAACCTAATTGAGTCGTTCAATAAGAGCCTGAAGAAGATGGTCCGACGTAAAGAGCAGTTCCCAAACGAAGGGGCCCTCGATCGCTTTATCATGACGCAAGTGATGGAGTACAACGATAAATTTGAGAATCGAGCACATCGGGGATTCAAGGACTGTCACGACACGCTTGATTCGATGTTTTAGAATTGCCAATTCATGCGGGCGAAGTTTCCTTTTTTACACAACATTCTTGACACTCTCCCAGAATCTTTAAGCATTAACGAAATTAAGTCAATTGCAGGTTTGATTCAGACAAAGTCACCAGTTGAATTGATTCAAATTTATAAATCATATTTAAACTAGAAAATGAGGAGCCGAAAAAATTTTTTCGGTCTCCTCATTTTTCTTTATCTGAAATTCTTTTTAAATTAATTGCCTTTCCAATACCGTGCTCGGGTAAGTAATTCCCGTGAACGTTGGTCAGCCGGTCGATATCCTTTATTAAATAGATGACGGAAATACATCATATTGTAAAAGAAAGCGAAGAAAACAGATGGCCAAGGGAATTGAAACAAGCTAGTTAACCCGAAAAAGAGGGCAACTAAAGCATAATCCATAGTTAATACGATCATTAAAATAAAATTATAGTAGTCAGCCCGAAAAAGTGCTGGCAGTGGCCCGAACCAAAGAGTTGTCCAAGAAAAACCGACTTTGGCGATTCGGATATCCCCCTGGTCATTAACGATTTTAGCGTAATTTGGTGGGAGGGGGAGATTGTTTAAATTAAACGGATTTTGGTTATCATTATTGTTATTACCAAATGGGTTTTGCATATCTCGTCCACTTCTTTCTATAAATAATAATATTAACACAATGAGTAATGGATAGGAAACGTCTCTACCAGGCTTTCAAGGAATATTAACAATTATATGGTAAACTCAAAGTGATAACCATGAAAGGGGAAATAGAGGATGCTTTTTTTCCTAAACGATAATATTCAACGAAACAAATCAGGAATTGAGCATGCGCAAATTAAGCGTCTGCATCTGTTTGAAAAATATCATCAACCGGCTAAGATTGTTACCCAGCAATATTCGAATGAATTACACTTGGTAACAGCAGAAGCAGGGATTGATGATCGTAACTTTATTAACTTGTTTGATTATTTTCAGGAGGCTTGTGAAGTCCCACAAAGGAATATTCGAATTAAAGATATTCCGGTTAACCCTCATTGGGAGCGCAAGGCCGATGGGATTAATTATAATTATTATCAAAATGGCAAACGTATTCTCTATATCCGTCGGCGCAGTGATACTGATCGGCGGGTAATTAATATTCAATATTTTGATCATTATGGAAAGCTTCTCAAAGTTAGTTGGTTTGACAGCCGCGGTTTTATCTCGGTCGAACAACTTTATGACTGGGATGGAAAAATGGCAACGGAAAACTATTACCGTCCAGATGGAACCTTAGCAATCCAGCTAGCCCACCAGCAGGATAAGCGGGGAAGGGAAATTAAAACTTACCATCTTTTTAATTACCATGGTCGTGACTATCAATTCAGCGGTTTTGACCAGTTAACCCGGTTTTTCCTCGATGAGTTGGTCACTGACAAGCAAATCTGTGGTGAAGGTCCGGTTGGCTTTGTCGTTGATCGGGTGTATGAACTAGGCTGGGCGGTTCTGCACATGAAGCACCGGGTCTTTCGGGTTCTTCAACTGCATAATGACCATGTCAATAATCCTAATGATATGCTTCATTCTACCCTTAATTATAACTATGATTGGGGACTTAAGCACCTCCAAGATTGGGATGGGGTTATTGCCCTAACTCCGCAACAACAAGAAGATCTTCAAGACCGGTTTGGCAAGTTTGGCGTGAAGATATACCGGATTCCTGGTCCGATTGTTCCGGCGGCAGTTATTAATAAGCGTCATGTTCCTTTTAAAAAACGAACGAAGAAACAAGTTGTCATGGTTGCCCGCTTGTCTCCTGAAAAACAGCAAGATCACCTATTAAAAGCATGGCCACAAGTACTAGCGGCTGTTTCAGATGCCAAACTCGATTTTTGGGGTTATGCTAATGATGATTTTGATAAGACGCTCAATAAAATCGTCAAAGAGGAAGCGATTAATGGTTCTGTGACCTTCCATGGGTATACGGATGACGTCAATTCGGTTTACGAAGACGCGCAATTACTTATTTTGCCAAGTCGGGCTGAAGGGTTACCGCTATCCTTAGTGGAGGCCCAGTCCCATGGGTTGCCGATTATTGCTAATGACATAAAATATGGGCCTTCAGATGTGGTGATTGATCAACAGGATGGGTTGCTGACTAAGAACGGCGATATTGATGGATTAGCTCAAGCGATCATTCGCTTATTGCAAAATCAAGAGCGGCTAGCGCAGATGAGTGAAAATGCTTATGCTGATAGTGAGCGTTATTCTGAACCAAACGTGATGAAGTTATGGAATGAATTAGTTGCTGACATGAAGGAAAAGGGGGAAGAGTAAAGTGTACTTTTTTGTAAACCAATACTTATTAAGTAGCAATTCCAGTGTTGAACATGCTGAATTAAAACGGTTAGCCCTATTTAAAAAGCATGGTGGAGAAGCTAAGTTGGTGACCCGTGACTTCGACCTCATTCTTCATGATACCATCAAACAAATTGGTTTACCTAACGACCAAATTGTTAATATGTATGATTTCTTTGCAAACACGACTGATTACCAAGGCGAAAAGCTCCACACTGAGGATTTGCCTTTACCAATTGACTATCAAGTAGGAACTGGAAATAACTATCGTGAAGTAAAAGACGGTGACCGCCTCGTTTGCGAAGTTCACTTTGCGGCTGGAACGATTGGGCAAGTTAACCATGTTGATTACTTTGATATTGCTGGTAATATGACTCTTCGCCAACAATATGATATTCGTGGCTTTAAGGCAGCTGACGAATTCTTTGGTGAAGATGGACAGGAATACTACGCGCGTTATTATCGCCCCAATGGAGAAACGTATCTTGAACGGTATTTTGTAAAATCAGTTGAAAATACCCCGATCAATTCCCTGAATGTTTTACGTAATTATCAGGGACAGGATCGCTTCTTTGATTCTTTAGAGAACCTCTTTATCTTCTTTTTAGATGAATTGAATAAGGCGAATGGTGAGGACAATATATTTATTGCTGATCGACCAGCAGTTGCGATCAAACCAGTTCAATCAATGATGACAAAAGCAAAGAAATTCTTGTGGCTGCCGATGAACCAGGTTAATGATGGTCAGGACTTAATAAATGGTCCCTTAAATGCTATGCTACAAGACCCTGTTACTACGGATGCGGCCAAATGGGATGGGGTAATCGTCATGACTGCAAAACAAGCTGAAATCCTCCAGCAGCAAATTCACAACGCTGTGCCAATCTATGTAATTAACGGGGCGCCAGTTCTTGCTAACTTTGCGCGAATTAATGAAGTCGATCGGATACCGGGCCAATTAATATACGTTGGAAGATTGGCAGAAGATAAGCAAACTAGTCAACTAATTAATATGTTTGCGCAGATTCACCAACAAGTCCCTGAAAGTAAACTGACTTTCTATGGCTATGGCACTAGCGAAGACATGGATAGCTATAAAAAGCAGGTTAAGGATCTCAACTTAGCGGGCACAATTGAATTTGCCGGATATCAGGTGTCATTAGATGAGGCATATGATCAAGCTCAACTGTTTGTCGATGCGAGTCGAATCGATGCACAACCATTAGCGATGGGGGAGGCCCTAAACCATGGTGTCCCAGTTGTTACTTATGATTACCTTTATGGACCACGTGAAATGGTAACTTCAGATGAAAATGGCAAGATCATTCCTTTAAATAACCAACCTCAGTTTATTCAAACCGTCATCAAATTATTACAAGATCAAGATGAATTGCAAAGATTAAGCACTGGTGCCTATGACAACCTAGGTCAATTGGCAGAAGAAAAAACTTGGAAGCAATGGCAACAACTATCAGCTATTTAGTTAAAATTGGTTATAATATATTCAGAAGACGAAAAGCAGAAAAGAATCAAATGTTTTTGAAGTCTTTGGTCGTTATCCTTTGATAATCTAAAGACGGAAAATGAGGGCGGAATGATGGATAATTATCAAGCAATGAATTTTTACTATGGACTTCTTAATTTGCGTGCTGGTTTCTTTAAGGCTAACTTATGTGAAATACTAATGGCGGTTGCACAAAACGTACCTGATGAAAATCAACACTCAGCAACGGCATATCATGCTGTGGAAGAAGATTTAAGTCAAGGCCATAAGCAATTAAATCGCAATCAAGTTGAATTTGGGTCATTTTATGAAGATGGTCATATTTTACATAATGTCGAAATTAATACCCAATCAGACTTTTTCCTCGATCCGACCCGGGAAGATACTGTCAAGTGGCATGTTAGTTTTACGGTTGCTAAAGATGTCCGACCAGCCGATCAATTTACTGTTCAACTGTCATCAAATTTGATGGTTGCACCTAATGGTCATCCTGAAAAGCCAATTCCTGACTTTAGTGATCAAGATGGGATTGTTATTGCAATGGGGGCCTATGACCAGGATAAGCACGAACTTGTCTATACCTTTACAAATTACGTAACTGAGCATCGCCAAATAATTGGTGAATTAGAGGGAGAACTAGCAATTGATCCCCTAACAACTCCAGAGAACGAATTTGGTTTGGAATGTTTTATAAGTGTTGATGATTACCGGAAGGACTTTACCATTGATATCGACTATCCAGATCTTGCTAACGACATGTTTCTTGGGATTTCTAGCCGGATGATGCATTTTGATAAGGATCAGCAGCTCTTTGAAGATATTATCTATGTTAACCCTGCGCAAAAAGACCTTAAGCATGCCTATATTGTCTTTAACACGAGTGACCTAGTCGAAGAATTATCGAATGCCATCGTCAAACCATCGACACTGCGGATTGAGATTTATCGTAATTCACGAGGATTAAAATTGCCTCAATCATATGGGGTAAACCTTCAACGACTACGGGATGTCACTAATCGCTTTCCAGTAGTAGAAGGCGATCACCTTGGCGAGACACCATATACGATGTCCTTTGCTGATAACAAGATGCGCTTGAATTTTGGTGCAGATCAGACTAATGATTCCTATATTATTAGGGTGGTCGGCCAATATAATAATGAACTTGATGGAACAGTACGATTGCGAGCGCGCTTATTTGGAATGGACCAGCAAAATGTTTATATGAGTAATTCTACGGCAGCAACAGCCGCTGGAACTTCGATGGTCGCAAGTGGTCATGCTATTTCTAAGGAGAAATTAGCGGAGGCGGCAGCGGTCACAACAGAAGAATTGAGACAAGACGAATATTTTGCCAATGTGGAAGAACCTCTTGAATCTTCGACAGTTGAAGGAGCAAAAGAAGAAGTTGATATTCCATTTGCTTCTGATAGTCAGGAACAGGTATCTAGTTCTCGATTGGAAGAAGAGGAAACACCGGTCGAAGAAAATCTGGAGGATATCCCGTTTAATGATGCTGAGGAAGAAAAGCAAGCTGAACCGCAAGAAGATTTCGCTCAAAGTACATTTTCGGATGATGCAGCCGTTGAAGAAGAATCTGATTCGTCAGCTTATATAATTTCCTTTGCCTCAGATGATGAAGAAGAGTCAGTAGCTACTACTGAACAAGAAGAGAATCAGGCGGAAGCTCCTGCGGTCAGTGCAGCAGTCGGTGGGGATGAATTATCAATCTCCTTTGACGGCACCCCTCAAGTGGCCCCAGCAGAGGCTAACGAAGATCTAACAGAAGAAACTGAATCTTCAGATGATAAAGAGGGACTTACTTCATCTGAGGAATTAGGAGCAGAACCTGCTCAGTTATTATCTGAAGAATCTGCAGTCCCTGAGTCTGCTGTTGAAATTAAAGTTAGTGAAGAGGAGACAAGCGTAGCACCATTGCCAATGCCAGGACGACGACCACCACGCCGGCACAGTCGTTTTCAAAATACAACCCGGTCAAATCATTCGTTGCGTCATTTGAGGAGATTCTAATAGCAAAATAAAGTGTCAGGAGAGATATCCTGGCATTTTATTTTTACTAAAATGTAATCGTTTACATAAAATGCTTGCAATTAAAAATGTAGGTGTTAATATTTAATTGAAGTAAAGTAAACGTTTACATCGATGGATAATTGGAAAATATAGTAGTTTTATGGAGAGAGGTTTTATTTTATGGAAAATAATCATTGGTGGAATAAATCCGTTGTTTATCAACATTTATCCCAAAAGTTTTCAAGATACCAACCATGATGGTGTCGGTGACCTTCGTGGAATAATTGATCGTCTTGATTATATTAAGAAATTAGGTGTTGATGTCATTTGGTTGAACCCCATTTATGAATCGCCACAAGTTGATAATGGTTATGATATTAGTAACTATGAAGCAATTAACCCAACTCTTGGTAACATGGATGATTTTCAAGAATTGATTAATGGCATCCATGAACGTGGAATGAAATTGGTCATGGACTTAGTTGTTAACCATACTTCTGACCAACATGACTGGTTCAAGGAATCACGAAAGAGCAAAGAAAATCCATATCGTGAGGCGTGACGGTAAGGATGGTGAAGAGCCAAATAATTGGGGTTCCTACTTCTCTGGCGCTGCTTGGAAATATGATGATGAATCCGGCCAATATTACCTTCATCTTTTTGCACCAGAGCAACCAGATCTAAATTGGGAAAATCCGAAAGTTCGGCACTCTGTTTATGACATGATGAACTGGTGGGCTGCCAAGGGCGTCGATGGTTTTCGGATGGACGTTATTAACCTAATTTCTAAGCCGGATGGATTGCCAGATGCTAACAAGAACGAAGATGAGAAATACGCCAATGTTGAACCGTTAGTATCAAATGGTCACCGCATTCATGAGTTCTTACAAGAAATGAATAAGAATGTTATGAGTAAGCATAGGATGGTGACAGTTGGTGAAACACCGGGTGCTACACCGGAAAATGCCGAGAAGTATGCCAGCCTTGACAATAAAGAATTAAATATGATTTTCCAATTTGAACACATGGGCCTTGATAGCAACCCTAATCCAGCCCTTGGTAAGTGGGATGATCGCAAGACGAGCCTTAAAGATTTGCGGGCAAACTTAACGAAGTGGCAAGAAAAATTGTATGGCAAGGCTTGGAACTCCCTTTATTGGAACAACCATGACCAGCCACGGGTTGTATCACGGTTTGGTAATGATCAGACCGAAGATTATCGAGTTAAATCTACCAAGATGTTAGCGACTATGACTCATATGATGCAAGGAACGCCATACATTTATGAGGGGGAAGAAATTGGCATGACTAACGCCTATTTCCCAAAGCTTGAAGATTACGTCGACCTTGAATCGATTAATGCCTATCACCAACTTGTTGATGACCAGCATTTGCTTGATGGCGAGACGATGATGAAGTACATTGCGATCCATTCACGTGATAATGCGCGGACACCAATGCAATGGGATGATAGCGAATATGCAGGATTTTTTGACCATACCCCATGGGAAAAGGTTAATCCAAATTACAAGCAGGTTAATGTCAAAAATGCATTAGCTGATAAGAATTCGATTTTCTATTACTATCAAAAATTGATTGAACTACGACACACGATGCCAGTAATTACTAATGGAAAGTATGCATTAGTTTCTGGTAATGAAGATGATGAACAGATCTTTGCATATACACGGCAAGATGATGACACTACTTTGTTGGTAATCTTGAACTATACTGACGAGACTGTTAACCGCCATTATAATGTGCCAGCTGATGCGAAGTTACTAATTAGTAATTATGAGGATGATCAAAATGATACTATCCGGCCATACGAAGCTAAGGTTTATCAATACTAGAGTGGGGATGAATAATCATGGATAAATCACTTTCGAATTCGAAACAAAAAGTTGAAACGAAGCAGGTTGATCTGGATACTGGGATGCCGGATTTACCAAAGAAAGAGCTGTTTGCGATTACATTTGCTTTTCTGGGAATAAACATGGCTTTCTCACTGCAGAGTTCTCAGATGAGTCGTATTTGTCAAACGATTGGGGCCAATCCTAACAACCTAGGTTTCTTCTTCATTTTCCCACCATTAATGGGAATGATTGTTCAACCAATTATGGGGAAGATGTCAGATCGGACCTGGAATCGCTTTGGTCGCCGGTTGCCCTACCTATTATTTGGGACACCGATTGCGGCATTAGTTTTGATTATGTTACCATTCTCCGGTTCCCTTGGCTTCGGCTATGGTTCAATGGCTGCGATGATTTATGCTGCGACGGCGGTATGTTTGATGGACTTATTTAGTAATATTTGTATGCAGCCATCACGGATGATCGTTGGTGACATGGTTAATAACAAGCAGAAGAACTTTGCTTGGTCATGGCAACAAGTCTTTTCCAATGGCGGGGGAATTTTAGCAACGATCTTACCATTTATCTTTACGATGTTTGGGATGTCCAATACTGCTAAACGAGGAGTAGTACCAAATACCGTTATCTGGTCATACCTTTGTGCAGCGGCGGTTCTCCTATTCACTGGATTATGGACGGTCTTTAATGTTAAGGAATATGATCCGGAAACATATGCAAAATACCACCACATTGATCCTGAAGAACAAAACAAGTCAGTCAGCCTTTGGAAATTGATCAAGACGGCACCGCGCGCTTTCTGGGAAATTAACCTGGTTCAATTATTTAGTTGGTTTGCGATTATGTACGTTTGGACATATACAACTGGTACCTGTGCTCGTAATATTTGGCATACGTCTGATGTAACTTCTGCTGGTTATCAAGCTGCCGGTAACTGGTATGGTATTTTAACTGCCGTTTACAGCATTGCTGGTATTGTCTGGGGATTAATTTATGCTCATGCTAAGGCTGGCTCACGAAAGAAGTGGTACACATTTGGAATGATCGTCGGTGGTTTAGGATTAATCTGGATGACCTTTGTAACAACTAAGACTACTTCAATCATTGCAATGATCATGTTTGGAATTGGTAACTTTAGTATCAACACGATTCCATTTACCCTCCTTACTTCATCTTTGAACGGGAAAAATGAAGGGGCTTACCTTGGACTCTTCAATGTTGGGATCTGTGTTCCACAAATTGTTGCATCGTTATGTAGCTTCTTCCTCTTCCCACTTGTTGGTCACAATCAACCAATGATGCTTTTGCTTGGTGGAATCTCCCTCCTTATTGGGGCATTTGCAGTGCAAGCAATCCATGAGGGGGTAACTGTTAAAGAAGCATAGAACTAATCAAATCTCTCCTTAAATATAAATGGTTAAAGTAAAAGCGGGGCTGGAAATTTATCCGGTCTCGCTTTTACTAGTGCGCCCGGCATGGGTATTAGCTAGGTGGTGAAAGTCCGCTATGGGCCGTAGTAGTCGGAACCATGAGCTGAGGACAAGGGTGTCCACCGTGAGGTGGAATCTGAAGGAAGTCTAAGGCAAAGTACTGCATCGATGAACAAGAAGTAGCTATAAGGCTGAAATTAACTGGATAAGGCTGCTAGACAAGTTGAAGTCCAATACTACTCGAAATTGGTTTCAGTAAAGCTAACGATGACATGGTACGAAAGCTAATATTCTTACCCGGGGAGATCTGGCCTACACGTTTCCGACAAGAGGAATAAGTTTAATTTCCACAGAAACAAGCGATGCAGTGATGCAGTGTTGAGTAAGCCAGAAGTCAGCCGAGGTCATAGTAGTTTGAATAATCGGATGAAGGACTGAACGACAATAACTTGTAACTTATATCGGAGGTGTAATCAGGTGCGACAATCGCAGAAAACAGAACAACAAGCTGACCGCTTGTCGAGGATAGGTTTGGAAAACCGAAAGTACACAAGGGCGCGTAGTACCGATTATGGTGAAGGTAAAGGTATGAGTGTCACTATCCAAGACTTAGTCTTGGATCGCAATAACCTTAATCAGGCTTATTTGCGAGTTAAGAGAAACAAAGGGGCAGCAGGCATTGATGGTATGACAGTCAATGACCTTTTGCCATATCTCAGAGAAAATAAGACGGAACTGATCGCTAGTTTGCGTGAGGGCAAGTATAAACCAGCTCCAGTCAAACGGGTAGAAATTCCGAAGCCTAATGGTGGAGTAAGAAGACTTGGAATACCAACGGTGGTGGACCGAATGGTTCAACAAGCTGTAGCCCAAATTCTTACGCCTATCTTTGAGCGTGTTTTCTCTGATAATAGCTTTGGCTTCCGTCCCCACCGTGGGGCCCATGACGCTATTTCGAAAGTAGTAGATCTTTATAATCAAGGTTATCGAAGAGTTGTCGACTTAGACCTAAAAGCCTATTTTGATAACGTTAATCATGACTTGATGATTAAGTATCTCCAACAATATATTGATGACCCATGGACACTAAGACTCATTCGTAAGTTTCTAACTAGCGGAGTCTTAGACCATGGGCTTTTCGCTAAGAGTGAAAAAGGAACCCCATAAGGAGGGCCATTGTCACCACTACTGGCGAACATCTATCTAAATGAGTTGGACAAAGAGTTGACTAGACGTGGTCACCACTTTGTGCGCTATGCGGATGATTGTAACATCTATGTTAAAAGTCAACGAGCCGGAGAACGAGTAATGCGAAGCATTACCCAGTTTCTAGAAAAGCGCTTGAAAGTTAAAGTGAACCCAGATAAAACCAAAGTCGGTAGCCCGCTACGGTTGAAGTTTCTTGGCTTTTCGTTGGGTATAGACCACATTGGGGCCTACGCCCGTCCAGCTAAACAATCGCAACAACGAGTAAAGAAAGCACTGAAGTTATTAACTAAACGTAATCGTGGAATATCTCTGACAAGAATGTTTGAAGAAATTCATCGAAAAATGCGTGGGTGGCTTCAGTACTACTCAATTGGGAAACTAACTAACTTTATTCAACGCCTTGACAAGTGGTTGAGGGTCCGAATAAGGCAGTATATTTGGAAGCAATGGAAAAAGTTTAAAACTAAGGTAACTAACTTACAGAAGTTGGGGCTGTCCCAGCATGATGCATATGTCTTCGCTAGTACCCGAAAGGGCTACTGGCGAACTGCACATAGTAAGACCTTGAGCTATTCTCTAACTAATAGAAAACTGGAACAACTCGGACTTATGAATATGTCCAAGACGCTCCAGTCAATTCAATGTGATTAAGTTGTCGAACCGCCGTATACGGAACCGTACGTACGGTGGTGTGAGAGGTCGATAATTGAACTAATCAATTATCTCCTACTCGATTCTATTTAATTGTGATGGCTTCCAAAGATTGATCTTCTTTAACGTGCAGCAACGCATTGACTGTATCAAGTGAGGTCATCAGTGGTACGTTTTGCGCGATTGTACTTTGGCGGATCTGAAAGCCAAGTGAATCTTGTTCATAATCATGGCGCATGGTGTTGATAACAAGGTCGATCTGCCCGGCTTTTAGGAGGTAGTCGAGTTCATCGATATTGGATATTTCTTGATGGACGTGAATTCCGTTATCCTTAAAGTGCGATGTTATTTGTGGGGTAGTGAAAATTTGGTAGCCAATTTGAGCAAACCGTTTTGCTAGTGGGATAACGTCTTCTTCATCCTCATTTTCAATCGTAAAGAGAATTTTACCATCGTTAGGGACTTGAATATGTGCGCCAGAAAAGGCCTTATGAAGTGCTTTTACATAGGTAGTATCTGTACCCATCACTTCGCCTGTCGATTTCATTTCTGGACTGAGGTAAGAATCAACGTTCGCTAGCTTGTTAAAACTAAAGACGGGAGCTTTAACATGAATAGTTTGTGGCTCTGGGTAAAGCCCGTTAGTAAAGCCTTGATCAGCAAGGGACTGTCCAAGGATAACTTTGGTAGCAACTTGGGCCATTTCGATTCCTGTAATCTTGCTGAGGAATGGCACTGTCCGACTAGCTCGCGGATTAACTTCAAGGATGTACACCCCATGATTATGAACAATAAATTGGATATTCATGATGCCAATACATTTAAGCGCAACCGCTAATTTTTCGGTGGCAGTAACGATTTGTTGTTTAATGTCGTCATCAAAATGTTGTGGAGGATAAACTGCCATTGAATCTCCTGAGTGAACGCCCGCGTGTTCAATATGTTCCATTATTCCGGGGATAAGGACGTCCTTCCCATCACAAATTGCGTCTACTTCACATTCCCGTCCTTCAAGGTAGGCATCAATTAAAATGGGATGATCAGCAGTAATGGAGGCGTTTTGTTGAAGGTATTGTTCCAGTTCTTCTTGATTATAAACAGTCTCCATGGCCTTGCCACCGAGAACATAACTTGGACGAATGAGAACGGGATAGCCGATTTTTTCAGCCTCTTTGATAACGGCAGAGTGAGTAGTCGCGGTTAAACCGATTGGCTGCTTAAGATTTAGATCAGTAATAACTTTATCGAATACTTCTCGATCTTCCGCGGCATCAAGATCGTCAACGGTTGTTCCAAGAATATTAACCCCATTTTTAGCAAGACCTTCTGCTAAATTAATCGCTGTTTGTCCACCGAATTGAACAATCACGCCCACTGGTTGTTCGAGATCAACCACGTTTAGGACATCTTCAAGCGTGAGGGGCTCGAAATAGAGTTTATCGGAAACCGAGAAATCTGTTGAAACGGTTTCTGGATTCGAATTGATGACAATTGCTTCGTAGCCAGCCCGTTGAATTGCCTTAACGCTGTGAACGGTCGCATAGTCAAACTCGACTCCTTGACCAATCCGGATTGGCCCTGAACCAATGACAAGGATCGATGGTTTCTTTGTTCGTTGGCTTTCGTTTTCATGGTCATATGCACTGTAGAAATAAGGGGTTGAAGAAGCAAATTCAGCAGCACAGGTATCAATCATCTTATACACGGGGAGAACTTCATTTTGTTTTCGGAATTCCCGAACTTCTTGTGAGGAAGTATGCCAAAGGCGGGCAATTGTTGCATCGCTAAACCCGTATTTCTTGCCAGTCATCAGTGTTTCTGCATCAAATGGCTTGGTACTAAGATCGTCTTCGAGTTCCACCAAGTGTTTGACGATATCGAGGAAATAGGGGGAAATCTTAGTTAAGTCATGAGTTTGCTGAAGAGAGTATCCACGCCGAAATGCTTCTGCTAAATAAAATAACCGATCATCTTGGGGATAACGTAACTTCTTTTCAAGCATATCTGTTGGCGCATGATGAACTTCCGCTGAAAAAAGGTCTTTTTCATCGATTTCGAGTGAACGAACAGCCTTATGGAGAGCTTCCTCAGCTGTCCGACCAATTGCCATTACTTCTCCCGTGGCTTTCATCTGGCTGCCCAGGTGTCGATCAGCCTGAGTAAACTTATCAAACGGCCAGCGGGGAATTTTGCAGACAACATAGTCAAGTGCCGGTTCAAATTCAGCAAAAGTTGCCTTGGTAACGGGATTCTTAATTTCATCAAGGGTAAGGCCAACCGCAATTTTAGCAGCCATTTTAGCGATTGGATAACCCGTTGCCTTTGAAGCGAGGGCAGACGAACGGGAAACTCGTGGATTAACTTCGATAACGTTATACTGGAAACTTTGCGGATCAAGAGCTAGTTGGACGTTACATCCCCCTTCGATTTTGAGGGCACGGATCAACTTGAGCGCGCAATCACGGAGCATCTGGTATTCGCGGTCGCTAAGGGTCTGATTAGGGGCAAATACGATGGAGTCACCGGTATGAATTCCCACTGGGTCAAAGTTTTCCATACAACAAACGACCATTACATTGTCAGCTGCATCCCGCATTACTTCAAACTCGATTTCCTTATAACCAGCGATTGACTTTTCAATTAAACATTGGGTGACGGGGGATAATTCCAAGCCATTCTTGGCAACAGTACGCATTTCTGCATCATTATGGCAGATCCCACCGCCTGTACCACCCATGGTAAAGGCGGGACGGACGATTACTGGATATCCACATTGGTGTGCGAATTCGACTGCTTCATCAACAGTATTAACTGTCTGCGAGGCGGGAACAGGTTCACCAAGTTCATTCATTAATTCCTTAAATTTTTCTCGGTCTTCTGCTTCATCAATCGAATCCAGCTTAGTTCCGAGAAGTTCAATCCCTAATTCATCGAGGAGACCAGTTTTAGATAAGGAGACAGCTAAATTGAGGCCGATTTGTCCGCCAAGGGTTGGTAAAATTGCATCGGGATATTCTTGACGGATAATTTGAGAGAGGGAGTCAACCGTTAATGGTTCGATGTAGACATGATCAGCAATTTCCCTGTCAGTCATGATTGTTGCTGGATTAGAATTAACAAGAACAGTTTCGTATCCTTCTTCGCGGAGGGCGAGACAAGCCTGCGTGCCGGAATAATCAAATTCAGCTGCTTGACCAATAATAATAGGACCAGACCCGATAACGAGAATTTTATGAATATCGGTTCGTTTAGGCATAGGCGAGGACCTCCTTATTACTGTCAATTAATGCCATGAATTTATCAAAAAGCTGTTCAGCATCGTGGGGCCCTGGCGCAGCGTCTGGATGGAACTGAACGGAAAATGCAGGATACTTTGAATGCTGGAGTCCTTCAACCGTGCCATCGTTCACTTCAAGGTGGGTGATTTGGAGGTCGGTATCATCAATAGAGGATGGATCAACTGCAAAACCGTGATTTTGGGAGGTGAATGCGATCTTTCCCGTTTGGAGATTACGGACGGGATGGTTAAAACCACGGTGGCCAAATTTCATCTTATAAGTTTTAGCACCATTAGCTAGGGCAAAGATTTGATGGCCCATGCAAATGCCGAAAATTGGCACATGTTTTTCTAATTCTGCGACAGTTTCCGCAATAGTTGTCATTTCAAGTGGATCACCAGGGCCGTTCGAAAGGAGAATGCCGTCTGGATTGAACGCCATTATTTCACTGATCGAGGCGTTATAAGGAAGAACAATTGCATTGCAGTTTCTTTTATTTAATTCACGGAGAATGCTATTTTTCATTCCGAAGTCAAGAACAACAACAGTTCGCTTAGTTCCCGGATTAGCGTAGGATTCCTTAGTAGATACTTTGCTAATAATGTTCTGGGTTGGCGAAGTTTGTTTTAACTGTTCAAGCTTATCTTTGATATCGGTAACATTATCGGTCATGATTCCGCGTAATGTTCCATATTGACGAAGCTTACGGACTAGTTCACGTGTATCAATTCCTTGGAGGCCAGGAATTTGGTGCTTTGCTAAGAAATTAGGGAGCGAGTCAGTCATACGCCAGTTGCTGGGAACACGAGCGACATGATGACAAATTACGCCCTTGATTTGAGGATATAATGTTTCGTTATCTTCACTATTAATCCCATAGTTGCCGATGAGGGGATTGGTAAAGACTAAAATTTGATTGGCAAATGATTCATCGGTTATTGCTTCTTGATAGCCGACCATCCCTGTTGTGAAGACAACCTCACCAAGAGTTGCCTTGGTAGCGCCAAAACCTTCGCCGGTATAGACAGTACCATCTTCTAGAATTAAATATCGTTTCATGAGTTTCATCCTTTCTTGCAAAACCCTTCCGCTGATCACATAAACTAGTTGCACGTTGTAAAAAAGTTTAATAAAAAACGCTTAAACCATTGGTAATGGGCTTAAGCGTATACGAAGAATTGAATATATATGTATAATTCAATGTTAGTAATACAACGCTGCCCTTGTTAGCCTCACGGGACCAAATTAAAGGATAATGATTGATACTAAACTACTGTAATTTTATGCTTTTGTCAAGTTTTTAATGAATTTTTATTCAAAAATATGTTTATTATAAACAAAAACTGCATAAAGACTTTTAGGTATTATAACAAATCTTATTTAAAAGGCAGATTGTAAAATTTGAGTTGAACATTTAAGTGGACAGAAAAACCCATCAAGGTCTTTAATGGTGTTACCACAACATTCCATTAGAAAGAAGGACCTTAATGGGCACCACTATTTTATCATTCCAGAACCGCATTGTCATTGAAACGCTTCATAATGAAGGACGTTCCTTACGATACATCGCTAATTACTTAGGCTTTAGTAAAACCACAGTCTTTAACGAACTTCACCGGCTCAACGGTGAGTATCAAGCTGAACTAGCGCAAACTGACTTTGAACGCAAGGTTAGTCAACGGGGGCGGAAGTCTTCACTCACTAAAAGCCTTAAGCACTTGATTGAGGAAAAGATTCAAGTCCAGAAGTGGTCCCCTGAACAAGTTGCCCATGTAGTTGGGATTGCCTACAAGACGGTCTATAACTGGATTGATCAAGGATGGCTTGATGTACAGTTACCCGATTTGCCTGATCATGGAATTCGTCGTCATCGTGCTAAAGAAAAGCGTGGTACGTTCAGTCACGGCCGCTCCATTGAGGAGCGTCCTCATAAAGTCGAAACTCCCCAAGAATTCGGCCACTTTGAAGCTGATACCGTACTTTCTGGCAAACGTAAAGGTCAAGCTGTGGCGACTTTTGTGGAGCGTAAGAGTCGCCTGACAATTGTTAAACGGCTCCATGGTCGCGACAGTCAGTCCATGACTCAAGCCGTACTTGAACTAGCTAGTCAACTTCAAGACAAGCTCAAGACGCTTACCGTGGATCATGGGAAAGAGTTCGCTAACTATCAGGCAATTGAACAGCTAACAGGTACTCAGGTTTATTTTGCCCATGCTTATTCACCACATGAACGCGGTAGTAATGAGAACCGTAACCGAGTTTTGCGACGGTTTATTCCCAAGGGACAAGCCATTGAAGAGCTGAGCGATCGCCAGCTGGTTCAAATCAATTGGTATCTGAATTCCCGACCAATTAAATGTCTTAACTGGCACACACCAATCGAGATCTTCTTGCTTAATCTACGTCACTAAATTCGTTCAAGTTATTTCTTGCAATCTGCCAAAATAAAAGTAGAGTCTGCAAATTTTGTCTGCAAACGCTACTTTTTTAGAATAATTAGGCTTGGTAAGTTTCCTTGATAAAGAGAACTGAAATTGCACCTAGGAGGGCAGAAATACCAGTAACAAGCATCATGTTGACTTGGGAACTACCAAGTAATGGGAAGAGACCAAAACTAAGTAGTGAGGCAACCATTTGTGGTACACAGATTGAACCATTAAATAGGCCAAGGTAAGTACCCATGTGTTTACCAGATAAGGCATTTGTAACCATTGTTAATGGGTAGGTGTTCATTGAAGCCCAAGCAATTCCGATCAAAACGAAGGAGAAGATAAGGGCGTTTTGTGAATGGATAAAGAAGATTGATGTGTATCCAATGGCCCCGAGCAAAAGGCTGAAAGCATAGCCAGCTTTGTGGTGGTTATTAGGAACTTTAGCCAGAACATATGACCATACAACTGCCGCAATTGATTGAACAGCGGTCATAACACCGTACCAGTTACCGGCAGCTTGGTAGGCAGCTGAAGAAGCATCAGTTGTTAACCAAACGTTCTTAGCGATGGCCCCAACCGCATAAGTTGAAAGGTATTGGAAAGAGAACCAGCAGAAGAATTGAACTAATGCGACATTCCAAAATACCCGTGGAGCATGCTTTAAGAGGGTAAACCAGTTTCCACCTTTTTTATTGTCTTCCTCTGAAATGCCATGGTAACGAGCATAAGTTGCGGGATCATATTCGTGAACCCGGAAGATAGTAAAGAGACAGGTGATGACTAAAATAACAGCGCCAACGTAGAACGAAATTACAACTGATTGAGGAACAACACCCTTTTTAGCAGTGTTTGATACACCCCACCATGTCAAAAGGAATGGGAAAATGGCTGCTAAAACGGCACCGGTATTACAGATTAAACTTTGAATCCCGTATGCATAACTCTTTTGATCATCATTAACCATATCACCAACCATCATCTTAAATGGCTGCATCGCCATATTTGATGAAAGATCAAGGAAGGCGACGGTAATAGCCCCAAACCAGAGGGCTGCTAACGAACTGTATCCAAATCCAAAACTTCCTGAATTAGGCAGTAAAATCATAACGATGACGGCAATGACCATCCCGATTAACAGGTAGGGGAGACGCCGACCACCAAGTTTTGGCGCCCATGTTCGGTCAGAATAATAACCAATGATTGGCTGCACGATCAATCCTGCAAGTGGTGGCAGTAAGAAGAACCATCCCAAATTATTAGGATTAGCACCAATTGTTTGGAAGATCCGGCTCATTTGCGAACCTTGTAACGTAAAGGCGACTTGAACACCAAGGAAACCAAAGTTAATCATCCAGATAGTACTCTTTGGTAAAATTGGCAATCCACTCGTCGAAGTTTCTTGGTCTTGGTTAAGTACAACAGACTCATCTTGACTCATGAAAAACAACTCCTAACGAAAAAATGTATAAAATAATTGCAATTTGAGCTTATGTAATCTCTTACACGAATAATATAACAAACTTATTTCTTTTTTGCCTAGGAGTCTTACGCTATTTCGCGGTGTGATATGGATTGAGATAAATTGTGAGTCATCATCGTTCAATAGGCTCCTAACTGCGATGAGTCCCATTTGATAAAAGTCCTGAGTTACGCTTGTAATAGTTGGGATGGTAATGTCACAAAGAAAAGTCCCATCGATACTAATAAATGATAGGTCTTTTGGAATATTAAGGCCAAGCAAATGAGCCTCTCTGATCATGCCCACAGCCACCATATTGCTAGCGGTGATGATCGCATCAAGATCCTTATTCATTAGTGTTTTGAGCATATTTTGTTGAGGGCCAAAACTGTAATCGCCATATTCAACCGAGTCCATCCGCGGTATCAATCCGTGTTCAGTCATTGCCCGTTGGTAGCCGTGGAGTCGCTGCTTTCCGGTTGAGGAACGATCAATACCCGCTAACCCAATTCGGGAATGACCGCGTTCAATTAAATAATTAGTGGCTAAATAACCAATTTTCTCGTTATTTGAACTTGTAAATTTAAATCCAGTATACCGGGGATCAGCTTCGTCATAGACCGATACTAATCGGCAAGGGGTACTGCTTTCGCGTAAGGTACGAGCAGCTTGTTCATCGAGGGAGGTTGCAACCAACAGAATGCCGGCAACATGTCGTTCGAGGGCAACGCTAATTGCTTGATTAAGCAATCGAGCGTCGTGATTCCCAGCATAAAGAATGAACATCTGGTACCCTGCTTTGTCCGTCTCTGCTTGGATAGCGGCGATAATATCATTTGAAAAATTTGTTTGAGTATTATTTAAGATAACGGCAATTAACATACTGCTGTTAGCAGCTAGTTCAGCCGCTGCAAGGTTTTTCTTGTATCCTAAGTCTTTAGCGATTGCTTCAATCTTAGCCGCTGTTTCGGGACGGTAGGATTTCGCCTTTTTGGATAAAACACGAGAAACGGTGGCCGTTGAAACATGGGCTCGTTGAGCAATATCTTTAATTGTTGGCTTCATAATCGGGCTTCCTTTATTATTTTCCTTATTAAATCTATTATAAGAAAATAACAGCTCTTTGTAAACGTTTTCAAATGGGGCTTAATTATTATTTAAAACAAAAATAAGCCGAAAGAAAATTCCTTTCAGCCTACCTAGTTACTATTTATTTCCGTTTCGTAAGGATAATTTTACAACTGCTTCACAGCGAGCCGTTTGGGGCATCATGTCAATTGGTTGAATGTAGTCAACGTGATAGACACTAGTTAACCGCCGTAAGTTCCGAGCGAGAGAAGCCATGCCACATGAGACGTAGGCAAACTTTCGCGGCTTAACTTTTAAGATTTGCTTGATTAATTGGTCATCTAACCCTGTTCGCGGAGGATCAACAACAAGGGCATCAAAGTTGAGTCCTTCCTTTTGCCAGCGGGGAAGAACTTCTTCTGCTTTGCCAACTTCATATTTAGCATTAGCAATATTATTTAGCTTGGCATTTTCGTTAGCATCGGCAACTGCCTCGGGGATGATTTCCATTCCGCGAACAGCTTTCACCCGTGATGCAAGGGAAAGACCGATTGTCCCGATTCCAGCATATGCATCGATTAAGGTATCATCCTTGTCCAATTCAAGGGCTTTAGAAGCTTCTTCGTACAATACCTCTGTTTGTTCAGGATTTAGTTGTAAGAATGAACGGGCTGAGAGTTTAAAATCAAGTCCCATCAAGCTTTCCAGAATTGAATCTTTTCCAGCGAGATGGATCATTTTATCACCCCAAACTAAGGGTGTATCACCTGGGTTAACGTTTTGCATAACTGAAACAACTGCCGGTAGTTCTTTTTCAATGCGTTCAAGCAGTTCGCGTTTGTGAGGAAGTTTAGCAGAATTAGTAATGAAGGTTAATTGGACTTCCCCGGTTGACCATGATTCACGAACTGCTAAGGTCTTAATGATGCCGCTATTGTGCTTTTTGTCATAAACTGGAATCTGCAAGTCTTCGATCATCTTCGTAACGGCTCGGACCGTCTCCATTGTCCGGGGCATTTGAACAGCACAAGTCTCCATATCAACAAGGGTATGACTGTTTGGTTGGTAAAGACCGGCCGCTACTTTGCCATTAACCATCCGCACCTGGAATTGGGCCTTGTTACGGTAACCGTATTCTTCAGGGGCTGCAATAGTTGGGCGAACATCGTAATTACGGTAGCCGTATGGTTGAAATTTTTCGAGACTATCGATGATTACTTGCCGTTTAAACTTTAATTGTTGTTGGTAAGCGAGGTTTTCAAGTTCAAAACCACCAGCGATATCAGCGTACTCATCTCGTGGCGTTACCCGATCCCGACTCTTCTTCCGGATCCGGTGAATTTTAGCTTCAAGATAGCGTGGGAGAACGCGTGTAACTTCAGCGACTACGACTTCATTTGGCAGGGCACCAGGGACAAAACATACCTTGTGCTTATAGTAGCCGATCCCGTGTCCGTTAACGCCTAGGCGACGAATTGTGAGTGGAAAACGTTTCCCAACCCATACCTCAACATCTTGTTCATGTTGTTTAGTTTGTGTCATATTATTTCTCCGTTCTATTAATTCAATGTGTTTAATATTTTAGCACATCTCCAAATACTACTGGATAAATATGTCGGGGATGAAGAATCGCGTAATTAATTCTCAGAATGATAACTTAGTCCAACTTATAATCAATTGTTATGGAAATAGTCAATTAAATGTGCATATTACTAATAATATGTTTTTTGAACGAGTAAAATATAGTAGAATAACAATGTGAAATGTTGCATAAATAACTTAAAGGAAGTGACACGTATGAAAATTGCTGCAATTGCCGGGTCAAATGCTAATTATTCATACAACCGGATGTTATTAGAATTTATTGCCCGTCATTTTAGTGATGATGATATTGATGTGATTGATATTCGTCAAGTGCCAATGTTTAATGAAAATTATAAAGGAAAGATTCCTGAGGTTGTTGCTGATATTGATCGTCGTGTTTCAAGCGCCGACGCTGTTATTATTGCCAGCCCAGAATACAACCACTCTGTTACCTCTGCTTTAAAGAGTGTAATTGAATGGCTTTCCTATGAAGTTCACCCATTAGAAAATAAGCCAGTCATGATCATTGGTGCTTCTACCCATGACCAAGGCTCATCCCGTTCTCAAGTTCAATTACGAGATATTTTGATATCACCAGGTGTTAATGCTTATATTTTCCAAAACGAAGAGTTCTTTATGAGTGATGCCGCTCATATCATTGATAAAGATGGTGACATCACGAACGAAACGACTATTCATTTCTTAGAAAAATGTATGCGTGAATTCAAACACTACGCCAAGGCAATCAATCGGATGGTTGCTGAAAAGAAGGAGGCAAACAAGTAATGAAAATCCTTGCTTTAGTTGGAACTAATGCCAATTTCTCATATAACCGGATTTTGCTTAAATACATGAAAAAGCACTTCTGTCAAATGGCTGATATTGAAATTGCTGAAATTAGCCAATTGCCACCATTTAGCGTTGATACCCCTCTTTCTGAACAAACAGAGGTATGGAAGTTAAAGCAAAAGGTTAAGGCTGCTGATGGGATTATCTTCTCTACTCCTGAATATGACCATGGTATTCCGGCAGCCTTGAAGAGTACGGTTGAATGGCTTTCCTACAAGACTGATGTGTTAAAACACAAGCCAGTTATGGTTGTCGGTGTATCTTATGGATGCCAAGCTTCTGCAAGATCTCAAGTTCAAATGCGTCAGATTTTGGTTTCTCCTGATTGTGATGCTAACTTGTTGCCAGGAAATGAAGTTTTGATTGGTAATGCTAGTCATTCCTTCTCAAAAGATGGCCGGTTAATTAATGCGGAAGCACGTGATAACCTTGAAAACTGCTTTACCCATTTTGTGGAATACATTCAAATCTTTGAAAATGTAAATAAGGAGGGACTGGATATGTCCATTAATCAACCAACGATCAGTGAAGCTTACATTAACTTCCCTACTGGTCGGTTGACATTAAAAGAAGTTCAACAAATCTTCAGTACAATCCCATTTGAAATTGACTTGATTGACAGTACTGATCATTTCGCATGGTTCTCTGATAAGCCAAATCGGGAACACGTTCGGAATGTAGCTTCTCTCGGTGAAACTGTTCAAGAATGTCATCCACCGTTGGCTGTTCCAGCTGTTATGAAGATTATTAACAGTTTCCGGAATGGTGAAAAAGACGTTGTAACTCGGCCATTATGGATGAATGGTCACCGTTCATTGATCCAATACTACGCCTTACGTGATGTTAATGGTCATTACCTTGGCACCATCGAATTTACTGGTAATGTGGAATACATTCTTAACCTCTTCGAAAATGGTGCATGGAGTACTGATGGTAACACTGGTGCTTCTAAGCATGAAGATGCTAGCGACAACAGTGAAGAAGCTGACAGTGTTGACGCATCAACTGGTGCTTCAGAATCAAGTGATGATGATAACACTGACAATGCTAGTGAAGTGGTTGCGACCCAAGCACCAGCAGCAAATGACGATACTGATGCGGACGCTACAACAGGCGCATCCGATGCGGGCAGCGTAGACGCAAATGATGACGAGGCAGATGCGACAACAGGTGCATCCGAAAACTAATTATGAATAATGAATTGATGGCGCAACGGCATGTGATGACTCATCATGCTCTTGGAACTCGCATAAATTTGACGATTTTTGGTAACGAATATTTTTCGTTGCTAAAGAAATCGATGGACCTAATTGATCATTATGAGGATCAACTAACGGTTAACCGTAATGAATCAGAAGTAATGTCGGTGAATCATGGTGCAGGTAAAACCCCGAAAATGGTATCGTCAACGACTTTTGACCTCATTGAACTGGCAGTGAAATATAGTCGTGAAAACTTTGGCTTTAACGCTTTGATCGGCCCGTTAGTAAAACTATGGAAAATCGGCTTTGCAGGGGCGCACGTGCCAAGTGATGCTGAGATCAAAGAGCGGTTAAAGTTGATCGACCCTTATAAAGTATTACTGAACCGAGACGCACGGACGGTATATTTAGAAGAGCCGGGGATGGAATTAGACCTTGGCGGGATTGCAAAAGGCTATATTGCGGACCGTATTCGTGATCTTTGGATTGAAGCTGGCGTTCCCGCGGGAATTATCGACTTAGGGGGTAACCTCCTATTTGTTGGTAGGTCACCACGGCGGGATGATGGGCAGTGGATCATCGGTGTGCAGGATCCGCAACTGCATCGTGGTGAAAATTCGGCAACTGTCCGCGAGCCGGCTTGTTCGGCAGTTACATCTGGGATTTATGAACGATTTTTGATTAAAAATGGTCGTCGTTATCACCATTTACTAGATCCTCGGACTGGATACCCGTTAGAGACTGATTTGAGCAGTGTGACTGTTTTTACTGATCAATCGGTAATGGGTGAAATTGAGGCCAAGCGACTCTTCTTCAATGGTGAACCAATCACAGGCTGGAAAGCGCGTCCTGGTAACCGTGGCGCTATCTTTATTCATAATGATGAATAAATGGTAAATGTTGGCTTTGAATAAAATTTAATTTCATTTGAGGATGGGAATTAACTATTAATTCTTGGTTCTTTAACAATAAAATCCGGACTATGATTTTTGATCGATCCAAAAATCGTAGTTCGGATTTTAAATTATTTATGAAATTAGTCTCCAATCGACTAATTGATTGGCCAAATTTCGTTAGATTTAATGCCATCAAGGCTAGCCCAATGTCATTTTCCACAGCCCCTTGGCCACGGAGGTGAGTTCGGCGTATGCCAAAATCCCTCTTCATGTGACCAAAGACTGGTTCAACGTCGAACTTCCGTCGACGATAAATTGCCTTGCCTTCGTCACTTGAGAGGGTATCTTTAACTTTAGCTTTATAATAATTCCACGTTGGGTTAACCTGCATATAGCGTTGCCGACCACCTGGTGTCTTCGCTAGCTCATCTAATTTAACTGATAGTTGATGTTTATCAGCACGATAGATTTTAAAGTCACGCTTAAAGCCATACTTATCAGTGGATTTACTGTAGCGATAAAAACTAAAACGAACTCCTTGATGATCAATGTAGTAGTCGTCATTAGCGTTATATTCCCAATTCTGTGACCTAGTTGGATCATTTTTAAACTTACGTTTCTGTTCCTTTTGATAGGTTGTGTATGGGATAACCGGCTGCTTTTCAAACCGATCAAGAATCATTGTGTAATTGTACTCACTACCATAGCCTGCATCGGCGACGATATGTTCAAAGAAATCTAAAGCATGAAACTGGGTAAGGAATGGCACTAAGGTCCTGGTGTCAGTTGGATTTGAAAACAGCCCGTAATCAAGGACAAATTGCTTATGGGTAGCGATTTGCAGGTTATAGCCGGGCTTCAACTCCCGATTCATCATCGGATCTTCCTTCATACACATGAAGGTCGCATCGTGGTCAGTTTTGGAATAGCTATTACGACCTTGGAAGATATTTTCAGCACGTTCATACTTTTTGGCACGCGGAATTAGGTCGTTGCTTAATTGGTGACGAAGCTTTTTTAGAAAACGACGGCGCCGTTTTCTCACTGAAACGCCTTTGATGATTTTTGGTTCTTGCCTAATCTTTCCATCTAGCTTAGTGATTTTCTCCGCCAGTTCTTGTTCCATTACTTCCATGCCTTCGGCGGAAGTAACCAGCTCCGGTGCCATTTCTTGCACCACTTGCTTTTCTACTAGTTCCTCATAAAGCTTACTTGTCTTTTCTCTTAACTTAGCGTGATACTTTTCAACTGCCCGTCGCCAAGTAAATGAATATTTATTGGCATCGGCTTCTACCTAGGTCCCATCGATAAAAACTGCATCATTTTGAATTAGTCCGTGATCTTTCAAAGCCATGGTAAAGTAAACAAAGGCATGTTTAATTAGCTTACTAGCGTGCTGACTGCGTCGAAAGTTATTGATGGTATGGTAGCTATAAGTATAATCATGAGCTAACCAACGCATTGGCAGGTTCTCATCCAACATCATTTCAATCTTTCTTCCAGAATAAGTTTGACGTGCGTAGGCAAACAAGAGAATCTTAAGCATAATTGCTGGATGCGATGAAGGGCGGCCGGTAGCCGCTCCTGAATCTTCTAATAGCACATTTTGTGGAATCGAGTCGACAAAATCACCAATTAGCCGCGCAATATGATTCTGTGGTAAATCATAGTTATAGTTTAGTACGAATTTGGTTTGCCCTATGGTATAATTTTGATACATGGAAATCGCTCCCTTTGGTTGTTTTTAGGGGTAATTACATCATATCAGGAACGATTTCCTGTGTACATAAAAACCGGATGATGAATTGTTCAAAAAATTCATCATCCGGTTTTTATTTTGGACTAGGAGTTTTTTCCCAGCCTCTTTTATCGTCAAGCGTGTTTGTTAAAATACGCTTCGCTCTTGTCTAAAATTATTTAGGGACTGTCTGAAAACTAAAAATTCAGGTATAATCTGAGGAAAAACGAATCGAGGCATTCCGATGACAACACCTAAACGATACGAACTGGAAGATGCTCAGCGGGACCGAATCAAAGGATACTTCCCGCCATACCGGACTGGCCGTCCATCAAGCCTAGACAACCGTACCGCCCTCAACGCTATCCTCTGGCTCATGCGCAGCGGGGCTCCTTGGCGTGATCTACCTGAACGCTATGGCTCTTGGAAAACGGTGTATAGTCGCTTCCGAGCCTGGGTAAGTTCAAACTTGTTCGAACAGGTTTTTCTCAAATTGATTGACGATCCCGACATGGAAAACTTGAGCTTAGATTCAACGATCGTTCGAGCGCATCAAAAGGCCACTGGGGCAAAAAAAACGCCGAATGTATGGTCGAAAATCAAGCTATTGGACTAAGTCGAGGTGGCCGAACAACCAAGATTCACGCACTCGTTGACGGATTAGGGAATCCCTTGGGTTTTCGCCTAACAGGTGGTCAAGTACATGATAGCCAAGTTGCCAGTGAGTTGCTGGAAGGCTTCGATATTTCTCAATCAAATATTATCGCGGATAAAGCCTATGGCACCGCGAAACTTCGCCAGTATATTAAAGATAAAGCAGCCGTCTATACCATTCCGCCAAAGGAAAATACCAAAGACAAGTGGACCTGTGATTACCACGTTTATTGTGAGCGCCATTTGATTGAGAACTTCTTCAATCAGTTGAAGAACTTTCGTAGGATTGCAACGCGTTATGATAAGCTCGCTCATGTTTATCTGGCTACGGTTTACATTGCCTCAATTTGCATCTTACTTAAGTAGTTTTCAGACGGACCCTAGTAAATACTCCAGAAATATATAACAATATTAAGCCAATTAGAGATATAATTAACCCCCAAAAAATTTGAGAAAACATACTTCTATCTCCAAAAAAACTTCGTAAAATAAACCACTTTTTACCAAAACAAAAAATCAATATGCCTACTAAAAAAATCAACACCCCTAAAATTATCAAAGGGTCTGTAACATACCCAGATTCACTCATTTTATCTCTCCTTTTTCTTCTCCTTCTTTAACTTTACTTATTTTGTTCGTCAACACCACTGATAGTTTCACCAGCTTCAGGGTCTACTCTTCTTGCATATTGTGGGCGAAAACCATTCTGGTAATTACCATCAAAAGACATGCGGAAAAGGTTCCCATTCGAACCAATCACATCAGTCACATCTCTTTGATTAGAGATTCCAAAATCTTGTCCTCTCCAGTCAAGAAAAACATTTAATTCCTTCAAATTGACTATTCCGTATTGATTTATGATCTCTATCAATTGATCTCTCAGCTCTCTTTTTTGACTCTCATCAAGCGTTATATAGCGGTCAAGATCAAAATCATTAATATGCGAAATAATTTTTTTATCGTAAATGTGTTTATTCTTAGCAATAGCATCCTTCGATTCATGAGTAAGATATTCATATGAACCTTTGATATAATCAAGTATCTCAACATGAGCGACTGAACTGTCTCCCAATTTTCGCTTAATTTTCTTTCGGACACTCTCTATCGTTACTGGATTTCGAGCAACGTATATAACATGGTAATGTGGTTTTTTATAACGCTTCCCATTCCGTATAACATCATTACTATTCCACGTATCCTCATCTTTTTTTCATCCATATCGTGTAGAGGACTAACAGCCATTGAAATGCCTAAACTCTCTAACTTCCCTTTCCAATCATTTGGAATTGAATCAGGATACAACAAAAGCCCAAAATGTCTAGCTTTAGTATTTTTAACAGTCATGATATAATTACCCTATTAGAACATAAGTAGCAAGACCTCGTAACCTTCTAAAATCGCGAGTTCTTGCTTATTTTTTTTGGTCTGATTCCTTTCTTGCATATTCTTCTATAGCTAACGCTGCAACCGCAGATTTTGAAAATCCTTTTTGTTTTGCCATATCGGTTAATTTCTTATCTTGCTCTTTAGTCAGAGAAATCATAACTCTTTTTTTCAATTCTGAAATCACCATTGTAAAAAACTCCTATCAAATAAATTTATAAAAAGTGTATCACTTTGTAGCTATATAAGCAACAAAGAAACAACTAATGTATCTGTCAAGTTTTCATAGGTAGCCTTTAAATATACAGTTTTAGTGGGTTAGTGCCTTAAAAAGTTGTCCCATTGGTCTACTTGTGACCGTGTTAATCGGAATTATTCCTTGTACTGCTCCAATTGACGGCTTTGTCGGTGCCTTTCTTAGAAACTCTCCAGTTCGAATATGCATTTCCTGTAATAGGCTGGTTTGAGCCACTCGAGGAAGAACTGTTAATTGTTCTAGGATTGTATTTAAACTAGCTTGCAGTTCACCATTCATTCGGGCTTCAATTAAACCAATCATGGCTTTAGCCCCCTGCTTAGTCCATGACTTGCCCTGTTTCTTCATCCGGTAAGTAAAAGCCCGGTGAGAACTTTCGACTGAACCAATTAAATGAATATCCTTAAATCCACGCATTTGTGGTGAGAGGATATACCGCCAATTTCGCTGTAGATACTTTCTTAAACGCATTAGGTCGTCTGCTTGTTTTTCCGTTAGGTTTTGTGATTCATAAGTATCTAAAATTATTGTTAGCTCTGCTTGATCATGATGACGAACGGCTTTAATTGCTCGCATGGCTAATTCGTTGTGCCGGCCTAAAGTATGTTCAATTTTCTGTAAACAATGATAGCGGTCGAGAAAGTATTCACCATGTGCACCTTGAGGAACTAGACTTAATAGCTTAGCTGGTTCGTAACCTGGGCCAGCGTCACTGGCCAAAAAGATCGTTTGACCGGCAAGCTTATAATGGCGGTCTAAATAATCACTTAGTCGTGCTTCAAGCCGTCCTTGGTGCCCAACACTGAGAAAGTCATGCCGATTAATGATTTGATTAGCTACTCGCTCATAAACCCGATAATGGTGCACAAGAGTCAGCTGACCTGCTTCTTTTTTACCTTTAATCATAAAGGCATCACCCTCAATAGTTAAATTTTTAGGCATATGGCGAGGAGTAGCTTGGTGTTCTTTTGCTTGAGTTTGTTTAGCTACCTGATTTCCTAACTCATGCACGGCGTGCATTACCGAATCGGCAGTAATTCCGCTGTCAAATACAAGGTTCAAAATGTCGGCAGTATTGCGCATTGTAGTTGTTTGGGCAATCTTAGCCATCATCATTAAGTAGTGTGGCGATAAACGACGACGTGGTTTAATTTTTAATTGTTGGTCTAAGTAAAATTCACGTTTCTTTGTCCCTGCCTGATAATACCGTCGTTGAAAAGTCACCGGGCCAAAGATAAAATTAAGCGTCCGTGGCTGTTTATTGATTACTTGATAGTTCGCTGGAGCTTGGGACTTTAAGCTTCGATCTAAGCTTTCCAAAAAGTTTTGCATGATTACTTGTCCTAACTCCAATACACCTTTTAAAATAATCTGTTCAGCTTCAAATAAACTGCCTGATTTCACCAAATTCTGCTCGATTTCTGTTAAAATATCCATGAGGAAAGACCTGCCTTTGCTTAGTATTCGACACACTAAAGGCTACTGGTCTTTTCTTTTTTTGTAAATAAGTAAATGGGTCTACAAAAAAGATTTCCACGACCAGATGAATTATTCATCCAACCTATGAAAATCTTACACTAACACAACTAATATATAGAATTTGAAAAACGGCGGTCAAAAAAGCGCTGTAAACCTTGAGCCTGTTTACTTTGAGAGTTTTTGGCACAAATTTGGCACTCTTCTCTCCTGTCTTTGGCGGAATTGCACCATAAGCTGTTTTAAGTTCACGTCCTAATACTTTCTCAGTTTTTTCCCAGCCTCTATGAAATTGGAGCTTACTCAGTACCTCAAGTTAAGGGCTACGACAGTTACGTAAATGGTGTTAAGGCAACAGAAGTAGCAGCAGTAACAGTAAATCCATATTCGAGCGATATTACTGATACCATTACTTATATAAAACAAAATGCAACTCTAGTGCCATATGATCATTCAAACAAGGATATGAATATGTCAGTAACTCGTACCATTAACTACGAAGTACCAGCCGGACATGCCGCCATTGCTCCAGTAACGCAAACTGTAGAATACACTCGTGATGTTAACGGTGTCGCAGGTTACCAAGATCCAGTAACTGATAAGATTACTTGGAATCCATGGCAAGTCAAGAGTGGTAAAGCCGAAATTGCTTCAGCTAGTGTAGAACAAATTAAGGGTTAAGATTCATACGTAGACGGTACCCAGGCAACAGAAGTGCCAGCAGCTCAAGTAACTGAAAAAGATGGAGTACCACAAAATGGTGCCAACGTCACCGTAAGTTACCAAAAGCAAGGTAATATTCCAGTTAAATGGGATGGTACTAAGGACAACATGACAATGAAGGTTACTCGGACAATTAATTACCAGGTACCAGAAGGTCAAGCTGCTATTGCTCCAGTAACGCAAACCGTAGAGTACACTCGTGAAGATGCTCAAGGTAATGCTGGGTACACTGATCCCGTTACTGGTGAGACTACTTGGAACGCATGGCATGTAGCAGGTGAACTTAACCAAGCCAATGGTACGTGGGCAGAATTTAATGCACCAACAGTTAAGGGATATACTCCAAGTCAAGCTGAAGTAGCTGCTGAAACTAAGGATGTTACTGTTGACATTAACTATGCTCCAGTAGCCCCAACTGGTCAAAATGTAACTACTAAGGTCGGTGAAGTACCAGATGCAGACCAAGGTATTGCAAACAAGAGTGATTTACCAGACGGCACAAAGTACACTTGGAAGGAAACACCAGATGTAAGTACTGAGGGAAATAAGCCAGCTACGATTGTGGTAACTTACCCAGACGGTTCGAAGGATGTAGTTCCCGTAACCATCCACGTCACGAACCCAGCAACGGATGCGGACAAGTACACGCCAGAAACGCAACCAATTACTACTCCGGAAGGTAAGGTTCCAGATCCAGCCGACGGTATTAAGAACAAGGCTGATCTCCCTGATGACACCAAGTACACTTGGACAAACCCAGACCAAGTAGCACAAGATGTTAAGACGCCAGGTTCTCACACCGAAACAATTACAGTAACTTATCCAGACGGTTCAAAAGATACAGTTACTGTAACTGTGAATGTTCCTGCACCTGAAGGCCAAAATATCACAACTGATCAAGGTAAACTCCCTAACCCTGCAGATGCAATTAAGAATAAAGACCAGCTGCCAGATGGAACAACTTACACTTGGAAGCAAAAGCCTAATGTTTCGACGCTTGGTGACCACATTGGGGTAGTTGAAGTCCACTTCCCAGACGGAACTACCTATGAAGTCACTGTTACTGTTCATGTAGATGCTGTAAACTCTGATAATGGCAGAAACACGGATTCTGATAATGATGCAATTGATCATCAAAACGGTACTGAAATTAATAATGGCAATATGACGAATGCTAATAACGGTTCAGTAATCGAAAACGTAACTGGTCAAACACAAAATAGTGCAACAAACAGTACTAGCCAGCAACCAGCGAAGACATTGCCGCAAACTGGTAATGATTCTTCTAAGTTCGGTGCATTAGCTGGCTTGAGTCTTGCTGCTTTCGCAAGTCGCGATAAGAAACGCAAAGCTGATAAATAATTAAGATAACATCATTTCTCCCCCTGAAAGACATAACTTAATTAAAAGCGCTGAACTAAAGAAGTGCGAACGCTCATCAAAATGGTGAGTGTCCGCACTTCTTTTATTATTTATATAACGATAAAATGATTAGTGAGAGATAGGGGAATAAGGGCTAAGCTGAAAGAGAAAAGAGACTAAATTTCTAAAAATAGTTCTTAGCGTGCTTGATAGAATGGACTTGACATGATTAATATAATTTTTATTAGTGATAAATAAAAGCGAACAATTCACCTTTGCGATCGAATGAAATTTTCTTCATATCTTCTTGAAATGTTTAACAAAAAGTCTGATTTTTTTCAAAAAGATAAACGTTGATATATCAAGGATTTATCGATAAATAAGTAAAATTAGCAAAAGCACGTTTTTGAAATTCTCAATAAATAGGTTGCCTTTTTTCTTAGAAACTATATATTAGTAAATGTAAGCAAGTTATGTGCACTGTTAATTTGTATTATTTATTCGTCAATTACCTAACAAGAGGGACGTGAATTTGTGTTATCGCATAATAACTGGGAAGAACAAATAAAGAAATATGAGCCAAAAAAGCAACGTTTCACCATTAAGAAATTGCTTGTTGGTGTAGCGTCCGTTTTACTAGGTGTAACTTTTGCTGCAGGAACCGCCTCAGCAGATGGTATGATTGCAAATGCTGATTCTGCTTCTGGGAGCGATTCGGCAGAACGAACAGATCATAACCTTACATTTGAAAGTTGATATAATAGCATTGGTGTTTGGCTTTTATTAAAAAAGTAAATTTTCTGATGATAAATCAGTTGAAAAAAGTTACTAAGAGTGTAGAATGACAATTGAAAGTTATTATTAAAATGTTGATTCTAAAAGATAGTGATTAATCATTATCTAATTATCGGCTTTTTAATGAAATGAAGGCTTTAAAAATTGCCAGTTTAGCCACTTATTTAATAAATGATTGGTTATAACTTGCCAGCAGGTGTCGCCATTCATCTGGTCGACAGCTACAGATGAAATGCCACCTGGTAGTGATCTTTATGGTTACTATTTATTTCAAGGAGTACTTTACCTTTTATTTATAAAATGGTTTATTGAATGACTTGACTTATTCCAAAAGATAGTGGTAAGTATGTGCCAGGTGGCTTGGGATAATTTCCCTTCAAACTGGCGGATATAGGCTATTATAATAACCTTAAAGAGGCGACCTCCGATGCCTGTTTGGGCTAATTATAATGGTGGCTGTCGCTTGACTGGATAGTGGTAAAGTCAAGTTATTAAATGCCGAGCAACAATTTTTGTGCATTGTTTGTTGCGACTACTACTCCCTAATAGATATAAGGTCTATAACCTTATATAGCAGGTATCATAAAAAGTCTGAACACTGTTTAGATAAATATGTCAAACGGTAGACTGATAATGCTTATAAGAACCCCCCGAATACTTAACTTTAAGCATAGGTAGCAATATCTCCCCCAGATAACTTAAAAGTCTTATTGTCTACGCCAACAGCAATAAGCAGATAACAGTTTAGTTTTATCATATAAGTGTATTTGCTACCAAAAAGTTTTTTACTGTTCATGACAATTATGCTAAATAATGATTCAACAGTACACATAATATTAGTGATACCTCAAAAGTTGGCACAGAAATTACAACAGTATGGTAAATGTGCTAACCTACTGTAACGTAAGCCGCTTGGTGGTAGGTTTTAAATGTTGAATGGTGGACTTATCACCAAAGTTAGTTGTGCGTAAACTAACCAAAGAGAGTGGGAAATAACCTCCTCGACAAGGCGGTTGGCTAAGCTAGGACGATGATTAGCACGGCACGGGCTGATTATCGTTCGTACTTAGACTCGAGCCTTGTGGTTTTTTTCCACGTTATCTTTCTATTGTTCATAAAAGTAGTTGAGGCTGAGAGAAAACTTTTGTTTTCTCCCAGCCTTTTTTGTTTTAAATAAAAATTCAATTGATAAATTAGAAAAAGTGTAATAAGATAATTGCAGAATAGAAAACACGAATGCATTTCAAGTAGGTTGTTCAGAGAAGCAGCGGGTGGTGAAAGCTGTCAGCCGAAACTCCGGTGCAAAAATATGTGGGCAGGTAATTCTGCACGGATAGTAGCCGTTATCTACTTCGAAGGGTGACTAAAGATAGTCAAACTTGGGTGGTACCGCGGAACTAGAGCCATTTCGTCCCAAAATATAAAGGATGGAATGGCTCTTTTTTATATAATTAGGAGGAAATACGATGTTAGATATTAAAAAGATTCGTCAAGAACCTGATTTTTATAAGGAAAAGTTAGCTACGCGTGGTGTAAAACCAGAAGAAATTGATGAAGTTATTGCGCTAGATAAGAAGCGGCGTGAATTGCTTCAACAAACCGAAACAATGAAGGCGCAACGTAATGAAGCCTCAAAGAAGATTGGGGAAGCTAAGCGGAATGGTGAATCTGCCGATGCTGCCATTAAGGAAACTCGTGAACTTGGTGATAAGATCAAGGAATTAGACGCTGAAGTTGAAGCAAATGATGCCGAACTTCATAATAAGATGGCTCACCTTCCGAATGTTCCTCATGATGGCGTTCCAGTTAGCTTAACGGAAGACGGTGCCGTTGAATTGCGGAAAGTAGGTAAGGTGCGGGACTTTGATTTTGAACCTAAGCATCACTGGGATATCGGTGAAAGCCTTGGCATTTTAGACTTTGATCGCGCTGGTAAGGTTTCTGGTGCGCGTTTTGTCTACTACTTAGGCCTTGGTGCTCAGCTTGAACGGGCAGTTTACAACTTCATGCTTGACGAGCACATGAAGGAAGGATATACCGAAGTCTTGCCACCATATATCGTCAATGCTGATTCAATGTACGGTACTGGTCAATTCCCTAAGTTCAAAGAAGGGGTTTACCAAGTTAACGGTGAGGATATGACTTTGATTCCAACTGCTGAAGTTCCATTGACTAATTACTACCGTGGCGAAGTTATCCCGACTGAAGAATTACCAGTTTACGTTACTGCTTTAACACCATCATTCCGTTCTGAAGCGGGAGCAGCGGGTCGTGATACCCGGGGATTGATCCGGATGCACCAATTCAATAAGGTAGAAATGGTTAAGTATACTAAGCCAGAAAACTCATGGGATGAACTTGAAAAGATGACTGCTAACGCTGAAAACATCTTGAAGAAGTTAAACTTGCCATACCATGTTATTACCTTAACTACTGGTGACATGAGCTTTACTGCATCTGAAACACATGACCTTGAATTGTGGATGCCAGCACAAAATAAGTATCGTGAAGTTTCGAGTTGTTCAAACTGCTTGGACTTCCAGGCACGGCGGATGCACACCCAATACCGAGATGAAAATGGTAAGTTACAATATGTTCACACGCTTAACGGTTCTGGTTTAGCCGTTGGTCGGACAGTTGCAGCTATCTTGGAAAACTATCAAAACGCTGATGGTTCCGTAACGATTCCAGAAGTATTGGTACCATACATGCATGGTGTTACTAAGATTACTAAGGAAAATGCGGTTCCTTTCCGTAATAAAGTTAATAAATAAGATATATAGAAGACAGTTTTTAAAAAAGTCTAAGAAAAGATCAAAAACAAATAAAATAGACTTAATAAAATTAACTTTTCGTTGGCTGTTATCTTTATAAATGATTGTTTAAAACGCTGACATCTTGGATAAACACAAACTTTGGTGAAGAATATTTATTTTCTTTTCTGGCGATGATAAAGTAGTATCAACGTTAAAATTTGATTAAAAAGGAGTCGGTGCAGATGCATAGCCGCAAAATAAAAAATATGATCATCACCATTGTTGCAGTTCTTGGAATTGTAGTGGGGTGGCAAATGGTCGAACCTCAGCAGGTATCTGCTGCCGAACCGACTTATACGTTTGCAACTAATAACACCTTTGAACCTTTTGAAATTCAAAATAGTAAAGGTGGGTACTCAGGAAAGAATCCCGGGATTGAAATTGAAATGCTTAAGAAAATTGCTAAGCATGAGCATTTTAAGTATGAACTGAAGCCAATGAGCTTTAATGGTGACTTACAAGCTCTTGAAGCAGGACAAGTTGATGCAGTAATTGCCGGAATGAGCGTTACTGATGAACGAAAAGAAAAGTATGATTTTTCAACACCTTACTATACTAGTGGGGTTGTTATGGCTGTTGCAAAAGATAGCAATATTAAGTCGATGAGCCAATTAAAAGGAAAAACAGTTTCGGCTAAGTCAGGAACGAGTGCGGCATTATTTTTGAAGAACAACCAAAAGAAATATGGTTACAAAATTCGCTACTTTGATTCCTCAAATACGATGTGGAATGATGTGAAGACTGGGAACACAGCAGCTACTTTTGATGATGGCCCTGTTCTTGAATACGGAATTAAAGAAGGTGTTCCACTTAAGGTTGTGACAAAGAAGCCAATTGATGCACAACCAGTTGCCGTTGGATACCAAAAGGGCAAGAACTTAGAATTACAGAAAAAGATGAATGATGGGATTAAGTGGCTAAAAGATACTGGCCAAATGGATCAAATCATTGATAAATATACTAAGAGTGACAAAACAACGAAGGACAGCGCGACTGATCGGACAATTTTGGGATTAATCCGCGCAAATTATCCAGCCTTGCTTAGTGGATTATGGATGACAATTGAATTAACTGTTGTCGGCATTATTTTTGCGATGATTTTTGGAGTAATTCTAGGTGTATTAGGTATTGCACAAAACAAATTTGCCAATGCTGTTTCTAGTACCCTGATTTATATCTTCCGTGGTATTCCAATGATTGTTTTAGCCTTCTTTATTTACATGGGGATTCCAAATGTTATTGGCCATAAAGTTCCATTATTCTTAGCAGGAATCTTAACGCTGACTTTTAACGAAGGGGCCTATATTGGAGCCGTTGTTAAAGGTGGATTTGAATCCGTTAATATTGGACAGTGGGAAGCAGCGCGGAGCTTAGGGCTGCCATATAGCAAAGCCCTGATTAAGGTTATCGCTCCCCAAGGATTTAAGTTAATGATTCCTTCGTTAGTTAACCAGTTTATTATTACCTTGAAAGATACTTCAATTCTTTCCGCAATCGGTGTAATGGAACTTACACAAACAGGAACTGTCATCATTTCCCAGAACATGGAAGGATTTAAGATGTGGTTAATCATTGGGACGATGTATATCATCATCATTACCCTGTTGACTTGGTTATCAAACTACGTACAAAAGAGGATGGGTTAATATGGATAAAAACTATAAAGTACAAGTAAAGAATCTGCACAAAAGTTATGGAAGTAATGAGGTGCTGAAGGGTATTAGCTTGGACGTAAAACCCAATGAGGTGGTTTGCATGATTGGACCATCAGGCTCGGGTAAAAGTACCTTCCTTCGTTGCATTAATAAGCTTGAGGAACCAAATAGCGGTCATATTTATATTGATGGCTACGATATTGCTGATCCGCAGGTAAATATTAATAAGGTTCGGGAAAATATCGGAATGGTTTTTCAGCATTTTAATCTCTTCCCAAATATGAATGTTTTGGAGAATATCACTTTGACGCCTGTTCAACTTGGAAAGATGACTAAGGAAGAGGCAGAAAAGGACGCAATGCATTATCTTGATTTAGTTGGACTAGCTGATAAAGCAGGAGCGGATCCAACCAAGCTTTCTGGAGGTCAAAAGCAACGGGTAGCGATTGCCCGTGCCCTCGCAATGAAACCGGATGTAATGCTCTTTGATGAACCAACGAGTGCCCTTGACCCTGAAATGGTAGGGGATGTTTTGGAAGTAATGAAACGGTTAGCACAAGAGGGAATGACCATGATCGTGGTAACTCACGAAATGGGATTTGCTAAGCAGGTTGCCGATCGGGTGGTCTTCTTCCATAATGGTGATATTCGGGAACAAGGCACTCCAGAAGAAATTTTTGATAATCCACAACATCCAGATACGAAGAATTTCTTGGATAAAGTGCTAAATATTTAATTATCGACTGACTTTTAGTAATTTAAATTTGACAAAGTTAGGATAATCATTATAATAATGAGTAACTTTTAATAATTGGTTGACAGAGAATCTAGCATTTGCTGAAAGCTAGATCCAATTAAATGGCATGAGCGTTTGAAATGGAGTGGTTTCCTTATCAACCGAGAGGTAGTTCGCAAATGTGAGCTATAAAGATGGGTGGAACCGCGTTAAAAAACGTCCCTGGTAGATGATTACCAGGGACGTTTTTATTTGTTTAAGAAAACGTTTTTGTTATTAACTAAATTTTTAAGGAGGCATATTATGGACGAAAAACAACAACAGAAGTTAGAACGATCGCTCAAAAGTCGTCATGTGACGATGATTGCTATTGGTGGAGCTATTGGGACCGGCCTTTTTCTTGGATCAGGAACAGCCATTCACCAAGCAGGTCCTTCAATCATTCTTTCATACCTGATCGTCGGTATCTTTTGCTTCTTTATGATGCGGGCGTTAGGGGAACTTATTTTAGCTGATACTTCAAAACATTCATTTATTGATTCGGTTAAGGAATATCTTGGTGACCGAATGGAATTTGTTGCTGGATGGATGTACTGGGCATGTTGGTTAACATTAGCAATGGCAGATCTTACTGCTACTGGTATTTACTTGAAATATTGGTTCCCTAATTTACCACAATGGGTTGGTCCATTAATTATTGTTATTTTATTGATGTTAGTAAACATGGTAAACGTTGGGCTGTTTGGTGAACTAGAAAGTTGGTTCTCCATGATTAAGGTGATTGCAATTTTAGCCTTAATAGCAGTTGGTGCGGTCTTACTTCTGATGCATGGTCATGTTGAAGGGCGGCCGGTAACCCTTTCAAACTTAGTTAACCAGGGTGGCTTTTTCCCTACTGGTCCGATGGGCTCCTTAATGTCTTTCCAAATGGTAGTCTTTGCCTTTGTGGGAATTGAAATGGTCGGTTTGACAGCTGGAGAAACTAAGAATCCAGATAAAAATATTCCAAAAGCGATTAATACCTTACCAGTCCGCATTGGTTTGTTTTATATCGGATCAATGATTGCGATGATGTCAATTTACCCATGGTTTCAGATCAAGACTACTTCTAGTCCATTTGTTCAAGTGTTTGCAGCAATCAGTGTTCCAGGAGCAGCTGCGATTTTAAACTTTGTGGTTTTGACGGCTGCAATGTCTGCGACTAACAGTGCGATCTTTAGTACTAGTCGTTCCCTCTACTCATTAGCTCGAAGCGGGAACGCACCAAAACGTTTTGGTGAATTAAGCGCGAAGGCAGTTCCTAATCATGCATTAACTTTCTCTTCATTGATTCTTTTTATCACAGTTATCTTGAATTATATTATGCCAGCGGGAATATTCGATGTGATTGCTGGAATTTCAACAATTACCTTTATTTTTACGTGGATTATTATTTTGGTTGCCCACATTAAGTTCCGACAGCAGAATCCAAAGGGAGTTGCGAACTTCAGAATGCCAGGATATCCAATTACTAGTTGGTTAACAATCATTTTCTTCTTGGCAGTCCTAGTGATTTTACTATTTATTGATTCAACACGAATTCCATTAATCCTTTCAATCGTCATTTTTGCACTGCTCGCTTATGGTTATAGATTTTTGAAGAAGAAAAATTAAAAACTTGGCAGAGACTCGAAAAAATTTGGGTCTCTTTTCTTTTTCATTTGATAATTATTAGTTTAAGAGAGTGATAAAAAGTAATAGAAAAGAAGGTTTTGTTTAATAATTAAAGGAGACATAAATCCCGACGTGGCGCAGTTTTTTTGTCTTTTGGTGGGGGGAGGGATTATACTAAAAGTGTGGAAAGATAGAAGGCCGAATTTAACAAACATCTTCTCATAATAAAACTACTTTGAAGTACGTTAATTAGACTTTTTGCATGAAAATACCAACACCCCACTCCACATGAAACGCTTTAGTTTCCGTAAAAAGTATGTTAGCTAAAAGTAATTAGTGGCCATATCTACAAAGAACCTATAATGATAAGCTTAAGTTCCTCGTATTAAGCAGATAGATAAGTTACCAAAAATTAATAATACTCGGCCTTTCTTCCCACTTCTTCATGGTTGAGAAGCTTGGAATGTTATATCGATAAACGTTCCGGGCTTCTGTCAGTTTAAAATTTAAAGATTTGTATTATTTCCTGGGAAATACTAAAGTTAGTAAACTGTAAATTACTTCTTTAAATATTTGAACATTTGCTCAATTGGTTTTTATTGAGTATAATAGAAAACCTTGGCAGGGGCGACGGAAAGATGCATAGCAAAGACGATTTGCTACGTGAACCTTTCCGCTTCTTTTTACTAACTTATGATAACGTTTTCGTAAGTTCTGAAAAAACTTTGTGAAATTTTAAAAAGCTGAAAAGTTAATAAAATGAGTGAATTGTAAAATTATAATTTAAAAAATGATAGAAATTCACAAATTTTCTACAAAACAGCGCTTTACAGGAAGCAAATTTAAAGATATTCTTAAGTAGTTAACTCGCCACAATTGCAATTATATTATCTTAATTTGGAACGGCTGTTAACGAATATTCTATTTAAGGAGGGTACACAGCCGTGTCTATGTATCTTATTATCAACATTATTGGGTTGATTGTCTTTCTTGGAATTGGATGGCTTTTCTCCAAGAATCGAAAGGAAATCAACTGGAAGACTGTAGGAATCATGGTAGTCTTGAACTTACTTTTAGCATGGTTTCTAGTAAGTTCAGCAGCTGGTCGTGCTGGGGTTAAAGCGGCCGCTGATGGTTTTGCTTGGATTGTTAACGTCTCTGCAAAAGGAACTGTGTTTGCATTAGGTGATTGGTACACACCAAAGAACCTTAACTTCATTTGTTCTGCATTGATGCCAATCCTTATGATTGTTCCATTGTTTGATATCTTAAACTACATTGGTGTATTACCATGGATTATTAAGTGGATCGGACGTGGACTTTCATTCATTACTGGTGAACCTAAGTTTGAATCATTCTTTGCTGTAGAAATGATGTTCTTAGGTAACACCGAAGTTTTGGCTGTTTCTGGTATGCAATTACGTGCCATGAACAAGGAACGTAATTTGACGATTGCTATGATGTCAATGTCTTGTGTTACTGCTTCAATTCTTGGTGCATATATTGAAATGATGCCAGGACAATATATTCTGACTGCTGTTCCAATTAATATTATTAATTCATTGATTGCTGTAAGTATGTTAAACCCTGTTAAGGTTCCGGCTGAAGATGACACCATCGAAAAGGTTGGTGCGGAAGTTGACTCTGATAAGCGCGAACCATTCTTCAGTTTCTTGGGAGACTCAATTTTAGGTGCTGGTAAGTTAATCCTTATCATCATTGCTAACGTTGTTGCCTTCGTTGCTTTGGCAGCCTTGATCGATGCTATCTTAGCATTGTTCTGGAAGGACCTTTCACTTGAAAGTATCTTAGGTGTTATCATGTTCCCATTCTCATGGTTACTTGGTTTACCTGTTCACCAAGCATGGATGCTTTCCCAAGATATGGGTATGAAGTTAATTACTAACGAATTCGTTGTTATGGGTAAGGTTACTGGTGAAATCAACAGTTACGCACCACACTTGCGGGCTGTCTTGACTGTTTTCGTAACTTCATTTGCCAACTTCGGTACTATAGGTATGATTATTGGTGCCTTCAAAGGATTAGTTGACAAAGAAAACAACGATTACATTGCTTCAAACATTGGTTACTTAATGCTTTCTGGTATTTTGGTTTCATTATTATCCGCGGCATTTGTTGGTCTCTTTGTTTGGTAGAAATGGAAAAGCAGCTGGCAAGGCTGCTTTTTTCAACATCAAATCCGAAAACGCTTGCATGATAAAAAGGAGATAAAATTATGACTACAAAGATTATTATGGATACTGACCCAGGTATTGATGACGCAGCTGCTTTAACGATGGCTATTAATGACCTATCATTAGATTTGAAATTAGTTACAACAGTTGCTGGTAATGTTACGGTTGATAAAACCACTGCTAACGCTTTGAAGATTATTCACTTCTTCGGTAAGGATATTCCAGTTGCAGCAGGTGCCAAGCAACCATTGATTAAGCCCTTTGAAGATGCTGCCCGAATTCATGGTGAATCAGGAATGCCTGGTTATGACTTTGGTGACGATTATGGTAAGCCTCTTGATAAGACTGCTGTTGAAGCACTTCATGACGCAATCATGGCTGAAGATGAAGTCATCCTGGTTCCAACTGGTTCATACACTAACATTGCATTACTCTTTAGCGAATACCCAGAAGTAAAGAGTCACATTAAGCAAATCGTTGCGATGGGTGGTTCATTCTCTGGCGGTAACATGACCAGTGTAGCTGAATTTAACGTCTTCACTGATCCAGATGCTGCTAAGATTATGTACAATGCGGGTGTTCCAATTGTAACTGTTGGATTGGATGTTACCTTAAAGGCGCTCTTAACTGCGAATACGATTGAAAAACTTGGTAGTCTTAATAAGACTGGTGAAATGCTACATGGATTAATCACGCACTATAATGATGGTAATGATCAAGGGCGTCCAATGCACGATGTTAATACTATTTTCTACCTTCTTCATCCAGAAGCATTTACTACGAAAGATATGTGGGTTGATGTTCAAACAGACGGTCCAGCAATCGGTGCTACTGTTGGTGACATTCGCGCTGCTTACCATGATGGCAAGACCAACGCAAAAGTTTGTTTAGACATTGATGCTGAATACTTCAATAAGTGGTTCTTAGAAGAAGTAAGCAAAATGAAATAAGATACTAGGAGCTGAGAGTTTGCTTTCGGCTCTTTTTATTGCTTTCTAGTGTAAGCGTTTCACAATATAATAGTAGTAGTTAAAGTAAGGAGGAAATACCAAATGAAGAATATAATGATTGCCGGCGCTGGCGTATTAGGTAGTCAGATTGCATATCAAACGGCTTTATCGGGCTTTAATGTCAGTGTATATAACCACCATATTGATACCGCTGAACGACGGATTAAGGCGCTAAAAAGTGATTATGAACGTGACTGACATTTGACAGATAAGGAATTTCAACAAGGCCTTGATAATATTAAAGTAATTACTGATGATATTGCGACGGCAGTTAAAGATGCTGATTTAATGATTGAAGCATTACCAGAATCGTTAGAGTTAAAAGAGCAGTTTTACGAGAAGATTTCAGAATTAGCTCCTGATAAAACGATCTTTGCTAGCAATTCCTCTACATTCATCCCTAGCCGACTAGCTCCTTATACTAATCGACCAGAAAAATTTCTTAATATGCACTTTGCCAACCAAATTTGGAAGTTTAATGTAGTTGAAATTATGGGCACCTCCCAAACGAGTCCAGAGGTGATTGAAGAAGCTACAAAGTTTGCCCGGGAAATAAAGATGGTTCCTATTATCCTTAATAAGGAACAACATGGTTATATTCTGAATTCGCTTTTGATTCCGTTACTTGCATCTGGCCTTAGCTTATGGGCTAAAGGAGTTGCTGATCCAGCGATGATTGATAAGGATTGGATGATTTCGACAGGTGCACCAATGGGACCATTTGGTATTTTAGATATGGTCGGTTTACGGACAGCAGCGCAAATTGAACGGAATGCTTATGCCCAGACTAAGGATGAAAGTCATAAGGAAATTGCCGATAAGATGGAACAGATGATTCAAGAAGGGCACGAAGGAAAAGAATCGGGCCAAGGATTTTATAATTACCCCAATCCGGCCTTCATGGATCCAGACTTTCTGAAACATTAGATCAAATATTGAAAACGTTAGGAAAGGGAGCAGGATAGAAGTCGCTCGTGACTGCTATCTTGCTCCCTATTTTGCGCTCCAATTTTCACGTAATCCGGTTGCAACAATGACAAAATTACGGTACAGTAGTATAGAACGTGAAACAAAAAATGTTTCACGAAAGGAGACTTAATGAATGAATCCTGAACAATTTCAACAATCATTAGCTGATCATGGTATTGCCTTATCAGCAGAACAAATGCAACAATTTGCTGACTATTATCGATTATTAGTTGAAACTAATGAACATGTAAATTTGACACGGATTACTGAAAAGGATGAAGTGTATTTAAAACATTTTTATGATTCAATTATGGGAGCGTTTGCTGAACCACGCTTAGAGAGTGAGGAATTGACATTATGTGACATCGGTGCTGGTGCCGGTTTTCCTTCGTTACCGCTGAAGATCGCTTTTCCGCAATTGAAGGTGACGATTGTTGATTCGTTAAATAAGCGGATTGCTTTTCTTGAAGACTTAGTTGCCAAGCTCGGGTTAACCGATGTTACATTGATTCATGATCGGGCAGAGACTTTTAGTGCTAAGACCAGTCCATATCGGGAGAAATTCGATATTGTTACCGCCCGCGCAGTTGCCCGCCTATCGGTTTTGAGCGAATTATGCTTGCCAGCTGCTAAAGTTGGTGGGGAATTTATTGCTTATAAGGCAAGTGCTGCTCCCGAAGAACTTCAACAAGGTGGAACAGCAATCAAACAGTTTGGGGGAAAAGTTCAAAAAACGGTGACATTGACTTTACCGGGAACTGATGAAGAACGCAATATTATTGTTATTGATAAGATAAAGGCGACCCCTAAGAAATATCCACGTCGTCCTGGCTTACCAAGTAAAAAACCAATTCAATAAGATAAGGAGTTGAAAGTATGGCTTTTTCATTATTTGGTATTGGAAAAAATAATTCTGATAATACAAAAAATAAGGTCGTAGAAGTAAAAATTGATCAAATCATTCCTAACCGCTATCAGCCGCGAAAGGTTTTTGATCAAGACGGTATTCGTGAATTAGCACAGACAATTGATGAACACGGGTTGTTACAACCAATTGTTTTGCGTGAATACGAACCAGCAAAATATGAAATTATTGCTGGGGAACGTCGATACCGGGCGATGAAGCTTTTGAAGTGGGAAAAAGCACCAGCAATAATCGAAAAGATGAGTGATCAAGAAACTGCATCGCTTGCCCTCATTGAAAATCTACAACGGTCGCAATTGAGTTCAGTAGAAGAAGCGCAGGCATACCGGCAATTAATGGACTTAAACCATCTTACGCAGTCGCAATTAGCAAAGGGAATGGGAAAGAGTCAGTCCTTTGTTGCCAATAAATTACGGTTACTTCGCCTGATTACTCCTGTCCAAACGGCTATTTTAGATCACCGGATTACGGAACGTCATGGTCGAGCATTGTTAGATTTAGATGAAAAACAACAACGTGATATGTTAATGCGGATTGTTAATGAACGGTTAACAGTTCGGCAGACGGAAGATGAAGTTGCTCGTTTGCTAGGACGTCCTTTACCTTCAGAAATTGCAGAATTAAAAGCAGCTGCTAAGCGCAAAGAACTGGCATCTATTGAAGATCAGACTGAAGAAACAGCAGACGTTGAAGAAGTATCAGTAGAGAAACCGGCCGAAAAGAAGCGGGCTCCTAAACGAAAGACAGCTAAGAAGTCCCAAAGTAAAAAAACTCAGCAGGTTAATGATGCGCGTTTAGCTTTAAATACGATTAAAAAATCAATTAAGCTGGCGACAAATGAAGGCTTTGAAATAAAAATGCATGAGGAAGAAAACGGCGATACTTATCAATTAACAATTGAGATTCCGAAGAAACAGTAGGGAGGCCAAAAAATGGATTCTGTAATTGCCCTTGCAAATCAAAAGGGTGGTGTTGGTAAGACAACAACGAGCGTTAATTTGGGTGCATGCTTAGCTGAGAACGGTCAGCACGTCTTATTAATTGATCTTGATCCTCAAGGAAATGCAACTAGTGGGTTGGGCGTTGAAAAACAGAATATTAAGCAAAGTATTTATGATGTTTTAATTAATGAAGTGCCAATAGAGGATGTCATTCAAAAGACAAGCCACAAAGGAGTTGATATTGCTCCAACGACAATTGCCTTATCTGGTGCCGAAGTAGAATTAACTAATTTAATGGCCCGTGAAACACGGCTTAAAGATTCTTTTGGAGAAATTCGCCAAAAATATGATTTTATTTTAATCGATTGTCCACCATCCCTGGGGCTACTGACAATTAATGCATTTACTGCTTGTGACTCAATTTTGATCCCTGTCCAAAGTGAATACTATGCATTAGAAGGATTAAGTCAACTTTTAAATACCATCAAGCTTGTTCGTAAACACTTCAATCCGCAGCTTAAGATTGAAGGGGTCCTTTTGACAATGTTTGATCGGCGCACAAACCTTGGACAACAGGTAAATTCGGAGGTCAAAAAGTTTTTTGGTGACCAAGTTTATGATACGATTATTCCTCGCAATGTCCGTTTATCGGAAGCACCAAGTCACGGCTTAGCAATTATTGATTATGATAAAAATTCAACGGGGGCGCACGTCTACCAACAATTAGCAAAGGAAGTGTTGGCTAACCATGGCAAAGAATAAAAAAGGTGGGCTTGGTCGAGGTATTGAAGCCCTCTTTGCGGAAAATGAAGTAACTGAACTTACGGATGAAACAGTTCAAGATATCAAGTTATCGTTAATTCATCCTAATCCCTATCAACCACGGCGAATGTTTGATAAAGAGGCGTTGGCAGAGTTAGCTTCATCGATTGAAAAATCAGGGGTATTTCAGCCAATTATTCTGCGGCAAACGGATCCCAAAATTAACCGTTATGAATTGATTGCAGGAGAACGACGGTTTAGAGCTTCTAAGATTGCTAAACAGAAAACTATTCCAGCAATAGTTCGTAAGATGAGTGATGACCAGATGATGGAAATCGCGGTTCTCGAAAATCTACAACGTGAAGACCTCACACCACTTGAAGAAGCGCAGGCCTACCAAATGTTAATGGACAAGTTATCATTAACTCAAGCACAGGTGGCGAATAGATTAGGGAAGAGTCGGCCTTATATCGCTAATTACCTGCGATTACTAGGCTTACCAAAAGTGATCAAGGAATTTCTTAATACTGGTAAATTGTCGATGGGACAGGCACGAACAATTCTCGGCTTAAAAGATAAGTCAAAACTTGTTCCGCTTGCCCAACGAGCTGTTGAACAAAACCTTACAGTGCGACAATTAGAAGAGATTGTAACGCAAACTAACGGAACGGCCAAAAAGAAAGAAGAACGACGGACGCAACGCAAACCAGTTTATATTCGAGAAGCTGAATCACAGTTACAGAGTAAATTTGGTACAAAAGTCGCTGTTGCTCAAAGTAGAAAAAAGGGCGCGGGGAAAATCGAAATACCTTATACGTCAAATGAAGATTTTACCCGAATTCTTGAATTATTAAATATAACCCTAGATTAAGGAGGAATAACTCATGGCAGCATATGATAAAGGTGACATTGTAATGATGAAAAAGGCTCACCCATGTGGAACTAACCGCTGGAAGATTACGCGGGTGGGTGCAGATATTAAAATTGAATGCCAAGGCTGTGGTCATATTGTCATGGTGACCCGGCAGAAATTTGATAAGGGATTAAAAAAGGTTATCGAAAAAGCTGATCAAGATGATTAATATTTTTAATGATTGATGATCACAAATACCTAATTGTAGATTAAAATAATAAATGATTAATTGAAAAGGAAAGTGAACAATTTATGTCATTAACTGCAGGAATCGTTGGCTTGCCAAACGTTGGTAAATCAACACTTTTTAACGCAATCACTAAAGCTGGTGCCGAAATGGCTAACTATCCATTTGCAACAATCGATCCCAATGTGGGGATGGTTGAAGTTCCGGATAGTCGACTCGATCGGATCCAAGAATTAATTCCAGCGAAGAAGATCGTCCCAACTACCTTTGAATTTACCGATATTGCCGGAATTGTTAAGGGTGCTAGTAAGGGTGAAGGGCTTGGAAACAAGTTCTTGGAAAATATTCGTCAAACTGATGCAATTGTCCATGTAGTGCGGGCATTTGATGATAATGATATTACTAGTGTGTCTGGAAAAGTAGACCCAATTGAAGATATCGATACTATCAATTTGGAATTAGTAATGGCTGACTTAGATGCTGTTAATAAGCGTTTGGCAAAAGTTCAGCGGGCTGCTAAGGGTCGTGATAAGGATGCTTTAGCAGAATTAGAAGTGCTCAATAAGATTAAGCCAGTTCTTGAAGATGGCAAGAGTGTTCGCTCAATTGACTTTAGTGATGATGAACAAAAGATTGTTAAAGGGCTGTTCTTATTAACAAGTAAACCAGTCTTATACGTTGCTAACATTGCCGAAGAAGATATGGCAAATCCAGATAGTAACAAATATATGGATGCAATTAAAGAGCATGTAAAAGATGACGGAGAAGTTATTGGTGTTGCAGCAGCTGCTGAAGAGCAAATTGCCGAAATGGATGAAGCAGATAAGGCTGATTTCCTTGAAATGGAAGGTGTTACTGAACCGGGATTGAACCGGTTGATTCGGGCAGCATACAAGCTATTGGGTCTTGAAACCTTCTTTACTGCTGGTGGTCCGGAAACACGAGCTTGGACTTACAAGAAGGGTACAAAGGCTCCACAAGCAGCGGGGATTATTCACTCTGATTTTGAACGTGGTTTTATCCGGGCAGAAGTAATGAGCTTTGAAGATCTTGATGAACTAGGCTCTGAATCAGCGGTAAAGGAAGCTGGGAAGCTCCGTCTTGAAGGAAAAGATTACGTAATGCAAGATGGGGATATTGTTGAATTCCGGTTCAACGTTTAAACCTCCGCAGATAAGAGAGGAGTAGTTTTATAGTGAGTGAAGAACAACTACGGAATGCACAAGCCGGCCAACGCCAAAAACAATTAGAAAAAGAGCGCCGGCAAGCAAATGGAAATGCTTTTAGCAACTATGATCTAACACGAAAAAATGAAGATTTTATGTATCAATTAAATAAACAGTTGGATCGTCTCGGTGTTCCTTCAGATAAGAAAGACCCAATGCTAAAGGAAACTATTGATAAATTGCTAGCAGGGCAAAAGAAGGGCCAAACTGCGCGGGCATTATTTGGTACTCCAACCAAATATGCTAAAGAATTGAAGAATCCGAAGCCAACTCCTGCTGAAGCAAGTAAGCAATCAATTAAATTGTTAGCAATTGATAATATGCTGATTTTCTTAAGTATCTTTACTTTTATGTTTGGGTTAATGTTCTGGTTATCACCAGCTGCAATGCAAACAAAGAATGCTGGAAGCAGTGGTATTACCGCAATTTTAATCGTGGCGATCACTGGAGGCTTGACTTTTGGTTATGTGGCTACTCAAGTTCAACTGCAAATTGATAAGAACGGTAAGCGGGTAAGTAAGAAGCCGTTATGGCAACGGATTCTTTTAATTGTTGTCGGCTTAGCAGCATGGTTGATTATTTACATGCTTGTAAGTATGTTGCCAAATGTAATCAATCCACGGCTTAATCCATGGGTTTACATTGGCATTGGAGTTATTACTTTCATTGGAGATATGTACTTCCGGTCTAAATTCCATGTTACAGGTTCACTTTATGGTAACCGTGCACCGCGACGTTAAAACGGCAATAGTCTTAGCAATAGAACTATTTTCCAGGGTATCTTTAAAATAACTGAGAGTGAGAAAAGGCAAAAGTTTTTTCTCACTCTTTTATTTTTCTCTCTTTTTGAAATAAATTTCTGAAAATATATGGATAAATGTTCAATAGATTGTTAAGATATAAACGTAAACTTATGAAAGCGCATTCAAAAGTTGAGAGGAGATTATATTATTATGAAGTTAACGCAAGCGCAATTAGCAAAATACATGGATCACACAATGCTTAAACCAGAAGCTACTCCAGAAATGATTGATAAGACAGTTGAAGAAGCTCGGAAATATAATACAGCTTCAGTTTGTATCAACCCTTACTGGGTCAAGCGAGTTCATGAAGGATTAGAAGGTACTGACATTAACACTTGTACAGTTATCGGCTTCCCTCTTGGGGCAACTTCAACAGAAAGCAAAGTTTTTGAAACTAAGCAAGCAATTGAAGATGACGCCGATGAAATTGATATGGTTATTAATATCGGTGAATTAAAAGCGGGAAATGATGATGCGGTTGTGGCTGATATCAAAGCGGTTGCCGATACTACTCACGAAAAGGGTAAACTTCTTAAAGTTATTATTGAAAATGCTCTTCTTACTGATAAAGAAAAAGCACGTGCAAGTAAGCTTACTGTAAAAGGCGATGCTGACTTTGTTAAGACTTCAACTGGTTTTTCAACTTCAGGAGCTAAGGTAGAAGACGTTAAGATTATGCGTGAAGCAGTTGGACCAGACTTTAAGATTAAGGCTGCTGGTGGAATTCACAGCCTTCAAGAAGCTTACGATATGATTGAAGCTGGTGCTAACCGTCTAGGTGTTTCCACTTCGGTTCAAATCTTGGAAGAAGCCGCAAAACAATAAAAATTTAATTACTAATCTTAATTTACAGAAATAGGAGGAGTCAGAAAATGTCATATAAACGTGTTTTTGTTATTGTAATGGACTCAGTTGGTACAGGTTCCGCTCATGACGCCGCAAAGTTTGATGATGTTGGATCGGATACGCTTGGCCACGTTGGTGAGTATTACAAAGGTGCCTTAAAGTTACCAAACCTTGGTAAATTAGGAATTAGTAATTTACGTGATACTCCAATTGAAGGGGTGCCAGTTGCTGATCCAGCTATTGGTGATTACGGTAAAATGGAAGAAATTTCTGCCGGAAAGGATAGTATGGATGGTCACTGGGAAATGATGAGCTTACCAGTAATGAAGCCTTTGTCAACGTTCCCTAATGGTTTTCCACAAGAAATTGTTGATAAGCTTGAAAAATTCTCAGGACGAAAGGTTATTGTTAATAAGCCATACTCAGGAACAGAAGTAATTCATGATTATGGTGAACGGCAAATGAAGACCGGAGAACTAATTCTCTACACGTCTGGTGATTCAGTAATGCAGATTGCTGCCCATGAAGATGTGATTCCTGTTGAGGAACTCTACAAGATTTGTGAATATGCTCGAACACTGGTTAATGGTCCAGAATATACTGTTGGTCGGATTATTGCCCGTCCATATGTCGGTCCCGATAAAGATCACTTTACCCGGACTGCTAATCGACATGACTTTAGTTTGAAGCCAATTGGTGAGGCTGATATGGATCGCCTCCGCGCAGCTGGGTACGATGTAATTGGTGTTGGTAAGATTAATGATATTTTCTCTGGCGAAGGGATCGATAAAGGATACCATAACGAAAGTAATATGGATGGAATGGATCACGTTGATGAAGTGATGAAGCAAGACTTTACCGGTTTCTGCTTTACAAACTTGGTTGATTTTGATGCAATATATGGTCACCGGCGTAATCCAAAGGGCTTTGGTCAAGCATTAATGGACTTTGACAAGCGTCTAGGTAAAGTTCTTGATGAAATGAAGCCTGATGATCTTTTGATGGTAACCGCTGATCACGGTAATGACCCTGGTTTTAAGGGAACTGATCATACTCGTGAAAATGTTCCATTGTTGGTTTACTCTCCTTCTATGAACAAGCCAAATCAATCACTTGGGTTGCGGAAGACATTCTCAGACCTTGGTGCAACTATCTTAGAGAACTTTAACGTTGAACCAGTAAAAGGTACCAGCTTCTACAATGAAATTAGTAACGATTAAGATCAATTAAGAAAAGGGGCGAAACACGATGCGGATGGTTGATATCATTGACACCAAGAGGAATGGTGGAGTTCTAAGCGATGAGCAATTACAATTCTTTGTCGATGGCGTCGTTAATGGAACGATTCCTGACTATCAAATTAGTGCTCTCCTCATGGCAATCTATTTCCAGGATATGACCAAAGAAGAACAGACGAGCTTAATAATGAAGATGATGAAGTCTGGCGAACGATTAGAATTGAGCCGAATTCCTGGAATTAAGGTTGATAAACATTCAACGGGTGGTGTTGGTGATAAAGTGAGTTTACCACTTGCAGCAATGGTTGCCGCTACAGGAATTCCGGTTCCGATGATTTCAGGTCGTGGCCTTAGTCATACAGGAGGCACGCTTGACAAGTTGGAAGCGATTCCGGAATTTCGGGTAGAACTTTCTGAAGATGAATTCATTAATCAAGTTGCTAAAGAAAAATTAGCAATTGTGGGTGCGACTGGTGAGGTTGCACCAGCAGATAAGAAGATTTATGGATTACGTGATGTTACTGACACTGTTGACTCAATTCCTTTAATTGCTAGTTCAATTATGAGTAAGAAGATTGCTTCTGGAACAGATGCGCTTGTAATTGATGTTAAAACTGGCACCGGGGCCTTTATGAAGATACTTGATCAATCAAGGCTACTGGCTAAAGCGTTAGTTGAGATTGGTAAACAAGCAGGATTAAAGTGCATGGCAGTAATCTCAGATATGAACCAGCCACTTGGAAATAAAATTGGTAATGCCCTTGAAATTGAAGAATCAATTGATGTCTTAAGAGGAAAGGGACCAAAAGATCTTACTGAATTAGTTTTGACGCTTGGTAGTTATATGGTTGTAATGGGTGAAAAAGCACAAAACACTACTGAAGCACGAAAGATGTTGGAGCAAACTATTCAGGATGGATCTGCCCTTGAACGGTTTGCGGCAATGATAGAAGCACAAGGCGGAGATCCTGCTGTTGTTGATAACTACCAATTAATGCCGCAAGCTAAATACAAGATTCCTTTCAAAGCTGATCGGGATGGCGTATTGACAAAACTTTCGGCAGATGAAGTTGGAACTGCTAGCATGTTATTAGGTGGAGGTCGTCAAAAGGCAGATGACACCCTTGACTATAGTGTAGGAATCGAATTGCACCATAAACTGGGTGACCATGTTAAAGATGGCGAACCGATTTTAACAATCTATAGTAACCGCCAAGAAATTCCAGACGTAGAACAGTTATTAAGAGAAAGCATTAAAATTAGCGATGATGGCAAAGTACCGACGCTAATTCATGAAATTATTGAATAAAGAGACAGGAGGATATTTCAATGAGTACACATATTAATGCAAAAATGGGTGACTACGCAGACACTGTATTACTTCCAGGGGATCCGCTGCGTGCAAAATATATTGCAGAAAACTTCTTGGAAAATGTTAAACAAGTAAATTCAGTCCGGAATGCCTTTGGTTATACTGGTGAATATAAGGGTCACCGTATTTCAGTACAAGGATCTGGGATGGGAATTCCTTCGATGTCAATTTATATTAATGAATTGGTACGCGAATTTGGTGTTAAAACCATTATCCGGGTTGGTTCTTGTGGCGGAATTGCTCCAGATGTTCATGTTCGCGATGTTCTTCTTGCCCAAGGGTCTTCAACTGATTCAGCAGTAACGGTAAATACATTTGGACCAGGATTCCATTACGCACCATTAGCTGATTTCAAGTTGTTAGATACTGCCTATCATGTAGCTGGTAAATTAGGCATTGAAACAAAAGTTGGGGATATTTTTGCTGCCGATCATTTCTACAATGATGAGCTTGATATGGAAAAGCTTCGGGACTATGGAATTTTAGGAACAGAAATGGAATCGGCTGGACTTTACTTGTTAGCGGCTAAGCTTCATTTCCGGGCACTTTCAGTTCTGACTGTTAGCGACTTAATCTTTGGCGACGAAAAAGCAACTGCTGAAGAACGTGAACGAACATTTAATGATATGATTAATATTTCGCTTGAAACGGCGATTGCTGGAAAGTAGCTTCTTGCATAGGTTAGAGAGTGCATTTTATAATAAAATGTGTTTAGATAATGAAAGAGACTGAGGTAATGCCCAGTCTCTTTTAATATGGGAAAGGAGGGGAATTAGATGGATGATAAAAATAAGATTGAATTAGCGCTAAAAGTAGCAACCTTATATTATCGTGACGGATGGAACCAAAGCGATATTGCAACTGAACTGAATATTTCCCGGGCAACAGTGTCACGATTATTACAATTTGGTCGGGATCGAGGATTAGTAACCATTAAAATTCATAATCCAGTTGCTCCGCTTCACCAGTTGGAAGTGGACTTGCTCGCTAAATATCCATCTTTGCATAAAATTATTATTGTTCCAGGCGCGGATGATCCACTTGAAGAAGTTGGCGCAGCGGGTGCTGAATATATCGAACAGGTCGTAGAAGATAAAGACATTATTGGGTTAGGCTGGGGAAAAACCGTCTATCAAGTAGGATTGCATTTGAAACCTAAAGACGTTACTGATATTACTGTTGTTCAAATGAAAGGCAGTATGGCAAATACTAATACGCGAAATTATGCGTTTGAAACGGTTAATATCTTTGCGAATGCTTTTAATACCGTTCCGCAGTATTTGCCGTTACCTGTTATCTTTGATCATGCAAAGACACGTGAATTAGTCGCTAACGATACCCATATCAAACATATTATGAAGTTAGGGGAGCAATCTAGTATTGCTGTTTTCACAGTGGGGACAGTACGTGACTCAGCATTGTTATTTAAATTAGGTTACTTCACCAAGCAGGAGCAATTAACATTACAACATAAGGCGGTAGGGGATGTTTTCTCTCGTTTCATTGATAGTAAGGGTCAGATAGTAAATGAAGATATCAATCAACGAACAATTGGAATTGCACTTCCTGAGTTGCGAAAGAAAAAACACAGCATTTTAGTGGCGGCAAATGTTGCTAAAGTACCAGCAGTACATGGTGTTTTGAGTGCTGGGTATGCGAATACATTAGTTATTGATCAAGAGAGTGCAAATAGTCTAGTTAATTTTTAAATTAATTTAAATATTTAGATTGACCTCAGTGCGAAATCCTAGTAGAGTGTACCTAATTAAAAATCAAAGGAGTTGCACTACAGATGTCAAATTGGGACACGAAATTTGCCAAGAAGGGCTTAACCTTCGATGATGTATTACTTATTCCAGCCGAAAGTCATGTATTACCAAATGAAGTTGACTTGAGTACACAGTTAGCTGATAATTTGAAGCTTCATATTCCGTTGATTAGTGCCGGAATGGATACTGTTACTGAAGGACCAATGGCGATTGCAATGGCCTTACAAGGGGGCTTAGGGGTTGTTCACAAAAATATGTCAATCCAAGCCCAAGCAGAAGAAGTGGCTAATGTAAAGAGCGTAGTCGTACCTGCAGGCGCAACTAAGGCTGCTGTTGATGATAATAATCGATTATTGGTTGCTGCAGCAGTTGGGGTTACTAGTGATACTTTTGAACGTGCTGAGGCCCTTTTAAAGGCGGGCGCAGATGCTATCGTTATTGATACAGCTCATGGACATTCAGCAGGTGTTCTTCGTAAGATTGCGGAAATTCGCGAACACTTCCCAAACGCAACCTTAATTGCTGGTAATGTTGCTACTGGTGAAGCTACCCGCGCTTTGCTTGATGCTGGTGTTGACGTCGTAAAAGTTGGTATCGGCCCTGGCTCAATTTGTACTACTCGGGTGGTCGCTGGAGTTGGTGTTCCACAAATTACTGCTATTTATGACGCTGCTAGTGTTGCTCGTGAATATAACAAGCCAATTATTGCCGATGGCGGTATTAAGTACTCTGGTGACGTTGTAAAAGCTCTTGCTGCTGGTGGTAATGCAGTAATGCTTGGTAGTATGCTTTCTGGTACGACCGAAGCACCTGGCGAAGTTTTTGAAGACAATGGCAAGAAGTACAAGGCTTATCGTGGAATGGGTTCTGTTGGCGCCATGGCTCAAGCCCATGGTTCTTCTGACCGTTACTTCCAAGGTGGAGTAAATGAAGCTAATAAGCTTGTTCCAGAAGGTATTGAAGCTCGCGTAGAATACAAGGGCGATGTTTCTGATATTGTTTTCCAAATTGATGGGGGCCTTCGTTCAGGAATGGGTTACGTTGGTGCTGGTGATATTCCAACATTAATCGAAAAAGCCCAATTTGTTCAAATTACCAACGCAGGACTTATTGAGTCACATCCTCATGATGTCCAAATTACTCGTAGTGCACCTAACTATAAATAATTAATTCAATAAGAAACTGCTATGACCTTATTCGTGAAGAATAGTCATGGCAGTTTTTATTTCCCGAGAAATAATGGAGGGTAAACTTTTTGTTAAGGCTATCCTAGAATGATCGCTTTTTTCTCATAGTTAGTTATAATATTAAATAGGATATTATGCTGTAAAAAGGAGTACCTCTTATGAAAATTCTAGTTGTTGATGATGATAAAGAAATTGTTCAATTACTTGAAATTTACATCCGAAATGAAGGATATGAGCCAATTTCTGCTTATGACGGAAAAGAAGCATTAACAAAACTAAATACTAATCCTGATATTGGCTTGATTATACTTGACTTAATGATGCCCGAAATCGATGGAATGGATGTAATTAAGCGGGTGCGGAAAGACTCTGACATTCCGATTTTAGTGCTTTCAGCTAAAACGGCAGATATGGATAAGATTCAAGGTCTAATCACTGGAGCTGATGATTATGTTACTAAGCCATTTAATCCACTCGAAGTGATGGCACGAGTTAAGTCATTACTTCGTCGGAGCCAAGGGGAAGTGACGAATGATCAACCAGATATTCTTAATGTCGGTCCATTATTGATCAATAAAGATTCTCACGAGGTTAAGACGATTAAGGGGGATGTAATTCAGTTAACCGCCCTTGAGTTTGGTATCTTATATTTACTTGCCAGTCACCCTAACCGTGTTTTCTCAGCGGATGACATTTTTGAGCGGGTATGGCAACAAGAAAGTGTCGTATCAGCAAAAACAGTCATGGTTCACGTGAGTCATTTACGGGATAAAATTGAAGAAGCAACTAACGGTGAAAAGGTTATTCAAACTGTTTGGGGTGTTGGTTATAAGGTGGAAGACCACTAAAACCTAGCCTTAATGATGTGGAGGAAAGATTGTGAAGTTAACGGGGCGTGAAAAGAGTTCGCTTATTTTAGAAGGGGTAGTAACGGTTATTCTCTTGTTATTGCTGAATATGGCGATTATCGTAATTATTCAAGATGCCATTCAGTCAAATCCGGGAGTAACCAATGGAATCTTTATGATTAAGCAATCATTGAAGATTGGCCCTCTTCAAGCACAAATATGGAGCTACCAGCGGATCTTAATTGCCTTTTTAGTAATTATTGATGTGTGGGTGGTATGGTGGCGATTGCGTCGACGGTATCATCTTTATCAAATGGATCATATTATCGCAGAATTACACTATATTGCGCAGGGGCACTTAGATCATCGGATTCCGTTTCGACTAAAGGGGAATCAACAGCATGTTATTACTAGTGTAAATGCATTAGTTGATAGCGCGGTGCGGTCGATGGATGATGAACGGAAGATTGAAAAGTCAAAGGATGAGTTAATTACTAATGTTAGCCATGATTTACGGACGCCATTGACCAGTATTATTGGTTATTTGGGACTGATTGAAGATAAGCAGTATCGTAGTGAGGAAGATATTCTAAAATACACCCATACTGCTTATGAGAAGGCTAAGCAAATGAAGACCTTAGTCGACGATTTGTTTGAATATACAAAGGTCCAACAACATGGTGCACCCGTAAATATTATGAAAATCGATCTTAACCAGTTGATTGAACAGTTAACAGCAAGCTTTGAACTAGAGGCCCAGCATCGCGGAATTGAAATTACTTCATCAGTTATTCCGAATCCATTAATGATCGAGGCAGACCCTGAGAAACTTGGTCGAGTTTTTAATAATTTGGTTTCAAATGCTTTTAAATATGGCAATGGTGCAAGTTACATCCGGATCGATGCTCGGCAAGAAAATGATATGGTGGTCGTAAAAGTTGCTAATGACGGTACACCAATTCCTAAAGAATCACTTGATCACCTATTTGAACGGTTCTATCGTGCAGAAGCTTCTCGTTCACGAGCTACTGGAGGAACAGGGTTAGGCTTAGCGATTGTTAAAAGCATTGTTGATCTTCATCATGGGAGTGTCAAGGTTACCTCAAATGAAGACGAAACAGCATTTATTGTTACATTGCCTTTAAAACAAGAGATTAAAGAAAACAACCAAAAATGAGAAAAAAGTCTAAAATCATTTGATTTTAGACTTTTTTCTTTTTCAATTATATTCAACTAATTTTATATGTGGTAGACTAAAAGAGCATTGTGTCACTTGATATTATAAAAGATACAAATTATTGGAGGAAATTCTGTGGCTAAAGCACAAATAAATCCAGAAAGGACACGCTGGCTTGAGGTGCTTGGTGTCTCAATGCCATTATGTCTTAGTTATATTCCGATTGGATTGGCCTGTGGAATCTTACTACACGCAGCAGGTTTAAACTTTATAATGATTTTATTGGTGTCGGTATTAGTGTTCTCTGGTGGGGCACAATTTATTCTGGCATCGTTATTAGCAAGTAACGCTCCATTAGGGACTATCTTTATCTCACTTTTCTTCTTGGAATTACGATATGCATTGTTAGGATCGAGTTTATCTAAATATATTAAGGATAAATCAGCACGTTTCATCTTCATCTTTTCTGCATCAATGAACGATGAAAACTATGCTGTTAACTATATGAAGTTTGCAACTGATAAGAAATGGAACCCCGATGACGCGTTGTTAGTGGAGTATTATTCACTTGCAGCATGGTCGATTTCAAACATGGTTGGTGGTTTGATTGGTGGTGCAATTTCGATTGACCTTGAAGTGGTTGATTTTGCATTAACTGCCTTATTCTTATATATGATCGTAATGCAGGTTCAAAATCACTTGACCCTAGTTATTGGAATTTTGGCAGCTGTTCTTGGTGTGTACTTCCAGGCATTAACTAAAAGTACACTGGGGATTATTATTGCGACCTTAATTGCTTCCTTTGTTGGATTCTTGATTGAAAATACAGTTCGTCACCATAGTAAGCATCCAAACTCGAACTGGTTCTTGACAAAAATGTTTAGGCCGAAGATCACAAAGACTACGATCGAGGATAAACAAGCTCAACAAAAAGAAGTTAAGGAAGTTGAAAAACTGGAAACTAAGATTGAAGATGTTGTTGAACACCATGATGAGAAACATGAAGAGAAAAAACATGATGATCAACATCCTGATGAGGGCTAGACATGGAACAACTATTAAGTAATAAAATCGTTTACCATATTATAGTGATTATCTTGGCAGCTTTAGCGGCATTTATTCCCCGTTATCTACCAGTATTATTCTTTTCAACGCGAAAAATTCCAGAATGGTTTAATGAATGGATGAAATATGTCCCAGTTAGTTTATTTGCGACCCTGGTTGTAAAAGGGATCTTCTTAACTGGCTCTTATCATTTTACTTTATTTGGTTATCCAGAACGAATTATTGCCGCAGTGATCGTGATTGTGATTGCATACTTTACGCGGTCAATGTCGATTTCAGTAATTGCTGGATTAGTTGCTGTTTGGCTTCTGAGTTTAGCGTTATAAGAGTAGTTTTGTTATAATTAAATTAAGCTTTAAACAGTGGATTGGTTTCTAACTTGCGAAGGAGCCAATCCCTTTTATTTTAGGAAGTGAGTACGTTGGATTTTAAGCAAACAATTGCATTTGTTAATCTTGCTAATACTTTAGATTATCAATATGCAGCAAAAAAATCAGGGATAACGGTTGATGAATTGGTTCGCACAATTAAGGCACTTGAAAATGAGCTTAACATCAAGCTTATTAGACCTGAAGGCGGCGTAGTTGAATTAACTGAAATCGGGGCAAAACTTTTACCGTTGATCACTGAAATTGCTCAAAAACAAGCTAAATTATTATCGGTAGTTACGGATTATCGAAAAAAGGAAGCAGAAGAAGCGATCAAAGTTGCTGTTGTCCCAGGCTTTGCTAATTATCAAGCAGCCCCGGTTGTTAAAAAATTAGCTCAGCAGCATAAAATGAATATTGTTGAAGATATTGATCCAATGGCACAGCTACAACAAGGGGAAAGCGAGCTGGCATTTATTAGTTATGCTGGCAAACTTCCTGATGATTTTGAAGTGCTTTCAGTGGGAACTGATGATTTAGTAGCTTATATCCCAGCGCGGAATCCACTTTCTAAACAAAAAGAATTAACGCTTACGGATCTAAAAGCAGAAAAGTTCTTAACACTAAACCATCAAAATCCGTTTGCAGTCTTGGTTCAACAAGTTTGTGCTGCGGCTGGATTTGACCCATATTCCGTTTTTGAAGGAGAAAAGGGAAGAACATTAGTAAATATGGTTGCTTTGGGGATGGGGATAACCTTGTTGATGGAACAATCAATAAGTGAAAACTTAGATAGCAAAGTGGTTAAAGTGCCAATCGTTCCCCAAGTTACCCAAAAACTTGCTTTTGTTCGTCGCAAAAATAATGTCGAACAGACGCCAAGGCAAGAAAAGCTATGGCAAGCTCTAAAAGAATCTTTTGCAAAACAGAAAAAAGATTTGACAATTTCGCAAACTACGCTTATTATCATAAATAACAAAAATACCTTTAACTTAGTCCCGTGAGGCTAGGAAGGATTTAATTGAGCGTTTAAGTACACCTTCTTAGCTATTGCTGAGGAGGTTTTTCTTTTAAGCAGTAGCACCAAGAATACGCCAGTAAAATCAATAGGTATTTTGAAACGACCGACCATTTAATTGTTTCCAGAGAGAGCAGAACGGTATGTTGTTTTTAGCCTACTTATATCCTAAAAGCAAACAGTGATGACTCTCGAAATTTAAATGGGAAGTTATCACTGTTTTGTTGTAATTAGACTGGAAAAGGAGCGCTATTGATGATTAGTACAGAAAGAATTCAACCAAATTTAGTAACAGTTGCCGACATGGACGCAGCAGATGCAATTGATTTAATTCATGAAGCTCAAGCATATAAAGCTGGAAAGCAAGCAGTTCTCACTGCCCCGGCATACGCGGTTAACCTCTTCTTTGAAAACTCAACCCGAACAAAGACCAGTTTCCAAATGGCACAAATGAAGTTGGGGATGAATGTACTAGAATTCGAAGCGGGCACGAGTTCAGTGAAAAAAGGGGAAAGCCTCTATGACACTGTTAAGACAATGGAATCAATTGGTGTAAATGTTGCGGTAATTCGTCATCCTGAAAATGAATATTACAACCAATTGATTAATCATTCAGACCTTAAGATCGGAATTGTAAATGGTGGTGATGGTAGTGGCCAACACCCATCCCAATGTTTACTTGATATGATGACAATTAATGAAGAATTTGGCGATTTCAAGGGCTTAAAAGTACTAATTATTGGTGATCTTAGTCACTCCCGAGTAGCGCACTCAAATGCAATGATGCTTAATCGCCTAGGAGCAGAGGTTTACTTTGCTGGTCCGGAAAAATGGTATGATCCTACACTGGAACAATATGGAACTTTTGGTGACTTTGACGAATTGCTTCCTCAAATGGATGTAGTTAATTTACTACGAGTTCAAAATGAACGGTTAACGACAGCTGACGGGCAGGCTTTTGATGCTAATCAATATCATCAAGCTTATGGTTTAACTTTAGAACGGGCCGCAAAGATGAAGCAGGGTGCAATTATTATGCATCCGGCACCTGTTAACCGGGGGGTTGAAATCGATAGCTCTCTTGTTGAAGCGCCTAATTCCCGCATTTTCCAACAAATGACAAACGGCGTATATACTCGGATGGCAATTCTTAGTCGAGTTCTTCGTTACCAAGGATTGATGTAAAAGGTGATTACGATGAGTAAGGCAATTTTACTAACAAATGGCCAGCGAATTTATAATGATGAATTGGTTAAGAGTGAAGTTTTGATTGTAGATGGCAAGATTAAGGCAATTGGCGAGCATAGCCAGGCCCAGGCACCGAGTGATGCAGAAAAAGTTGACCTAGATAATGGCTTGATTACACCAGGACTAATTGATATTCATGTCCATCTTCGCGAACCAGGCTATACCAATAAAGAAACGATTGCCACAGGAAGCAAAGCCGCTGCACATGGTGGCTTTACGACAATCGCTGCAATGGCTAACCTTAATCCGACATGTGATACACCAGAAAAATTTAAAGAACAGGTTGATCGAAACGAGAAAACTGGACTGGTAAAAATCCTCCAATACTCACCAGTTACAGTTGGGCGGGCTGGAAAACAAGAAGTTAATGTTGCTGAGCAGTATACTGCAGGTGCCCGTCTTTTTAGCGATGATGGTGCGGGAATTCAAGATGCTGGAGTTGTATACCAAGCAATGCAACAACTAGCGAAAGTTAACGCTCCGTTATGTGATCATGCGCAAGATAATCAACTTGCACAAAATGGGGTAATTAATGATGGGGCAACTATTACTAAAAAACTAGCATTACCAGGAATGCCAGCGATTAGTGAAACAGCGCAAATTGCTCGGAATTTGGTGATTGCGCAGGCAACTGGGGTTCATTATCATGTTTGCCATGTTTCAACTAAAGAAAGTATTGACCTGATTCGTCATGCCAAACAACAAGGAATTAACGTTACGTGTGAAGTGACTCCCCATCATTTACTTTTAGCTGATGCTGACATTAAGGAGGATGATGCTGAATTTAAGATGAATCCACCTCTTCGGCAGCGTCTTGACCAACAAGCTTGTTTAATTGGGCTGTTAGATGGCACGATTGATTGTATTGCTACTGACCATGCACCACATACCGATGCGGAGAAGCAACAGGGATTTCTTAAATCACCCAATGGCATTGTCGGCTCAGAAACAGCTTTTGCCTTACTCTATACCCACTTTGTTAAAACGGGTATTTTTACCCTTGCCCAATTGATTAACTGGATGGCTGTTAAACCGCAAGCGATTTTTAACCTTGATAACGCTGGATTATTAAAGGTAGGTTACCCAGCAGATATTGCGGTATTTGATATCAATCATCAAGATGTAATTCACCCAGACCAGTTTTTCTCTAAGGGTCACAACACTCCATTTGTTGGTGAACAAGTATACGGAATGACTAAGCGAACTTATGTCGATGGAAAGCTCGTATATCTGGAGGGAGAAGGATAGTGCAAGAAACACAACGATTAGCAGTTGAATTGCCGGGATTATCACTAAAAAATCCGATTATTACAGCAAGTGGGACTTGTGGATATGGGCAAGAAGCAGCTAAAAAGTATAATCTTAATCATCTAGGCTCGCTTGTATTAAAGTCCACTACTCTTCATCCCCGCCAAGGTAATCCGCGTCCGCGAGTTTGTGAAACCAGTGCTGGTTGGCTTAATGCTAATGGCCTTCAGAATGTGGGCATTACCGCCGCAACCAATGAAAAAATTCCGTGGTTACGAAAAAATTATCCGCAACTCCCGATCATTGCCAGTGCAGCCGGTTTTTCTGAAGACGAATACATTAAAGTCGTTAGTGAGTTTGCTAATACAGCTGGGGTGAAAGCAATTGAATTAAACGTATCATGTCCGAATGTAAAACATGGCGGAATGGCAATGGGAACTGATCCTGAAGTACTTCAACGATTAGTAAAACAAGTAGTTAAAGCTGCCCTAGGAATTCCTATCTATGTAAAACTGACGCCGAATGTAACTAATATTGTTCCCCTCGCGCAAGCAGCTGAGCAAGGGGGTGCGAATGGCCTGACGATGATTAATACGTTAACAGGATTAAGCATTGACTTAAAAACTCGGCGCCCAGCTTTAGCTAATGTAACGGGCGGTTTATCAGGTCCCGCAATTAAACCTTTAGCATTAAGAATGATTCACCAAGTACGCCAGGTTTCTTCTTTACCGATCATCGGCGTGGGGGGAATTGAATCAGCTGAAGATGTTCTTGAATTTATGATGGCAGGTGCGAATGCTGTTCAAATCGGGGCAGCTAGTTTTCATGATCCATTAGCTTGTCCGAAAATTGCAGCTGATTTACCAATCGTAATGGATAGATACGGAATTAAGAAACTGACGGATTTATGGGAGGTAAGATTTTGAAACGCTTTGTACCGATGGTGGCTATCGATGTTGCAACTAAGCAGGAAGCAATTGACCTATTTGATAAATTAATGGTAAAACCGCAGCCGATCGTAAAAATTGGAATGGAATTATATTATGGCCTGGGACAAGTAATTGTTAAAGAGGCGAAAAAGCGGGAATTTAAGGTATTCCTTGATTTGAAATTATACGATATTCCAAATACTGTTCATCGCGCAATGGCAGCTATTGGTCGATTGGGAATTGATTTTACGACAATTCACGCAGCTGGAGGCAGTGAAATGCTGATTGCCGGATTAGCCGGTCTAGAAGAAGGAGCTAAAGAAGCAGGCGTTGAACCAGCAAAGTTATTAGCAATTACCCAACTTACTTCGATTGATGAAAAAATTCTTCATGAACAACAGCATGTTGATTTGTCGTTGATTGAGTCAGTCCAAAGCTACGCGCGCTTAGCAGAAAAAGTAGGATTGGCCGGCGTAGTTTGCTCAGCCCATGAAATCAAGGCGATTCGTGAAGTGACTGGGGATGATTTCCTATGTGTAACGCCAGGAATCCGCCCGACTCATGCAATAAAAGATGATCAAAAGCGAGTGGTTACACCAGCACAAGCAAGAATAGATGGGAGCAATGCGATCGTAGTGGGACGGCCAATCACCCAGAGCTTTGACCCAGTTGCTGCTTATCAAGAAGTCCAAAAAGCATTCTTAAATGAGGAGGAAGAAAAATGACTTATTCACAACGCGTTGCAAAAGCATTATTAGATATTCATGCTGTTACCCTTAGTCCAGACCAGCCATTTACCTGGGCAAGTGGTCTAAAATCCCCAATCTATACAGATAATCGATTAACGATTTCTTATCCAGAAGTTCGGCAAGCAATTTTTAATGGGATGGTTGAACAAATTAAACTTCATTTTAGTGAGGCCGATGTTATTGCCGGGACAGCAACTGCTGGAATTCCTCATGCGGCATGGGTTGCTCAGAATATGGAATTACCGATGATTTATGTTCGGACTAAACCGAAAGATCATGGTCAAGGCAAGCAAATTGAAGGTGTTCTTAAAGAAGGACAAAAAGTCGTCGTGATTGATGACCTTATTTCAACTGGTGGTAGTGTACTAAACGCTGTGCGGGCGGTTAACAATGCAGGCGGAAAAGTAATTGGCGTTGTTTCTGTCTTTACTTATGATTTGCCAGCTGCTGAACAAAACTTTATGGCAAATGGACTAAAATACTATTCAGTAACGGATTATATGACTTTGATTAAGGTCGCAAAGGAAAATGACCAAATTAGTGCGGACCACCTCAAGTCTCTTCAAGAATGGCGGAAAGATCCGTTAAGTTGGAGTAAAGAGCAAGCATCATAATAATTAATTGAAAAGAAGAATGAGTGAGATTGGAAATCTTTCCATGCTCACTCATTTTCGTTTTCCTTCATTATCAGATCACTCGTATTTTTAATGACGATATTACTACCCATGGCATTAAACTCTTTGGCCTTCTCCTCACCCCAGACAGATAAGTCGACGAGAATGTGTCGAAGGGAATAGCCACTCTCAGTTAAAGAATAAACAACTTTAGGAGGGACAGTTCCGTAATTAGTTCGCTTAACAATTCCATCTTCTTCTAGCTCACGTAATTGCTGGGTAAGGACCTTCTGTGATATTCCAGAAAGATGCCGTCTCAATTCTCCATTACGCCGTTTATGTGCACCAAGGTAGCAGATGATGGAGGCTTCCACTTCCCGCTAATGATTTTAAGAGTTAAGTTAATTCCCATGGGATAAATTATTTCTTCAGTCATTAATCTATTCCTCCGATTGATAGTTACTTAAAGGTAATTATCGAACTTTTAAGTGCGTACTTACTTTTTGTTAATCAAGTTTCTATACTAAATAATAAGTTAACATATCTAACTACGATTGTGAATTGCTTAATAAGAGGGTAGAAATGATGAAAAGAGATTTAACGGATAAAGTAACATTACGTCATGGAGCAGTACTAAATGATCGAATGGTAATGGCACCGATGGTAACTTTAAGTGGCACCGCCAATGGAGAAGTAACACAAGAACAAATTGATTATTATGGGCGGCGGTCACAAGTGGCAGGAATGATTGTTGTTGAAGCAACCTATATCCATCCTAATGGTCATACCTTTAAAGGGCACTTAGGGATGTCTAATGATCATTATATTTCAGGAATGACAAAACTTGCTGCAGCTATTAAAGCTAATGGTGCTAAAGCAATCTTACAATTACATCATGGTGGGCGTGAAGCTGCTACTTATTATGACCATGGTGGTATTCCATTAGCTCCTAGCGACCTTGATTATCAACACAGTCCTCATTCTTCAATTGATTATCCAGTCCAAGAGATGACTACTGAACAAATTCATGATGTAGTTAAAGAATATGGTGCTGCCACAAAGCGAGCAATTGAAGCAGGATTCGATGGAGTTGAAATTCATGGAGCAAATCATTACCTATTGCAACAATTCTTCTCAAAGCTAACTAATCACCGGACTGATGAATATGGTGGAGACTTAACTAATCGGATGCGCCTTGATCTTGAGATTGTCGATGAAGTGGTGAGAGTTGTTCATGAATTTGGACCTAAAGATTTTATTATTGGCATTCGAATTAGTCCTAATGAAATTCATGGTGATCGAGTTGGCTTTGATTACTAAGAAAATCAAGAGTTAATCAAGCAACTTAACGCTAAAGATATTGACTATGTTCATATTTCAGGGATGACTGCTAATAGTCTTAGTTTTCGTAATAATCCTGCTGGACAAGATAAAACATATACGCAACTTTATAAGGAAGTTCTCGCGCCAGAAATTAAGCTAATTACATGCGGAAGCGTCTTTTCTGTTGATGATGCGCAAGAAGCCGCTGAACAAGCTGATTTAGTAGGAATTGCGCGTGAGGCATTGATAGAACCTGACTATGCTAAAAAAATTCATGTTGGCCAAGCGGATAAGATTGTGACAGCAGTTGATCCTGCTACCTTTGATTCCTTAAAGTTGCCAACAACCTTAAAAGAAATTTTTAAGTCAAATATTGATAAAGATACGAACGGCAAGGAAAAACACGGGTACTTTCCCGGTACTTCGCTACCAAATGGTGAATCAGTAAAAGAATAATAGATAAGAAAAAATGCGTGGTTGTGATGACTTAGAGTTAGTCTCATGTATTCACAGAAATAGGGAGAGAGGCTGAGAAAAAACAAAAGTTTTTTCTCAGCCTCTCTATTTTCTCTTTATTGTTTATCTTCCCAAATCTTTTGGAGCATTGGGTAGCGTAAGTCACCAACTTGTACTACTTGATAATCTGCATTTGCTAATGTTGTAGCATCACCAACGCCAATTGCAATTGCATTTATATGGTGAATATTTTCAATATCATGAGCTGTCGTTCCAACTCCAATGCAATTAGCTCCGATAAGATTTAATTGATTAACAGCAGTTAGATATGGGTTTTCTTTATCATTAGTCTTAACGATACTATCGACATAATTATCAAGGTCAATTTGTTTAAGAACATTTTGTACATCCCCATTAGCATCTAACACGGCAATTTTAACGTAATGATCATAGAGATTTAGTAAAAGACGCTTAATTCCTGGAAGTTGATCCTTTTCACTTAGGCTATCCGCTTCTTCGTTAAGAAATTTTTGCCATTCTGCAATCATTGAAGCCTTTTCGCTTGGGGCAGGATTAGCATTAAAGTGTGCTAAGACTAGGGAGAGCCCTTGCGAAGGAGTAAGGTTATCGAATTGGGAAGCTAATTTTCCAGGTAATCCCATCCCAAATTCATACATTGCAAAACGTTGCCATGCAGTAAAGGATAACTTATTTGTATTAACAAAGATATTATTAAACGAAAAAATCGCACCGTCCATGATTAAACATCCCTTCATAGGTAATTATGTCTATATTTTAACGTAATCGAAAATGAAAGGGAATACATTAATTAAGCATTTACTTTAACGAGGTCAGCGGCATAATCGATTCCCTTTGCGTCCAAATACTCAATAATTTGATTGATTGTAATAAATGGTACATGAACTCGGTTAGCGAGGACTGACAGATTATCACGACGAGCCATCTTGCCGTCACTCTTTAACACTTCGATAATAACAGCAACTGGTGCCTTTCCTGCTAAATAGGCAAGATCAACAGCTGCTTCGGTGTGACCGATTCGATCTCTTAATCCATGAGGTTGGGCGTAAAGAGGTTGAATGTGGCCGGGATGATTAAAGTCAGCTGCTTGTGCAGTTGGCTTGGCAATTTGCCGAATCGTTGCTGCGCGGTCAAAAGCGGAAACACCAGTAGTAACACCGGTTGCTTCTAAGGTACCATCAGTAGTAACCATAAATGGTGTTTGGTGTGGGTCAGTGCTATGTTCTACCATGGGCTTAAACGCTAAATGCTTAGCAATATCTTCGCTTACTGGTACACACATCAAACCATTTGCCTCGTTCAACATTTCATAGATAGTATCAGCGTTGACATTTTCACCTAAAGCTACTAAATCACCTTCGTTTTCACGATCTTCATTATCGGCTAAGATGATATAACCACCATTTACTAATTGGTTTAATGCTTCTTCAACAGTTGAAAATTGACTTTGCATAATTTATATACTCCTTTGAAATTCTGAAAGTGATAGAACAGTTACATTCGAATGTGTCATTATAATAACGAACATTTTAATTTAAATCAACCTATTTTTAAACCAAAAAACGAATAATGTTAAAGGGCTTCAAAGGATAAGTTTGTGAAAGATCTGGAGAAAATAAAGATTTCTCACCAGCTCTACGCTCTATTTTTAGAGTAACAAAAAAGCCCAGAACGAGATATTTTTCGTCCTGAACTAATCTTAGGTTGTTCTATTTTGTCATGTAATCCCGAGTCATTGGTAAGTTTTTACCTGATGGACCCTTAGTTATCAAGTATTGAATAACATCAATGTTTCCCGATTCAAATGATGCAGCACATGCTTGAAGATATAGATCCCACATTCGTGTAAAACGTTCACCCATCATATCAAGAAATTGGTCACGATGTTCATTAAAGTTCATATCCCAAATTTCGAGGGTACGTTGATAATGACGGCGGAGCATTTCAATATCAGCAATTTGCATATGATTTTCTTCGATGTGACCGATCATTTCTTCAAGACCAGGTACATAGCCGCCAGGGAAGATATACTTGTTAATCCACCCATTATATGCACCGCCTTGTTGACGAGTAATACCATGAATCAAGGCAACCCCATCATCGGCAAGGTAACCTTGGATATCCTTAAAGTAAAGACGCAGATTTTCTTTTCCGACGTGTTCAAACATACCAACGGATGTAATGTAATCCCACTTTTGGTCACCAAGTTCACGATAATCAATAAGTTTAACTTCGGCAACGTCTTGCAAACCTTCTTTTTCAATCCGTTCCTTAACAAGGCGGTATTGTTCTTCGCTTAAAGTAACCCCGGTAACTTTTAAACCGTATTCTTTAGCAGCGGTTAACATTAATGTTCCCCAACCACATCCGATGTCAAGCAATGTTTTGCCAGGCTTTGGATCAAGCTTCTTTAAGATGTGATGAACCTTATCAACTTGTGCTTTTGTAAGATCATCATGGTTGCCATCAGTAAAGTAAGCACATGAGTAAGTTAGCGTGTCATCAAGCCATAATTTATAAAAGTCGTTTCCAACATCATAATGACTTTGAACATCATTTTCACTCTCTTTTTCTGAGTGACCTTGTTTAGGCAAAAATTTGCGGAACTTAGAACTCCGCATAAAACTATCAGCACTTTCATAGGCTGATTCGATCAATTCTTGAATGCTACCCTGGATCTCGATCTTCTTATCCATGTAGGCTTCCCCAAGTGCAATTGAGGCGTTCTTGGTAATATCACGCATTGGAATTTTTTCGTTAAAGGTGATAGTTACCTCAGGAGTTTCGTCACCATAAAAAACACTTGATCCATCCCAAAATACGATCTTTACGGGAATGTTAAACGAGTGCTTTAGTAGTGACTTATAGAACGTCTTTTCTAACATGAAACGTATCCTTCTTTCTACAATAATAATATTCATTATAACACCCTTAAAATAAAAGTGTTTCAAGACAATTTATAAAAAACATTTCATAAGAAAGCAATAAACTAATTGCTGAAAAAATGAAAGCTTGCTACTATGCTAATTAGTAAGAAAAATAGGGAGATGATTGAATGACGAATGCCTGGAAGCATTTTATTGAGAATGTAAAACTACGGCGATTCACCGTCTTATTATTAATCATTGTCGTACTCTGGCTAATGAGATCAATGATGAATTTAATTTTATTTACGTTTATTCTTACTTACCTTGTTGTTAGTTGGGTAAGACTCATCCAACGGTGGTTACCACGAATGTCGACAAGTTTAATTGTAATTGTGACCTATGTGTTATTGATTGTTCTTTTATATTTAGGAGTGACACGCTATTTACCAGTTTTGTCTCGACAAGTTGTTAAAATGGTTAATTCAGTAGTTCATTTCTATAGTACTCACCAAGCAACAATGATATATCGTTATGTCAGTCATTACGTAAGTACAGCTACCATTATGAGCCAGGTTCGGCATGGAATAACGATCGCGGTTAGTACGTTGACAAGTATTGGTGCCATTACCGTTTCATTTGTAATGTCTTTAATCTTGAGCTTTTTCTATACACTTGAATTAAAACAGATGAATGAATTTTCTCATAGCTTTTTAGATAGTGATTTTGGCTGGTTCTTCCAAGATATTGACTATTTTGGTAAGAAATTTGTTAACACTTTTGGGGTGGTATTAGAGGCCCAATTCTTTATTGCTATTTGCAACACGGTGATTACCACGATTTGCCTATTATTTATGCGAATGCCGCAGATTTTCGCCCTGTCGTTAATTGTATTTATCTTTAGTTTGGTTCCAGTTGCCGGAGTAATTATTTCAACAATTCCATTAGCAATGGTCGGTTACTCAGTTGGCGGAGTTCGCGATGTGGTCTATATTATCATTATGATCATCATCATTCATACTCTGGAGGCCTACGTTTTAAACCCTAAGTTTATGTCTAGCCGGACAGATCTCCCAATTTTTTATACCTTTATTGTATTATTGATTGGTGAACATCTTTTTGGTACATGGGGATTGATTGTTGGAGTACCAATCTTTACCTTCTTGCTCGATGTATTAGGTGTAAAACCAATTCGTGGAGCGAAAAGAATAAAAAATAAGTAAGTTAAAAATAAAATTCCATAGCGGAAATTTATTTTTAACTTTTTGTTATCCGAACAATTTTTGCGTGTGAGCTAAAGAAAGTTAATGAAAATCGAACTTATTTTACAAAATGGCTGAAAAAGTCTTGAGTTAGTGTATAATGAAATTAAGATAGGCCTAAAGAAAGGAAGCTGATATTCATGACAGACATTGAGATTGCAGACCAAGCGACCCTGGAACCAATTACAGAAATTGCCGAGAAACTCGGACTTTCAGAAGACAAAATCGAACAATATGGTAAGCACAAAGCTAAAATTGATTTAAATGTAAAGCCGTTACCTGATAAAAAACATAAACTAATTTTAGTTACGTCCATCAATCCGACTCCTGCTGGTGAAGGAAAGTCGACTGTCCTCATTGGCTTAGGGGATGCATTAAATCAGTTAAATTATCAGACGACGATTGCGATGCGTGAACCATCGATGGGTCCCGTTTTTGGGATAAAAGGTGGTGCAACCGGTGGTGGATATAGTCAGGTTGTTCCAATGGAAGATATTAACCTGAACTTTACCGGTGACTTGCATGCTCTTACAAGTGCTAATAATACTTTGGCCGCTTTAATTGATAACTATATTATGCGTGATAATGCAATGAACCTTGATCCGCGGCGAATTATCTGGAAACGGGTAGAAGACGTTAACGATCGTGCGCTCCGGAATGTAGTTACCGGTCTTGGCGGTCCAATGGCTGGTGTTCCACGTGAAACGGGCTTCGATATTACAGCTGCTTCCGAGTTGATGGCAATTTTATGCCTTTCAACTAGTCTTCATGACTTGAAAGAACGGATTAGTCGAATTGTAGTAGGATATACATACGATAAAGAACCGGTTACAGTTGGTCAGCTTAATTTTCAGGATGCAATTACAATTATCTTGAAAGACGCATTAAAGCCTAACCTTGTTCAAACTTTAGACCATACGCCAACAATTGTACACGGAGGACCATTTGCTAACATTGCGCATGGATGTAATAGTGTTCTGGCGACGCAAACTGCTCTTAACCTTTCTGACTATACTGTAACGGAAGCTGGCTTTGGGGCTGACCTTGGTGGGGAAAAATTCCTTGATATTAAACAACGTGTTCTTGGCAAGCATCCAGATGCAATTGTCATCGTAGCGACTGTCCGGGCGCTAGAATACAATGGCGGGGCCAAGCTCGCAGACTTAAATGAAGAAAATCTTGATGCGCTGAAAAAAGGTATGGCAAACCTTAATCGGCACATTAAGAATATGCAATTATATGGGTTACCAATCGTAGTTGCAATCAATCATTTTGTCAGTGATACCGATAAAGAAATCCAAATGATTAAGGATGATTGTGCTAAGCAAAATGTTGAAGCGATTTTGACTGATGCTTGGGCCAAGGGCGGTAAAGGTACCCATGATTTGGCTAATAAAGTAGTCGAACTTGCTGATAGTCCAAGTGAATTTACTCATATCTATGACGTTCAAGTTGATGACCTTCAAACTAAGTTAGAGAAGATTGCTAAGCAGATTTATGGCGCTAAAGAAGTATCATTTAGCCGTAAAGCACAAAATCAATTGAAGCGATTTGCTAAGTATGGATGGAATAATTTGCCAGTATGTATTGCTAAGACCCAGTATTCATTTACAGATGACCAAAAACAACTAGGTGCCCCAACTGACTTTACTTTCCATATTCGGGAATTGGTACCAAAGATCGGTGCCGGCTTTGTCGTGGCCTTAGCTGGTAATATGATGACAATGCCAGGCCTCCCTAAAGAACCAGTTGCTGTAAACATGACGATTGACGATAATGGTAAAATTACTGGATTATTCTAAATAACCAACACAAAACATCGATTGTGCAATAGCATACATCAATGCTTTTTTCACAAACTTTTCAAGGTTAGCGGGTTGAAGTTGTTGATATACTGCTATGTGAACTTAATCGTTTTTTTGCAAAATCATAAAATAAGGACTACGGTAAAGGTATATCGTTTTATAAGTTTAATTAGGTAGAGGAGAATGGATAATGGAAAAGAAATTACATGGCGCCGATATTGTTATTGATAGTTTAAGAAAACACGGGGTTAATCTCGTCTTTGGTATTCCTGGAGCGAAGATTGATCGTTTGTTTGAAGGACTAGATGGTCAAGACAGTGAAGATGCACCTAAATTAATTGTTACCCGGCATGAGCAAAATGCGGCGTTTATGGCCCAAGCTTATGGTCGCTTAACCGGAAAAACAGGGGTCGCGATCACTACATCTGGCCCAGGAGTTGGTAATTTAGCAACTGGGATCATGACAGCTAACGCAGAAGGAGATCCAATGTTAGCGATTGGGGGACAAGTACAACGGAAAGATCTTCACCGTGCAACCCACCAAAGCACGCCTTCAACTGAAATTATGGCACCAATTACGCAATATAGCGCTGAAATTCAAGACCCTAATAATATTTCAGAAATTATGGCCAATGCATTTGAAGCAAGTCAAGATGCGCGTAAGGGAGCAACTTTCGTTAGCCTTCCACAAGACATTGATGATGCTGAGGTAACTGAAAAGCCATTGCCAATTTATGAAACACCTAAGATGGGTCCTGCTGATCCAAACGACTTACAAAAACTAGTCGAACTAATTAAAAATAGTAAAATGCCGGTTATTTTAGTTGGTCAACGGGGCGCGGATGAAGAGATTACGACTGCTCTCCGCAAATTATTAAGTGATTATTCATTGCCTGTTGTTGAAACATATCAAGCGGCTGGAGTGGTATCACGTGACTTAGAACAACAATCATACTTTGGTCGGATTGGTCTTTTTCGTAATCAAGCTGGGGATCAGCTCCTTCAACAAAGCGACCTTGTTATTGCTGTTGGTTATGATCCGATTGAATATGAACCGCGGAACTGGAACAAGGAGGGGAATCTGCAAATTGTAAACCTTGATACCTTGCCAGCTCAAATTGATAACCACTATACACCAATCATGCAACTAGTTGGTAATATTACTACAAGCTTAACTGAGCTTGATAAGTTACTAAAGGGGTATGAATATCCTGTTGCAGCCGCTGAGCAACTCGCTAAGTATAAGCAAGAACTTGACCAAGATAAAAGGATTCAAGTACCAGCAAGCAATGATGCCAGTCATCCGTTAGCGGTTGTGCATGCAATTCAAGAAAATGTTACTGATGATATGCACGTTGCGCTAGATGTGGGTTCCCACTATATCTGGATGGCACGACATTTCCGTTGCTACCAACCACGACACCTGTTAATTAGTAACGGGATGCAAACACTGGGAGTTGGCTTGCCATGGGCGATGGTTGCAGCGATGCTTTATCCCGAACATAAATCAGTGGCAGTTTGCGGGGATGGAGGCTTCCTCTTCTCTGGGGCGGAATTAGCGACAGCCGTCCAACACCATCTCAATGTTGTAACGATTGTATGGAATGATGGCGGTTATTACGACATGGTTAAGTTCCAGGAAGAGATGAAGTATTCGCAAGCAGCTGGTGTTAAATTTGGAAATGTTGATATCGTTAAGTATGCTGAGAGTTTTGGTGCAACTGGACTGCGAGTAAATAAGCCGGCTGACCTTACTAAGGTACTCAGTCAAGCGTTTAATATTGATGGCCCGGTTGTGGTAGATGTTCCAGTTGATTACAGTAACAATAAAGAATTAGCTGCCAACTTGATTGATTCACAACTTGGCTAAGAGGGGAACAAAGATTATGACAACATTATATGAACACGGAACGTTAGCTGCGTTGATGGCAGAAAATTTTGATGGCACAATTACTGTCGGTGATTTGTTAAAACATGGTTCGATGGGAATTGGGACTTTTACTGGATTAGACGGTGAGGTTGTTATCCTGAATAATGAAGTGTACCAGGCCGTTTCAAGTGGTCAAGTTAACCACATTACAGATATGGATGCTACAATGCCATTTGCTTCAGTCCATTTTCCTGCTGAACAACAGGATATAACATTAAGGAATGTAAACTTTGCTAAACTGAATAATGGTTTTGTTAAAGAACATGAGCTTGCTAATATTTTTGCATTCTTACAATTGAGTGGTGAGTTTGAGCACGTCAAAATTCGGATTGCTCCGAAACAAGAAAAACCATACCCGACTTTACTCGATGTCGCTCAACATCAACCTGAGTTTACGGCTGAAAATATTTCTGGGACCATTATCGGTTATTATGCACCAGAAATTTTTGGCACGATTACGGCAGCGGGCTGGCACCTTCATTTTATTAGCGATGATCGGCAATTTGCTGGGCATCTCCTGGCCTTTGATGCCCCAGAATTAACAGGTAGCTTTGAAATTTTTGATAACCTGGAACAACATCTGCCGATTCATAATAAAGAATTTCGGGCGAGTGAAGTTGATATGGCAACTTTACGTGATGGAATTACCAAATCGGAGGGTAATGCTGAATAGAAGGCTTAACTATCCATTTTTTCGAAGGTGGGACTGAAAACTCGCATGTGAGTTCAGTCTTATTTTTTTTACTCGTTTTATACGAACTATTTTTCAATTTTTACGTTTAAAGTTCGAATTTATATTGAATTACGGAAAACGATTTGCTATCCTTAAAGCAGATTTGAGGAGGCATTGTTATGAGTGATATTAGTGTTGTGATGGGCAGTAAATCAGATTGGCCAACTGTTAAAGAAACTTGTGATATTTTAGATAAATTTGGTGTTTCATATGAAAAGAATGTGATTTCTGCTCATCGAATGCCAAATGAAATGTTCGCGTTTGCGCAAAATGCGGTTGATAATGGGGTTAAAGTAATTATTGCGTGTGCCGGGGGAGCAGCCCATCTTCCAGGAATGATTGCAGCCAATACCCCCCTGCCAGTAATTGGGATCCCAGGACAGACGAAAGCTCTCGGTGGAATGGACTCGCTTTTATCAATTGTTCAAATGCCAGCGGGAATTCCGGTGGCAACCACTGCGATTGGAAAAGCAGGCGCTAAAAATGCAGCGTTATTAGCATTGCAAATTCTGGGGATCACAGATAAGCATATCCAACAACAAATCATCGAATATCGACAGGCGATGCATGATCAAGCAAAAGAAAGTGGGCAGTATCTTGAATAAATTTATTCCACAAGGTTCAACTATTGGCATTATTGGTGGTGGCCAATTGGGACAGATGATGGCATTGGATGCCAAACAGACGGGAATGAAGGTTGTTATTTTAGATCCGACACCTCATTGTCCAGCTGGGCAGGTGGCTGATGAACAAATCGTTGCTCCTTATGACGATACTAAAGCGATTGAAAAGTTGGCTGATAAAGCGGATGTATTAACCTACGAATTTGAAAATGTTGATTTAAACGCTTTGGAAGATGTGCAGGATCGCGTTTATCTTCCCCAGGGAACTAATTTGCTTTACACGACCAAAAATCGTTTACGGGAAAAGAATTTCTTACGTCAGGCAGGGGTAAAAACAGCACCTTTCATGGCAGTGCATACTTTGGCTGAATTAAAAGATGCGGTAAAGGAAATCGGTTACCCAGCAGTTTTGAAAACTAGTGAAGGGGGATATGACGGACACGGGCAAGAAGTGTTACGTAATAAGGACGATCTCGATAAGTGTGCGCCTATTTTAGCCACTGGCGACTGTATCTTAGAGGGCTGGGTTCCTTTTAACCGCGAATGTTCAGTAATGGTCGGACGTAATGAAGATGGAGAAATAACGGCTTTTCCTGTTTCAGAAAATATTCACCATGATGAAATTCTGCATTTAAGTATTGTCCCCGCAAGAATTTCTCCCAAATTACAAAAAAGGGCGCAAAAAATAGCGGTGAAGATTGCCCAAGCGATTAATTTACGAGGAATTTTAGGGGTTGAAATGTTTGTAACAGATGATAAGGAGGTCTATATTAACGAACTTGCTCCTCGTCCGCACAATTCAGGTCATTATTCAATTGAAGCTTGTAACTTCTCACAGTTCGCCATCCATAACCGAGCAATTTGTAACTGGCCACTCCCACAAGTAGAGTTATTAAAGCCAGTGATAATGGTGAATGCTTTAGGCCAGCATGTTAATGGAGTCCGACAACAGATTCAGAAAAAGGCAAATTGGCATTTTCATGATTATGGGAAAGCAGAAGTTCGTCATAACCGGAAAATGGGCCATGTTACAATCTTGACTGATGATATTGAAGCTACTTTGGCAGAAATTGACAATACAGGAATTTGGGGTGCATAAAGTTCGGCTTTACGTAACCGCTTTTTCTGTGCGATAATACATTTAGAAAAAATAGAGAGGATTTTTAACTGATGATTGATCGTTATACCAGTCCAGAGATGAAAAAGATTTGGAGCTTAGAAACACAATACCAATGTTGGTTAGATGTTGAGATTGCTGCTGATGAAGCGTGGAGTAAGCTTGGCCATATTCCAGCAGAAGATGTGGAAAAGATTAAAAAGAATGCCAAGTTTTCTGTGGAAGGAATTGCAGAGATTGAAGCAGTGACCCATCATGATGTGATTGCTTTTACCCGTGATGTTTCTAAATCATTGGGGCCTGAACGAAAGTGGGTTCACTACGGAATGACGAGTACAGATGTAGTTGATACTGCACAAGGCTTACGATTAAAAAAGGCGAACGATATCCTTCGTCAAGATATTGATAACTTTATGGATGTCCTTGAAGAATTAGCTGAAAAATATAAGTACACAGTTTGTATGGGACGAACACATGGTATCCATGCTGAACCAACAACTTTTGGCTTGAAAGCTGCTCGGTGGTATTCAGAAATGAAGCGTAATAAAGAACGTTTTGAACATGCTGCTAAGGGTGTCGAAGCGGGTAAAATTTCTGGTGCAGTAGGAACTTTTGCTGAAATTGACCCATTTGTTGAGGAATATGTCTGCAAAAAACTTGGCTTACGTCCTCAAGAAATCTCCACACAAGTTCTTCCGCGAGATTTGCACGCTGAATATATTGCTACCATTGCGCTTATTGGAACAAGTATGGAAGAAATGGCAACCGAAATTCGCTCGCTGCAACGAACGGAAATCCATGAAGTTGAAGAACACTTTGCCAAGGGACAAAAAGGATCTTCTGCTATGCCACATAAACGTAATCCAATTGGCTCAGAAAACATTACAGGTTGTGCACGGATGCTTCGTGGCTTTATGGTCCCAGCTTATGAAGATGTTTCACTTTGGCATGAACGGGATATTTCTCATTCAAGTGCAGAACGAATGATTTTACCAGATGCCACTTCATTACTTGATTACATGTTGCGGCGGTTTGGACGAATCTTAAAGAATCTTGATGTATTCCCTGAGACAATGAAGAAGAATATGGATAAGACATTAGGCTTGATTTACAGTGGTCGGGTTCTTTTGAAGTTGGTTAACAGTGGGATGACGCGAGAAGCAGCTTATGATTTGATTCAACCATATACCGCTAAGTGCTGGGCAGAACAGATTCCATTCCGCCCACTATTGGAGGATGACCCAACAATTCAAAAGCAATTAACTAAAGAAGATCTTGACGATGCCTTTGATTACCACTGGCACCTCCGCCATGTTGATGATATTTATAAGCGATTAGGCTTAGACTAATTTAAGCTAGTTTAAGGGGCTAGACGAACAAAGAAGTTTGTCTAGCCTTTTTTATTATGCTTCGTTTATCAAAATACGAACTATCGGGTGAAATAATAGAATAAATATCGTAATTTGTGTTGACAAAATGGAAAAGGGGAGAGTATATTGTTGTCATAGAATATCGAATTAAATTTCGTTTATTGTGATTATTGTTCGCATTTTTGTTGAAAGGAAGTTCCATAAATGGAGAAGTTATTGTATACCGGCAAGGCAAAGCAGATGTGGCAAACAGAGGATCCAGCAGTTTTACGGGTAGTTTATCTGGATCAAGCTACCGCCTTCAACGGAAAAAAGAAGGATCACTTTACCGGTAAGGGTGGGGCTGCTAATGCTATTTCTTCACTCGTTTTTGCTTACTTAATGAAGCAGGGAATTGAGACCCACTTTATTAAGAAACTATCAACTAATGAAGACCTGGTAAAAAAATGTGAGATGTTTCCGCTTGAATTTGTAACGCGAAATGTAATTGCTGGGCATTTTGCGAGTCGGTATGGACTTTCAGAAGGGGAAGAGCTTCCTTCACCAGTTGAGGAAACGTTCTATAAAAGTGATGAACTTAATGACCCATTTATCAATGAGTCCGCAACGATTGCTCTTAAAATTGCCAGCAAAGAGGAGCTTGCACAAATGTGGGGGATCTGTCGGAAGGTCAATAACTTACTTAAACCATTATTTGCCCAAGCTAATTTACAACTGGTTGACTTCAAACTCGAATTTGGCCGTTTAAGTGATGGCAAGATCATTCTTGCAGATGAATTTTCGCCAGATAACTGTCGGTTATGGGATCTGACAACTAAGCAACATATGGATAAAGACGTATATCGGCGCAAACTTGCTGATTTAACCCAAACATATGATGAGGTATTGGAAAGGTTAGAAGCAGTGATTAAGGAGGAAGCATAAATGGTTAATGTTCGGATTTTCGCAACATATAAGCAATCGGTCTTTGATCCGCAGGGAGAAACCATTAAAGACGCAATCCATTCTCTAGGTCATGATGAAGTAAAAACTGTTAAAGTCGGAAAATTCTTTGACGTTACCTTGGATACAAATGAGGATGAGGTAGCGACGGCAGTAAAAGAAATTGCTGATCAGCTCCTTGTTAACTTCAACATGGAAACTTATACATACCAAGTTATGGAGGAAGCCTAGATGAAAATTGCGGTGGTTGTTTTTCCGGGATCCAATTGCGATGTGGATTTATATGAAGCCCTTCATTCCGTTTGCCATGCAGACGTGGAATATGTTTCTCACCAGCAAAAAAGTTTAGCCGGTTTTGATGCTGTGATGTTACCAGGTGGATTTTCTTATGGTGATTATCTACGAGCTGGTGCAATTGCTCGGTTCACCAATATCATGCCTGCAATAATCAAAATGGCCAATGAGGGAAAACCGGTCTTTGGAACGTGCAACGGATTTCAAATTTTGACAGAAGCAGGTCTTTTGCCAGGTGGACTCAAACGCAATGATAACCAACGCTTTGTTTGTAAAACCGTTCCTTTAGAAGTAGTGAACTCGCAAACTCTTTTTACTAGTCATTACCAGGATCACGAACGAATCGCATTACCAATTGCGCATGCCGATGGTAGTTATTATGCGGATGAAAAAACACTAGATGAACTTGAAGCAAATAATCAAGTTGTTTTTCGTTACGCGACTGAAAATCCCAATGGCAGTTTACACAACATTGCTGGAATCACCAATAAGCAGGGAAATGTCTTAGGCATGATGCCCCATCCTGAACGAGCAGTAGAGACTATTCTTGGTAGTATGGATGGCTTACGGTTATTTGAGTCCTTGTTAGCAAACGGCAGAATTAAAGTGGAGGCATAGTTAATGAAGCAAGCAATGACCCCAGAAGAGATTAAAGAAAAGAAACCGTACTTAGATTGGAGCTTGACTGAAGCAGAATACGATTACATTCGTACCCAGCTTTTAGGGCGATTACCAAACTATACTGAAACTGGTTTATTTTCCGCGATGTGGAGTGAGCACTGTTCATATAAGAAGTCAAAGTCAGTACTGCGTATCTTCCCCAACAAAAATGAACGAGTATTACAGGGCCCAGGAGAAGGAGCGGGGGTTGTAGATATTGATGATGGACAAGCAGTGGTATTCAAAGCTGAGAGCCACAATCATCCGACAACTGTTGAACCTTATCAAGGAGCGGCAACCGGTGTCGGTGGGATCCTGCGAGACATTTTCAGCATGGGGGCACGACCAATCGCTTCCCTTGATTCCCTCCATTTCGGGGAATTAGATAATTCAACAACGCGGATGAAAGTAACTAATACTGTTCGGGGGATTGGGGATTACGGTAATTGTATGGGAATTCCTACAATTGCAGGTGAAACAACATTTGATCCATGCTACCAGGGTAATATTCTATGTAATGCAATGAGCGTTGGCTTAATGGACCAAAAAGATATCCAGCAGGGTCGCGCTGCCGGAATTGGAAATGCAGTGATGTATGTCGGTGCTAAAACTGGCCGTGATGGAATTCATGGTGCTACCTTTGCTTCAGCAGACTTTAATGATGAAAATGTGACGCAACGTTCGGCAGTTCAAGTTGGTAATCCTTTTATGGAAAAACTCTTATTAGAAGCTTGCCTTGATCTTATTAGAAATCATCCTGACTGGTTAGTAGGAATCCAGGATATGGGGGCAGCGGGAATTGTTTCTTCCAGTGCAGAAATGGCTTCCGAAGGTAAAAGTGGAATGGAGCTAAATTTGGATCTTGTTCCGCAACGTGAACCCGGGATGTCGGCTTATGAAATTATGCTTAGTGAATCCCAAGAACGGATGCTCCTTTGCGTAAAAAAAGGCCATGAAGAAGATGTTAAAAAGATTTTTGATTTTTACGATCTTGAAGAGGTCACAATTGGCCGGATTACTGCGGGTCATGATTATGTTCTCTTTCATGATGGTGAAGAAGTATGTCATATTCCAGTGTCGAGTTTGACGGATGACGTACTAGAAGAAGAAAGTCTAGAAAAAAAGCCTACGCGGATTGAATTAGCCGAACAGCAGCCAAAGTGGATTCCAATTATTGATAACGCTGCTGAAGTTTTAACTGCTTTGCTTGCTCAGTCAACGATTGCGGATAAAAGTAGTCTTTATCAGCAATATGATTCTCAAGTACGGACAAACACAGTGGCTGGTCCAGGAAGTGATGCTGGAGTTCTGCGGATTCGTGGAACACATAAAGGGGTAGCGATGACAACTGATGGGAACGGTCGGTTTGTTTACCTTAGTCCAGAAGTTGGTGGACAAATTGCCTTAGTTGAAGCGGCTGCCAACATAATTGCCAGTGGCGCCGAACCATTAGCAATTACTGACTGCTTAAATTATGGTGACCCAACTGATCCAGAAATTTTCTGGGAACTTCATCAATCTGTCCAAGGGATGGCTGATGCTTGCCGTGAATTTAATACCCCCGTTATTTCTGGGAATGTTTCTTTATATAACGAAAACAATGGGCAAGCAATTCATCCGACGCCGATGGTTGGAATGGTTGGTCTAATTAAAAATATTGATCGCGTAATTTCTTCGTTTGTCCAACACCCGGGAGATAAGGTTTATCTAGTGGGTCAAACTCGTGATGATTATGCGGGGTCTGAGTTGCAAAAAATGATGATCGGCGATATTAGCGGAATTGTTAAGTCATTTGACCTTCACCATGTTCATCAATATATGCGGCAGTTACTGACGACGATGGAGAACGGCCTTGTTTCCAGTGCACATGATTTGAGTGAAGGTGGCCTCGGAGTAGCTTTAGCAGAAACGGTCTTCAAAACTGATTTAGGATTAAAAATTGACCTTGCTGATCAGCCCGCGGCTCGCCTGTTTAGTGAGACTCCTGGAAGATTTATCGTGACGGTTGCTCCTGAAAAGGCAATCGAATTCGAACAGGCATTAGGGAAAGATGCACACCTAATTGGAGAAGTTACAAATAGCCACTGGTTAATGGTTAAACTGGCAAATGGTGAACTCAATGAAAGTGTTGCACAATTACAAAAAACATGGGAGGAGGCAATTCCGTGCCAACTGAAATCAAAGGATTAAATGAAGAATGTGGGGTCTTTGGGGTTTTTGATGCGGCTAACGCTAGTCAATTAACCTATTACGGCCTGCATACTCTTCAACATCGCGGCCAAGAAGGAGCCGGCATTGTCTCAACTGATGGAACGGAACTTTATCAGCACCGTGACCGAGGATTGTTGGCAAAAGTGTTTGCTGATCCGGCTGAGCTTAAACGATTAAAAGGAAACGCTGCGATTGGCCATGTGCGCTATGGGACAAGTGGACATAACTCGATTGCTAATGTTCAACCCTTCCTTTTTCACTTTCATGATGGTTCTGTTGCACTCGCCCACAATGGTAATTTAACTAATGCTGTTACCCTTCGTCGTGAATTGGAAAATGAAGGGGCGGTTTTCCAGTCAGATTCTGATACGGAAATTTTAATTCACCTTATCCGGAAATATATTAATGAAGGTTTTATTCCTGCTTTGAAGAAAAGCCTCAACCTTGTTCATGGTGGATTTGCCTACCTATTACTGCAAAAAGATCGGTTGATTGCGTCTTTAGATCCTAATGGGATTCGTCCTTTATGTATTGGAAGGTTAGAAAATGGTGTTTATGTTGTTGCTAGTGAGACTTGTGCTTTAGACATTATTAATGCTCAATTTGTGCGTGATGTTTTGCCAGGAGAATTAATAGTTATTGATAAAAATGGGTTACATATTGACCATTACACTACCCAAACCCAGCTGGCAATTTGCTCAATGGAGTATATCTATTTTGCCCGTCCTGATTCTATTATTCATGGGGTAACGGTACATAATGCTCGGAAGCGAATGGGAAAGTTATTAGCAAAGGAACATCCGGTTGATGCTGATATGGTGATTGGAGTACCTAACTCATCTTTGTCTGCTGCTAGTGGATATGCTGAAGAAAGTGGCCTTCCATATGAAATGGGGTTAATAAAGAGCCAATACGTTGCGCGAACGTTTATTCAACCAACTCAAGAGTTACGGGAGTTAGGCGTTCATATGAAACTGTCAGCTGTCCGCGGAGTTGTAAAAGGAAAAATAGTGGTAGTAGTCGACGATTCGATTGTGCGTGGAACAACTTCTAAGCAGATCGTCCAAATGCTAAAAAAAGCTGGGGCTAAAGAAGTTCATATGCTTATCTCCTCACCACCATTTAAGTTTCCGTGTTTCTATGGGATTGACGTATCAACGCGTTCAGAACTGATGGCTGCTCATTACTCCATTGAAGAAATGCGGCAGTTAATTGGTGCAGATTCTCTTAATTTTTTGAGTATTGATAGTCTAATCAAAGCAATTAACGTACCAGATGCAGGAGATGCTCCTAATGGTGGACTTACCGTGGCTTATTTTGATGGGAAGTACCCAACGCCACTTTATGATTATGAAGAAGGGTACTTAAAGTCGTTAAGCGAACAAGAGCGATTAGCAAGAAAGGGGTAAGAGGATGAGTCGTTATCAAGATGCAGGGGTAGATGTAAATGCCGGGTACGAACTTGTTCACCGTATTAAAGATGCAGTCAAATCAACTGATCGCCCAGGTGTGATTGGGGGAATTGGCAGCTTTGGGGGGATGTTTGACTTAGAAAAATTACAGGTGCAGCATCCGGTTCTTGTCTCTGGTACTGACGGTGTAGGTACGAAACTCTTAATTGCTCAACAAATGAATAAGCACGATACAATCGGGATCGATGTTGTCGCAATGTGCGTTAATGATGTCCTGGCGCAAGGGGCGGAACCAATAACATTTCTCGACTACATTGCGACCGGCCATAATGATCCTGCTAAGATGGCAGCGATTGTTAGCGGAGTAGCGACTGGTTGCCGAGAAGCTGGAGCCGCTTTAATTGGTGGAGAAACAGCAGAAATGCCAGATATGTATGCAGCCAATGAGTATGACCTGGCAGGAACAGTAACAGGGATAGCAGAAAAAGAAGAACTTCTTACCGCTGCTGGACCGCAAAAAGGTGATATTTTACTTGGCCTCCCATCAAGTGGCTTGCATTCCAATGGCTTTTCCCTTGTCCGGCAGATCTTATTTAAGAATAATCACGTCAAATTAACTGATTGCCCAGAAGCATTGAGAGGAAAGACGGTAGGAGAAACGATCCTGACTCCTACTAGGATTTATGTTCAAGCGGTCTTGCCATTGGTCCATCGCAAATTGGTTCATGGGATTAGCCATATTACTGGTGGAGGATTGATTGAAAATGTTCCTCGGATGTTAGGAGATAACTTGCAAGCGGTGATTGATTCTAGTCGTTGGCCACAGCTTCCGGTCTTTTACTATTTGCGGGTGCTAGGAGGCCTTACTAAGGAGGATTGTTTCGAAGCATTTAACATGGGGATAGGAATGGTCTTAGCAGTAGCACCAGATCAAGTAGCGCAAGTTCAAGAGATACTATCAAATAAAAACATGACAAGTTATCAAATTGGTTATCTTCGTCATTGTTTACCAGATACAAAAAAGATTGTTATCAAGCGAGGGTTGTAAATGAGAGTCGCAATTTTAGCATCAGGAAACGGAACGAATTTTGAAGTCTTAGCACAGCACTTCAAAAATAATGATCTTCCTGGTGAATTAGCATTATTATTCTGTAATCATCCAGATGCTCCGGTAATGAAAAGAGCTGCCCGACTGGGGATTCCGGCAGAAAGCTTTACGGTCAAATCTTGTGGGGGAAAACAGGAATACGAGGAAAAATTATTGGGAGTGTTGAAAAAGTATCAAATTGACTTTATTGCCCTTGCTGGTTATTTACGAGTAATTGGTCCCACTATTTTGGATCATTATGCTCACCGAATTATTAACCTTCATCCAGCATGGTTGCCAGAATATCCGGGACTGCATTCGATTGAACGGGCATTTGCTGATCAACAAGCACAGACAGGCGTCACCGTACATTATATTGATGCGGGACTCGATTCCGGCCCAATTATCGCCCAGGAACACGTCCCGATTTTACCAACGGATACTATTGAAACCTTAGAAGCACGGGTTCATGAAACTGAGCACCGGTTATATCCTGAAGCACTAAAGCAGTCATTAGAAAAGGAGCAACATTAAATTATGAAAAGAGCATTAGTAAGCGTTTCTGATAAGCAGAAACTGGTCCCATTCGTTAAAGGATTAGTTGAAAATGGTTTTGAAATTATCTCGACTGGTGGGACGAGGAAGGTTTTAGATGAAGTGGGAATTGAAACGATTGGGATTGAGGATGTTACTCATTTTCCAGAAATTCTTGATGGCCGCGTGAAGACCCTTAACCCATACGTCCATGGGGGACTATTGGCTCGCCGGGACTTACCAGAACACATGGCGACCCTTGAAAAGCTTAATATTACGCCAATCGATTTAGTCTGTGTTAACCTTTATCCATTTAAAGAAACAATCGAAAAGCCGGGAGTAGAATTAGCTGATGCAATTGAAAACATTGATATTGGTGGTCCTAGCATGGTCCGCTCAGCTGCTAAAAACTATCATGATGTAACAATTGTGGTGGATCAAGCTGATTACGATGAAGTCTTAGCCCAGATCAAAGAAGATGGTGAAACATCATTAGCAACCCGAGCACGTTTAGCAGCAAAAGCCTTTCGTCATACGGCAGCCTATGATTCCCTCATCTCTCAATACCTTACAAAACAAACAGGGCTTGAAGACCCAGAAAAATTAACTTTAAGCTGGGATTTAAAAGAAACAATGCGTTATGGTGAAAATAGTCACCAAAAGGCTTGGTTATATGAAGACGCGCTTCCTAAGGCCTTTTCAGTTTTACAGGCTGAACAATTACATGGTAAGAAGCTTTCCTACAATAATATTAAGGATGCTGATGAAGCATTACGGTGCATTCGCGAATTTGATGAACCAACAGTTGTAGCGATGAAACATATGAACCCATGTGGTATTGGTCGAGGGGATAGTTTGTTTCAAGCCTGGGATCGTGCCTATGAAGCTGACCCTGTTTCCATCTTTGGGGGAGTGATTGCTCTTAATCGCCAAGTTGATTTAGCTACCGCCGAGAAAATGCACAAAATCTTTTTAGAAATTGTCATTGCGCCCGGCTTTGACGATGATGCATTTGAGTTGTTGGCAAAGAAGAAAAATATTCGCTTACTGAGTCTGGACTTCAGTAAGCAGGATGAACCAACTAAACATGAAGTTGTTTCAGTGATGGGTGGAATGCTATTGCAAGAACAAGACACGCTTAAGGAAGATTACCACGACTGGCAATGTGTTACTGAAAAGCAACCAACAGAGGAACAACTTAAGACATTAATGTTTGCCTGGAAAGCAGTTAAGCATGCCAAATCAAATGCGATTGTCTTAGCAAATGATGAGCGGACATTAGGGGTAGGAGAAGGTCAACCTAACCGAATTGATTCATTGAAAATTGCCGTAAAACATGCTGGCGAGGCGATTGATGATCGGACAGTGATGGCATCGGATGCTTTCTTCCCATTTGGTGATTGTGTTGAATATGCGGGTCAAAATGGCATTAAGGCGATTGTTCAGCCAGGGGGATCAATTCGCGATCAAGAATCAATTGAGATGGCAAATAAGTACGGAATTGCAATGGTCACAACAGGCATTCGTCATTTCCGCCATTAAAGCTAGGAGGGTATCATGGAAAAGCAGGTCAACGTATTAGTTGTAGGTGAAGGCGGTCGTGAATTTGCCGTGGCGAAAAAATTACAAGAAAGTCCCCGTGTTAAGCAAGTTTATTGTGCGCCAGGCAACGTGGGGATGTCGACTGTAGGAGTAGTTCCCATTGCAATTGCGGAAACTGACTTTGCTAAGTTAATTCAATTTGCTAAAGAACATAATGTCGCGTGGACATTCGTGGGCCCTGAGGATTGTTTGGTTGATGGGATTGTTGATGAATTTAAGGCCGCTGGATTAAAGGTTTTTGGTCCTGATGCGCGGGCTGCCCAATTAGAAGGTTCGAAAGACTATGCCCTTAATTTTATGAATAATTATCACGTTCCCACTGCCCGCCATGCGACACATCGGGATCAAACAGCAGCGATTAATAACGTTGGGCAATTTGGCTTTCCGGTAGTAATTAAAGAAAATGGTTTAGCTGGAGGAAAAGGGGTTGTCATTGCAAAAGATCGTGCAGAAGCAATTAAGACAATCAAAGAAATATTTGTCAATGGTCAGGCGCGCCTTGTGATTGAAGAATGTCTATCAGGTCCTGAATATTCAATGTTTGTTTTAATTAGTAATGGTCACTATCGAATTTTGCCCATGGCTCAAGACCACAAACGAGCATTTGATGACGATAAAGGTCCTAATACTGGGGGGATGGGGGCTTATAGTCCCTTGCCACAACTTTCCTCAGCTGTTCGTCAACAGATGATTGAGGAAGTACTTAAGCCAACAGTTGATGGTTTGGTGGCTGGCGAGTATCACTACCATGGCATTTTATATATTGGCCTTATTTTGACTGATGATGGTCCAAAAGTAATTGAATATAATGGTCGTCTAGGTGATCCAGAGACCCAAGTGATTTTGCCCCGCATGAAAACCGACTTGTTTGAACTTGTAGATGCAGCAATTAATGATCGACCATTACCAGAAGTTGAAGAAAATGAAGATGCTTGTTTTGGTGTTGTCTTGGCATCAAAAGGATATCCAACTAAGCCAATCCATGGACAAAGGCTGGGAACATTTCCGGTTGATCCTAATGTTACTATTGATTATGCAAATGTTGCTGGAACAATTAATGACTTAAAAGGTGCAGGTGGACGTTTACTAATGGTGATCGGGAAAGATGATTCTCTTCAAAAAGCCCGCGATCACGTTTATGGCTACTTGCGCCAGCTTGATGAACCTGAATGTTTTTATCGTCATGATATTGGTGCAAAAGCTGGACTGCAATAATTTCTTCATCACTATTGGCATTTGCAGGGGAATGGATTAAAATAATATGGTAATGCTGTTTATAGCGATTTTAAGAAGAAAGAGGTCAATTGAACATGGCTAAATTAGTATTAATTCGTCACGGTCAAAGTGAATGGAACTTATCTAACCAATTTACTGGTTGGGTTGACGTTGATTTAAGTGAAAAGGGTGTTGGACAAGCAAAGAATGCTGGTAAAGCCCTTAAGGAACACGGCATTGAATTTGACTACGCATACACTTCTGTTTTGAAGCGTGCTATCAAGACTTTGCACTATGCTCTTGAAGAATGTGACCAATTATGGATCCCTGAATACAAGACTTGGCGTTTAAACGAACGTCACTATGGTGCACTTCAAGGCCACAACAAGCAAAGGGCCGCTGAAAAGTACGGTGACGAACAAGTTCACATTTGGCGTCGTTCATACGATGTATTACCTCCATTGCTAAGTGCTGACGATGAAGGTTCTGCTGCAAAGGATCGTCGTTACGCTAGCTTAGACCCACGTGCTATTCCTGGTGGTGAAAACTTAAAGGTTACTTTGGAACGTGTTATTCCATTATGGCAAGATGAAATTGCGCCAAAGCTTTTGGACAACAAGAACGTTATCATCGCTGCCCACGGTAACTCTCTTCGTGCATTGAGCAAGTACATCGAAAACATTTCTGATGAAGACATCATGAACCTTGAAATGGCTACTGGTCAACCAGTTGTTTACGACTTCGATGACAAGCTTAACGTATTAAGCAAGGAAAAGTACTAAAATAAACTTACAGTATTAAATTTGAAGAGGCGGGAAAGTTAGATTTCTAACGCCTCTTTTTTGTAGCTTTTTTTGAAGAAATGTTGAAGATATTGATGAATAAATTGAGCTTATAGTGAGTTGTGGTATGATTAACATCAGAATCTAATAAGGTGGAGAGAATTTAAATGAAAATGGAAAAACAACGAACACTCCCGATGAAGGAATTTTTTGCTTCATTGAAGGAACTGGTAAAGCCTAACTATTTAAAGGCAATGTGGCCAGTTGCAGGGGTATCAATTATTTTTATTGCTTTAGCAGCGATCTTAGCACTCCTTAATTCAAATATTGCTGCCTCATTGAGTATGACGATGATGATGGTAATGTACGGGATGGCTTCCCCGGTTGCAATCTTGTTCTCATTATTAGAAATTGTAGGGATTGTCGCAATTATTGCTGCGTTAGCCTTCTTCTATACTTTCTTTGCAGTTGCTACCCAATATACATATCAGGATAAGATGGCTCATCCAGAACAACCAGTTAGTGCTGGCTCAATCTGGATGCACTATAAGCACTTGCGAAAAAACCAAATATGGCGGATTATTCTTTACATTGGATTGTTTACTTTCTTATGGAGTTTACCCCTCAACATCGTTAACGCATTACTCTTGCCACATCTATCCGGAGTAGCCGCTGTTTATACGGGGTGGGCAATTCGCATCCTTAACGATATTGTTGTATTGTGGAAGAGTATTGAATATTCTCAATCATACTTCCTTTATCGTGAAAAACAGCCGCAATTCCTTGGTCAATCAATGCGCTATGCTTTAACTGCTAGTCGGCGGTTCATGACTGGTCGAAAGTGGAACTACTTTGCAATTCTGTTTGTCTTAGAATTCCTTCCAATGTTTATCTGGACCTTAATTTTTGGTGGATTGGCATTTTACGGCGTTTATACGGCAACCTATGTCCTTACTTATATCGGAATCGTCTTAGTGATTGTTGGTATTTCCTGCTACCTTCCAGTGGTATATGCAATTCTTGCTTTGTACTACAACAAGGCTCGAGCTGGAATGGAAATGGATGTTCTCTTTAAAGATACTTTTAAGCCAGTAGCCGAATTAACCGGTGAAGCTTATGTTCATGAAGTATATGTAGAAAAGCAGCCCCAAAAACAACCATCACCAACTGTTAAGCACGATGATGAGAAGAAGCACGAAGCAAAAAAAGATGAATAGTGAAAAACGAGGCTGAAGGGTAACAAAATCTCTTCAGCTTTTTTGAATCTTAAATACTTCTTGACAGTAATCGTTAATTCCATGTACAATGACGGCAATAACCAAAGATGAAGAAGTAATCTTAGTAGTAAGCGGTTGGACATTTAGGAAGCAAGTGGTAACTGTAAACTTTGCCAATGCCGTTATACGAATTACACTTACGGAGTCTTTCAGTATTTGAACGGATCGTCTCGTTATCGACTAGAGTGGTAGCTATCTAGCTGCAAATCAAGGTGGTAACGCGGTAAATCGTCTCTGACTTCATTATTTGAAGTTGGGGATTTTTTGTATCCGAGAAATTATGGAGGTAAACATGGATATTCTTAATGAACTAGAATGGCGTGGGGCTATTAACCAAGTTACAGACGAAGAAGGCCTACGCAAATTAACATCAGAAGATAAAATTGCTCTTTACTGTGGAACGGATCCAACAGGGGATAGTCTTCATATTGGACACTTAATTCCATTTATGATTTTGAAACGATTCCAATTAGCTGGCCACCACCCAGTAATTATTATTGGGGGAGGAACTGGTGCAATTGGTGATCCATCCGGTCGAAAGTCAGAACGGCAGCTTCAAACAATGGATCAAGTTCACCACAACGAAGAAGCATTAACTGCTCAAATGAAGAAGTTGTTCGGCACTGAAAACTTCACGATTGTAAATAACTATGAATGGTTATCAAAGTTCAGCTTGTTAGACTTTCTTCGTGACTACGGTAAACTATTTAATATCAACACTATGTTAAATAAGGAAGTAGTAGCAAGCAGGTTAGATGCTGGTATTTCATTTACTGAGTTCACTTACCAAATTCTTCAATCAGTCGATTTCCTTCATCTTTATCGGCATAACGACGTGCAATTACAGATTGGTGGCTCCGATCAATGGGGTAACATTACTGCCGGAATTGATTTGATTCATAAGGTTGAAGGACCAGATACTAAGGTTTACGGACTTACCATTCCATTAATGCTCAAAGCTGATGGAACTAAATTTGGAAAGACCGCGGGTGGTGCAATTTGGCTTGACCCAGAAAAGACTTCTCCATACGAATTTTATCAATTCTGGATTAACCAAGATGACCGTGACGTTATTAAATACTTGAAGTACTTTACATTCTTATCAAAAGAAGAAATTGATGATTTAGCGGAAAAAGTTGAGAAAGAACCATGGAAGCGGGAAGCTCAACGTCGCTTAGCCCAAGAAGTAACTAAATTTGTTCATGGTCAAGAAGCAGTTGAAGAAGCAGAACGGATTAGTAAAGCATTGTTCTCTGGGGATGTTGCAGACCTTTCTGTGGCAGAAATAGAACAAGGCTTTAAGAATATGCCTTCAGTAGATGTAGAAAATAAGAAAGAAAACATTGTTATTTGGTTAACCGATAATGGTATTGAACCTTCACGTCGCCAAGCTCGGCAAGATGTATCGAGTGGGGCTATCAGGATTAATGGGGAAAAAGTTGATGATGTTGATGCGGAGATTGATCCCCAAGCGCATTTTGATGGTAAGTTTGTAATTATCCGAAAGGGTAAGAAGCACTATTACTTAGCTCGCGTAAAATAAACTAGACCAATTGTTAGTAAATACGTTCTTAAAAGATAATTTAAGGGCGTATTTTTTATTTTTAAATGCAAAAAACAAATTTTACTTATTCAAAAAATAAAAAAGTTAAATTTTAAAAAATAAATTCAAAAAGTTGAAAAAAGGTGTTGACGAAAGAATGAAATCCATGTATAGTAATTATCGTTGTCGAAACAGTTAAGTGCTGTTGAGATGGTTTAACAAAAAAGTTAAAAATAATTGTTGACATCTGATTGACAACATGATATATTAATAAAGTTGCTGATTGAGCTATCAATCAAAAGAAATTAAAAATCAATTAAAATTTCTTCTTGACAAGCTAATCTGATACATGTTATAATAAATATGTTGATTGGCCGCTTGGTCAGCCAACAGGTAGACCTTTGAAAACTGAACAAAGTTTCGACGAATCAAATGTGTAGGGTCTTCAATCACAATGTGATTTGAAGTAAAACATTTGCGAAGTCAATTCGCTTAATAACAAAGATAATTGAGAGCTATTCAGGTTCTTATATATTTTATATGAGAGTTTGATCCTGGCTCAGGATGAACGCCGGCGGTGTGCCTAATACATGCAAGTCGTACGCACTGGCCCAACTGATTGATGGTGCTTGCACCTGATTGATGTTGGATCACTAGTGAGTGGCGGACGGGTGAGTAACACGTAGGTAACCTGCCCCAGAGCGGGGGATAACATTTGGAAACAGATGCTAATACCGCATAACAACAAAAGCCACATGGCTTTTGTTTGAAAGATGGCTTTGGCTATCACTCTGGGATGGACCTGCGGTGCATTAGCTAGTTGGTAAGGTAACGGCTTACCAAGGCGATGATGCATAGCCGAGTTGAGAGACTGATCGGCCACAATGGAACTGAGACACGGTCCATACTCCTACGGGAGGCAGCAGTAGGGAATCTTCCACAATGGGCGCAAGCCTGATGGAGCAACACCGCGTGAGTGAAGAAGGGTTTCGGCTCGTAAAGCTCTGTTGTTGGAGAAGAACGTGCGTGAGAGTAACTGTTCACGCAGTGACGGTATCCAACCAGAAAGTCACGGCTAACTACGTGCCAGCAGCCGCGGTAATACGTAGGTGGCAAGCGTTATCCGGATTTATTGGGCGTAAAGCGAGCGCAGGCGGTTGCTTAGGTCTGATGTGAAAGCCTTCGGCTTAACCGAAGAAGTGCATCGGAAACCGGGCAACTTGAGTGCAGAAGAGGACAGTGGAACTCCATGTGTAGCGGTGGAATGCGTAGATATATGGAAGAACACCAGTGGCGAAGGCGGCTGTCTGGTCTGCAACTGACGCTGAGGCTCGAAAGCATGGGTAGCGAACAGGATTAGATACCCTGGTAGTCCATGCCGTAAACGATGAGTGCTAGGTGTTGGAGGGTTTCCGCCCTTCAGTGCCGGAGCTAACGCATTAAGCACTCCGCCTGGGGAGTACGACCGCAAGGTTGAAACTCAAAGGAATTGACGGGGGCCCGCACAAGCGGTGGAGCATGTGGTTTAATTCGAAGCTACGCGAAGAACCTTACCAGGTCTTGACATCTTGCGCTAACCTTAGAGATAAGGCGTTCCCTTCGGGGACGCAATGACAGGTGGTGCATGGTCGTCGTCAGCTCGTGTCGTGAGATGTTGGGTTAAGTCCCGCAACGAGCGCAACCCTTGTTACTAGTTGCCAGCATTAAGTTGGGCACTCTAGTGAGACTGCCGGTGACAAACCGGAGGAAGGTGGGGACGACGTCAGATCATCATGCCCCTTATGACCTGGGCTACACACGTGCTACAATGGACGGTACAACGAGTCGCAAGCTCGCGAGAGTAAGCTAATCTCTTAAAGCCGTTCTCAGTTCGGACTGTAGGCTGCAACTCGCCTACACGAAGTCGGAATCGCTAGTAATCGCGGATCAGCATGCCGCGGTGAATACGTTCCCGGGCCTTGTACACACCGCCCGTCACACCATGGAAGTTTGTAACGCCCAAAGTCGGTGGCCTAACCTTTATGGAGGGAGCCGCCTAAGGCGGGACAGATGACTGGGGTGAAGTCGTAACAAGGTAGCCGTAGGAGAACCTGCGGCTGGATCACCTCCTTTCTAAGGAATAAAACGGAACCTACACATCGAAGAAACTTTGTTTAGTTTTGAGGGGTTTACCCTCAGAGCTTGTACTTTGAAAACTAAATACTATCTAATTTCTTTATTAACAAAACAATAAACCGAGAACACCGCGTTATTTGAGTTTTAATTAACGAATTATAATCGCTAACTCAATTAATCAGACAATCTTTGATTGTTTAGGTTAAGTTATGAAGGGCGCATGGTGAATGCCTTGGTACTAGGAGCCGATGAAGGACGGGACTAACACCGATATGCTTCGGGGAGCGGTAAGTACGCTTTAATCCGGAGATTTCCGAATGGGGGAACCCAATCAGCTTAGTCGCTGATTACTTGACTAGTGAATACATAGCTAGCAAGAGGTAGACGCAGTGAACTGAAACATCTTAGTAGCTGTAGGAAGAGAAAGAAACATCGATTCC
>NZ_CP027805.1:185000-315000 GCF_003072625.1 Limosilactobacillus reuteri
GTAGCTATGTATGGACGAGATAAACGCTGAAAGCATCTAAGTGTGAAACTCGCCTCGAGATGAGATTTCCCATTTCCTTCGGGAAAGTAAGACCCCTCAGAGATGATGAGGTAGATAGGATGGAAGTGGAAGTGCCGTGAGGCATGGAGCGGACCATTACTAATCGGTCGAGGACTTAACCAAGGAGCGGTCAGGTTTATTGGAAGAGAATAGATAGGATTTAGTTTTGAGAGCACAAGCTCTCGTCCGAAGGGACAAAGAGTGTGGTGATGATGGCTTGAAGGATACACCTGTTCCCATGCCGAACACAGAAGTTAAGCTTCAACACGCCGAAAGTAGTTGGGGGATCGCTCCCTGCGAGGATAGGACGTTGCCATGCGATCAAAACGTGAACCGATTAAACGATTCGCGTCTTTTCTTTAATAACAGTTTCTGGTCTAATTAATTAGAATTGTTATTATGCTGACTTAGCTCAGTTGGCAGAGCACGTCACTAGTAATGATGAGGTCGGAGGTTCGAATCCTCTAGTCAGCATAAAAATTAAAAACCACAGATTAAGTACTAAAACTTAATCTGTGGTTTTTTGTATAGTATTAGGTTAAGAGTTAGTTAAGCAGTAAGTAGTCAATAACAGTACGGATTGAAAAAACAGAGCCATGAGCTACCCAAAATGGTAATCCATGTCCTCCCACTTTTTATTTATGGCATTTTGTTTGAACTTCTTTTACTCATGGAAAAACAGTACTTTTCGCAAATAGGCTAAGTGTCAAAAAGTGGAAAGAGGAAAATCATTCACGACCTCGGTATAACAATTACTATTATGATGAAAAAAGCCGCCCATGTTTATAGATACTCTTTCTCCCAAAGGCATGAAACGTGCATATCGATTATTAAATGAAATTATCACAATTTTTAAGCAAATTGGTGAACAAGTTAATGACGATTTAACTATTATGATTGGTAAAGATCAAGTTGAGTACGAGATTAAGGAAGACCAGAATAAAGTTCCTCACGAGTTGACAGCTCATGAGAGAAAAGCATTGGCTAACTACGAAAAAGAAAAAGAGAAATATGATTTTGTGTCTCGTCCACAAATAAGAAAGTATGACCATCCATATAATGGTCATTTACGAATCCGCTTTATTGTTTGCGGCAGCCATAAACGTTATATTAAAGATAGTAAGCAAGGAATTTTAGAAGAACAATTACCTGCTATCCTAGTTGCATTCTATAAAACTTATCTAGAAACAAAGCAAAAACGTGAGGAACGAGAGGCTTGGGAAAGAGAGAGAAAAGAAAAGGAAGAACGAGAAAAACAGCGTCAGCAAAAAATTGAAATGGAGAAAAAGCAGTCGCAACTTTAATTAACGAAGCAAAGGATTATCAGCTTGCTAATGTTGTACGAACTTATATTAAAGCTATTGAAGGAAACAATATTGGTCGAGATAAAATTGAATGGATGCAAAGTATTGCTAATTGGATTGATCCATTGATTTCTGAAGATCGTCGTTTGTAAAATTAAGTTAGAAAAAATAAAAAGCCATTTGTGATAGACTTTTGAATATCCCTAATCAAAAGAAAAGCAATCACAAATGACCTATAAACATCTTACCACACGTGAATTAACTCTCATAGCTGATTTTTGGTATCAAGGTCCTAAAGCTTATTGGGTTGCTAAATTACTTCAGCGTAGTCAAGAAACCATCTATCGTGTTTATCGTTTCCTCAACGACGGTAAAACCATCGACCAATATCTTCAGACTTATCAGCGACATAAGCGTCGTTGTGGTCGGAAAACTATCGAAGTTAACTATATCCATGCGCAAATCAAGGCAGGTTGGACTCCTGATACTATTAGTGGTCGTCATGAACACCCAATTAGCTGCAGTATGCGCACCCTTTATCGCATGTTTGCCCGCAATCAGTATGGCTTTTCCGTTAAACAGCTACCGATGAAAGGAAAACGCCATCCCAATGGCTATGTGGAACGTCGTGGTAAAGCTGGCCAATCAGGACGCAGTATCTATCAACGATATCGTGATTTTCCGCATTACCAACATGAATTTGGGCACTTTGAAGCTGATACAGTTCAAGGTAAAGCTCACCGCGGAGCGGTAATGACGCTAGTAGAGCGACAATCCAAAGTAATGATTGTCCTTAATATTCATCATAAAACAGACGAAGCAGTGAATTGCCAGCTTGATCAATGGCTCGCTAAACTGCCACGTCACTTTGTTAAATCAATTACTTTTGATAACGGGAAAGAATTTGCTGGATGGCGAGAAATAGCCAATAAGTATGATCTTCACCTATTTTGCGGAAGTCGGTGCTCCCAATCAACGAGGGCTAAACGAAAATAATAACGGCCTCTTGCGTCGTGATGGTCTTAGTAAAAAGCTAGATTTTCGCGATTTACCAGACGAACTAGTCACTCAGCTAATGCATCGTCGCAACAATATCCCACGAAAATCTCTTAATTATCGTACACCATTAGAAGTATTCTTGAGTCATGTCACAGAAGAACAACTTTCACCTTTTTTCTAATTTAAATTGACATTTCAGGATTATAAAACACCTTAAATCTGTGGAACTTGAGAATTCACCTATTATAGAATACTTATCCTTTATAGATGTTTCCCAAAGTTGTTCAGCTAAATTTTTTATTAATGTCTTTAGACCTAGTTGAGTGCGTGAGCAGAGCGAATGTCTCCGTTAAAAAAAGATGATGCAAAAACTTTGGGCAAGTCATAAATAATAAAGCCACTGGTAACACACATCAAGTGCTACTAGTGGCTTTATTAATTACATTGGTTGTCCGGTTGAGATTTCAAAGCCGGCTGTTACAGGAATTACTTCTCCCGTGATTGCGCTAGCAGCTGGGCTAGCGACGAAATAAATTGCAGCGGCGACTTCTTCGGGTTCAACAATTCGATTTAACGGACTGTTCTTTGCGAATTTTTGCTTATCTTGGTGAAAGAGCGGGGTATTAGTTGGACCAGGTGCAACAACGTTTACGCGAATATTATTGTTACCGTAATCAATTGCCATTGCCCGAGTCATGTTAATAACTGCTCCCTTGGCGGCATTATAAGCAACCATTGCTCGATCGCCAGCCATTCCTGAGACAGAAGAAATGTTAACGATACTACCATGATTTTGTTCAATCATTGTTGGCAAGAAAGCTTTGCTAATGAGAAAAGTCCCCTTAACATCAACATCAAAGATTTTATCCCAATCTTCCTCACTTGTTTCATGAACTTCGCCGTGAATAACGATTCCTGCATTATTGACAATCGCATCAACGGTTTTAAATTTATTGAGGGTTATTTGCTTAATATGGTCAACCTCACTTGATTTACTAATATCGGCTTGAATAAAAGCAACCTGTGCTGGGGAATATGTTTCGCCTAAATGTCGTTCAACTTGCATTCCTTTTTCTGCATCACGACCGATAAGCACCGTATTCCACCCGTTTTTGAGAAAAACATCAGCAGTGGCAAGGCCAATTCCAGAGGTTCCACCAGTAATAACAACTGTTTGCATATATAAAACTCCTCTCTAGTCTTTTTTCTAATTATGGCATTTTTAGCCGGATTTAGCTATTTGTTAGGAAAGTCCTTATAATAAAATAAAGATAAGGAGGAAATGTAATGAATACAGCAACCTTAAAAGCGCTCCAGAATTGGCTTCATGGACGTGGTTATACATTAGAACAAGTAGATTCACAACTAATTCTTAAATATCATGGACAAGAGCGAGCAGTCATTACGCCACCTGATCGCTATCAAGTGAAGAATCTTGATCTGAATTTTAATGACTGGGTTGAGTTCAATAAGTGCATTCGCAATATTCGGCATTATTTAGCCAGTGATGACTAGAAGCCTTTTCTTTGGCAAGAATACTTCCTCGTGATAGAGTTATTCATGAAAGGAATATAGTCCAAGGAGGGATAGTTATGATAAGAGTTGGAATAATTGGTGCTTCTGGAATGGCTGGTAGTGCAATCTATAAATTAGCATCGACAAAAAAAGATTTGAATGTAACTGGAATTGTTCGAAACGAGAGTAAGGCAAGAAAGATCCTTGGTGACGATGCCAATTTGATTAGTGGTGATATTTTCGCTTTAAATGATAGTTTGTTGTCGCGGTTTGATGTGATTGTTGATGCATATGGTACTAGCCCAGAGAATGCTGATCGGCAAGTAAGACTGGCTGAGAAATTAGTAGTTTTAGCTCGGAAACATAAAATCCGGTTAATTTTCATCCTCGGTGCCGGAAGCCTTAAAACTGGTAAGGATAAGCATCTGTTTGTTGATGATATTGAAAAGATGCCTGGTGCTGAGACGTGGATTAATATACCCCGCCAGCAGTTAAAAGAATTACAGTATCTTGAAACTATTTCTGATATTGACTGGCTAGGAATTTCACCATCAGCAGTATTTGAAGCTGGGGTTGCGACTAATTATATTCTTGGTCAGGATGAATTATTATTTAATGAACAAAATGAATCAAAGGTAACTGCAGGGACAATGGCGAAGTTAGTGGTCAATGAAATTTTAGCGCCACGCCACCATCGTGAACGAATTACTGTTATTGATGCAGAATAGTTATTGGAACTAAAGCAAATACGAAAAGGCATGAGAACGGGCTATAATGCCCTCTGAGTATACAGATGAAATAGAAAATTCATCTTATACTCGGAGGGCTTTTTCTATGGGAAGAAAATCTAAATACTCAGCAGAGGAAAAACTCTTAATCCTCAATGAAGTTTTACGAAATGGAATCCATAAGGTAATAACTAAGTACAAGATTAGCCAAAAAACTATCAGGCGGTGGAGTCTTCTATACAAGTATCAGGGAATGCCAGGACTTCAAACAAGTCATCATAATCAAAGCTACTCTAAAGAATTTAAAAACTCATTGGTTGAACAATATCAACAAACAGATGAGGCATTAGATTTATTTGCGATAAAACACGGTTTACGATCTCAAAGGCAACTAGAACAATGGATTATCCGGTATAATGAATCTAACTTAAAGGCCTATACGCCAAGAAAGCGAGATTCAAAAATGAGTGGACGAAAGACTGACTTTGAAGAACGACTTACTATCATTGAAGAGTTGATTAAGCATGATGTGAACTACAATTGGGCAGTTGAAAAGTACCATATTAGTTACCAACAAGTTTATGGCTGGTATCAAAAGTATCGCAAAAGCGGTAATGACCCAGAATCACTTCGTGATCGCCGAGGCAAAGCTAAGCCAGAAGAGAAGTGGACGGAAGTTGACCGACTCAAGGCAGAAAATCGCTTATTAAGGGCTCAGCTAGAAAAGCAAGAGATGGAGATTGCGTTCGCAAAAAAATTAACAGAAATACGCAATCGGGAGGTGGAAAAGGACTCCGGTACCAAGCCATCAAAGAACTAAATCAAGAAAATGGATGGTCAATTAGCCAGTTGTGTAAAATAGCTGATTCTTCGCGAGATGGTTATTACAAATGGCTCAATCGAAAGCCAAGTCGATATCATAATGAGCAAGCAGAGTTACTTGAAGCGATTGTAGAGTTAGAAGAAGAACATAATTGGACGCTGGGATATTTAGCGATGACTACACAGTTAAGCTTTGAAAACCGTTTAAGCTTTACCGCTGGATTAAAACGAATAACTAATTGCATGCGTAAGCATGGAATTAGAGCAAATATTAGGAAGAAGAAGCGCAATCGAATTCAACGCCATGAAGAATACATCAATGACAACTTATTGCAGGGACAATTCGACCGTGAAACTAAAAATGAAGTGTGGGTTACCGACACAACGGAAGTTGCCTACGGCGAACACACACTTCATAAAGTACGAGTACACGTTATTTTAGATTTATATGGTCGTTACGCTTTAAGCTACAATATTTCAGACACAGAAACTTCATCAGCAGTAATTGAAACCTTTAATCGTGCTTTTACGGTTGAACCTGATGCGCAACCAATGGTCCATACTGACCGCGGATCAGCTTACTGCTCAAGTATGTTCAACGACTACTTAGCCTCTAAAAATTGTATTCATAGTATGTCACACCCCGGTCATCCTTGGGAAAACTCCCCCATAGAGCGTTGGTGGAATGACTTCAAGCTAATCTGGATTAACAAACATAATCGTCCTAAGACGCTAGCAGAGCTAGAACAGCTCGTCAAAGGAGCCATTGAATACTTTAATACCAAACGCGCTTACACAAGCAAAAACGGCTTGACCGCGGAACAATTCCGCAATCAAGCCTCCTAAAATTTTTATCTATTTGATCTGTATACTTGACGGGACATAGTGCCACGCAAATCAATTCTCATGCCTTTTAATAGTGCGCCCGGCATGGGATTAGCTAGGTGGTGAAAGTCCGCTATGGGCCGTAGTAGTCGGAACCATGAGCTGAGGACAAGGGTGTCCACCGTGAGGTGGAATCTGAAGGAAGTCTAAGCCAAAGTACTGCATCGATGAACAAGAAGTAGCTATAAGGCTGAAATTAACTGGATAAGGCTGCTAGACAAGTTGAAGTCCAATACTACTCGAAATTGGTTTCAGTAAAGCTAACGATGACATGGTACGAAAGCTAATATTCTTACCCGGGGAGATCTGGCCTACACGTTTCCGACAAGAGGAATAAGTTTAATTTCCACAGAAACAAGCGATGCAGTGATGCAGTGTTGAGTAAGCCAGAAGTCAGCCGAGGTCATAGTAGTTTGAATAATCGGATGAAGGACTGAACGACAATAACTTGTAACTTATATCGGAGGTGTAATCAGGTGCGACAATCGCAGAAAACAGAACAACAAGCTGACCGCTTGTCGAGGATAGGTTTGGAAAACCGAAAGTACACAAGGGCGCGTAGTACCGGTTATGGTGAAGGTAAAGGTATGAGTGTCACTATCCAAGACCTGGTCTTGGATCGCAATAACCTTAATCAGGCTTATTTGCGAGTTAAGAGAAATAAAGGAGCAGCAGGCGTTGATGATATGACAGTCAATGACCTTCTACCATATCTCAGAGAAAATAAGACGGAACTGATCGCTAGTTTGCGTGAGGGCAAGTATAAACCAGCTCCAGTCAAACGGGTAGAAATTCCGAAGCCTAATGGTGGAGTAAGAAGACTTGGAATACCAACGGTGGTGGACCGAATGGTTCAACAAGCTGTAGCCCAAATTCTTACGCCTATCTTTGAGCGTGTTTTCTCTGATAATAGCTTTGGCTTCCGTCCCCACCGTGGGGCCCATGACGCTATTGAAAAAGGAGTAGATCTTTATAATCAAGGTTATCGAAGAGTTGTCGACTTAGACCTAAAAGCCTATTTTGATAACGTTAATCATGACTTGATGATTAAGTATCTCCAACAATATATTGATGACCCATGGACACTAAGACTCATTCGTAAGTTTCTAACTAGCGGAGTCTTAGACCATGGGCTTTTCGCTAAGAGTGAAAAAGGAACCCCACAAGGAGGGCCATTGTCACCACTACTGGCGAACATCTATCTAAATGAGTTGGACAAAGAGTTGACTAGACGTGGTCACCACTTTGTGCGCTATGCGGATGATTGTAACATCTATGTTAAAAGTCAACGAGCCGGAGAACGAGTAATGCGAAGCATTACCCAGTTTCTAGAAAAGCGCTTGAAAGTTAAAGTGAACCCAGATAAAACCAAAGTCGGTAGCCCGCTACGGTTGAAGTTTCTTGGCTTTTCGTTGGGTATAGACCACATTGGGGCCTACGCCCGTCCAGCTAAACAATCGCAACAACGAGTAAAGAAAGCACTGAAGTTATTAACTAAACGTAATCGTGGAATATCTCTGACAAGAATGTTTGAAGAAATTCATCGAAAAATGCGTGGGTGGCTTCAGTACTACTCAATTGGGAAACTAACTAACTTTATTCAACGCCTTGACAAGTGGTTGAGGGTCCGAATAAGGCAGTATATTTGGAAGCAATGGAAAAAGTTTAAAACTAAGGTAACTAACTTACAGAAGTTGGGGCTGTCCCATCATGATGCATATGTCTTCGCTAGTACCCGAAAGGGCTACTGGCGAACTGCACATAGTAAGACCTTGAGCTATTCTCTAACTAATAGAAAACTGGAACAACTCGGACTTATGAATATGTCCAAGACGCTCCAGTCAATTCAATGTGATTAAGTTGTCGAACCGCCGTATACGGAACCGTACGTACGGTGGTGTGAGAGGTCGATAATTGAACTAATCAATTATCTCCTACTCGATTTAGTCAACTAATTTTCCGATAATTGGAAGTTTTGAAACCGGTGAATACTTTTTAGCCGCTTGTTGATAGGTGACATCTGATAAATCATGGCCGAAAACATTACCGTGGATTTCTGCGCCTTTCCATTCAGGAACTTCAGAAACATCATAAACATTTCCACGCACTCCAATATATGCCGGACGACCTTCTTGACCATTATATTGCGCTAATTCATTGTGAGTAAATGACCGCATAATAATTAATCCCTCCTATAAGAAGCTGGGAATTGACTCGGCCCCTTCCTGTATAGATGTAACAACATATGAAAATAGATGACGAGTTTATTCGTTATCCTATCATCACTATAATACGAAAATAGTAATGACATCTGAAATTCAATTTATTCAGTTGCTAAGTTTGCAGCAGGGATTTGGGCTGGGACTTTTACAAGCATTCCAGCAATAACCGTTAGGATGGTAACGAGGAATGGGAAAAATGCCCACGGAATAAAACTTAATGGATTAATTTGTAAGGTACTAGCGATGAATACCCCAGAAACACTCCATGGGACAATTGCGTTGACTGCGGCCCCTGCATCATTGAGAATCCGAGTTAAATCAACCCGTTTTAAGCCTAATTTATCAAATGACGGGAGAAATGATTGCCCAGGAAGAATAATTGCGAGGTAGTGTTCCCCAACAAGGAGGTTAATCCCAATACAGGTAAGAGCTGTGGAGAATGCTAATCGACCAGGCGTCTTTACAATCCCAGTTAAGTGATTAATGATGGCGCTAATAATATTGAACTTGATCAATAAGCCACCTAAAGCAAGGGCAAAGATAATTAGGGCTAGAGAAGTAAGCATACTAGAGATACCACCTTTAGAAAGCAATGTATCGATTGTTTTATCACCGGTATGGGAAACGTAACCAGTCATAATAGTATTGGTAATCGTAGTAAGGCTGGTTTTAGGTGCGTGAATCCAGCCAAGTACGACCGCAAAGAGTGAGCCAAGGCCAAGGGAAGGGATAGCTGGAACTTGGAAAATGGCTAACACGATTAGGAGAAGAACAGGGAGAAGAGCCCATCCTGAGATCCAGAAACCATTTTGTAAACCGGCCATCATGGCGCCTAAGCTAACATTTTTGGAGTTCAATCCTAGGAAGGTGTAAAGAATAAGACAGATTGCCCAGGCAGGAATATTGGTGGTGAGTAGGGATTTAATGTGCTTGTAAATACTGATTTCACCAACACTGGCAGCTAGATTCGTTGTTCCTGAAAGTGGGGAAATATTCGAACCACAAAAGGCCCCTGAAACAATTACTCCCGCAGTTAAACCGGGGTTAATTTTAAGGGTTGCACCAATGCCAATAAAGGCGATCCCTATTGTCGATACAGTTGTAAATGAGCTTCCACAAGCGATCCCGACAAGGGTACAAACGATAAAAACTGTTGGTAAGAAGAACTTTACAGAAATAATTTCAAAACCAAAGTACATAATTGTTGGAATTGTTCCCGAAAAAATCCAGGTAGCGATTAAGACGCCGATGGAAAGAAAGATAACGAGGGGGTCAACACCGGCTCGCAAACCATGACGCATTCCATTCATTATTGTATCCCATTTAAATCCACGAATTCGCCCGTAAACGGCGAGCAAAACAAAGGAAATAAATAATGGGGCTTGCGGTTCTTGGTGCTTAAAAATAATAGGGTAGCCTAAAATGCATAAAATAACGCCAAGAATAAGTAAACTTTCGCTAAAGCCAATCAATGGCTCAGGACTATTTTTTGATTTATTAATAGTTTTCATTGTGTAATTCTCCTTGTTTTTTAATAAAAAATACCAACTGGATCAGCGGCATTTGCTTAATCTAGTTGGTATTACGGTAGTATAAAAAATCGCGGAAAACTACACGCCCTTACTAGATCAATGTACCTAGCAAAGGACTCATTAAAACAACCCTGCTTAGGTACGAACACCGCTGTCCGTACCTAAATGAGTACAGACACTTATGCACGGTAAGCATAGTTGTTATAATACTTGGTTGAAGTTAATGAGTGTTGAATCATGTTAGTCGTTCCTTTCAAGTTAAATTGTAATTATTAAAACATCCTAATCCAAACTTGTCAAAATCTAATTTTAAAATTCACCAGAAATATCCTTATCAGAAAATGAATGAGGATCAGGGACAAAAGAAATATCAGTATCAATTATTCCAAATTTTTCTCGCATTACATTTTCGATGTGTTCTGATAATTGGAAACTCTTGAGAATCGTCATTTTAGCGTTAACCATCACGGAAGCATCAAGCGTGACCACGTTTCCGTTATAGTGAGCTTTTAGTTCGACAACTTTTACAACGTGCGGAATATTGGTGATTGTTTGACGGTATTCCTGTTCAGCGCGGGGATCAAAGTAGTCGGTTAAGTTAAGACTACTTTCAAAGAAAATTTTTAGTCCAGAATATAGAATAAAGAAACCGACGACAATACTGGTAGCACCATCAAGCCAACGAAGGTTAAAGAGGATGGCACCACCAATTGAAATCAAGGTTCCAATACTTGTGAAGGCATCGCTCAGACTATCTTGGGCAGAAGCAAGCAACGCGGCGTTTTTTAACTTAAGTCCTGCTTGTCGATTCATATACCAAACGACTAACATAATAACTGACGCGATCCCCGCCCCGATCAATGCGACTGGTTGTGGAACTACTCGACTTGCAGGATTGAGGAGACTTTTAATGCCATCGATGATAACACTTAAAGCAATCGCAACCATAACGACCGCTGTGACAAGGGAAAAATTGTCTCATAACGCCAACGAACAAATTGTACTCGTTGGTCAGACCCCATATGTGCTTGATAATTTCCAGAAGGCAGCCGTGCGCCAATGATATCATCATCATCGACATCCTGGGCGATGTGTAAGCCCATCATCAGTAAAAAGGTCGAGATAATTCCCGAAAGGTTGTTGAAAGCATCGGCACGTAATGTCTACGATTTACTTATTTCAGCCAACCAGTACTCAATTATTGAAATAACAACATAAGCAACCAAGTTATAGATTAAATGGTGTTGGGAAGCTCGAATCTTTGCTAGTTCGGTTGCTTGCGTTTTTTCCCAGTTATTCATTTCTTCGGTTGTATGTCTTTTAAATTTAGTCATTAATTTAAGAACTTCCTTGATTAATAAAATCAGTTTAATTGTAACGCAAAAAATAAAAGCCGAGAAAACGATTTTCTCAGCTTTTACCAAAAATAATAATGAAAATAATTGCTAGGCCCGGTTATTAATTACGTGGGCGCATGTTGCAATAATCAGTCCCATAAAACTTACTACAGCGATCATATTACTCATAATTGACATCATATTGAACAACTCCTTTACATAATTAAAATATTTTTTACAGCACAACTAATTACAGTTGCCTTTTTGGAAAACAAATTATAATGATTGTTTTCCCCTCTCCACCAAGTATTGTAACAGGTCTTAGCAGTAGTGACGATAATAATTAGCTAAGCTTTTAATGAGCTTTTTTACGAAAGGAGGGAATGATTATAAGCAAAATATTATAAGTAGCTATCATATGAATTAATGAATTTTAATTGTTAAGTAAAATCGAATTATTTCTTTATAAAATTAAACTACTCAGCTAATCTGTTTAATTCTTTTAAGGCTAGAGAAAATTTTGTGAAGCCGTCACTAGTCAAAAAGTGGCCGCCTTTTTCTTTAACTATGAGTTTTGCTCTAATTTTATTAGCGACCGCAATGCTATTTTGATAAGGAGCGATTGGATCATCTTTAGCTGTTATAACGGTAGCTTTAGCGAGTTTAGGAAAAATTTGCTCATAATGAGGACGATCTTTCATAAACTCATCTAATTCGGGATAAGCTGGTAATCCCTTATCAAATGCTCCCACAAGTAAAAGCCGTGCATCTTTAACCTGATGACGTTCAATATAACGAAGGGCCGTAATGCAGCCGAGACTATGAGCGACGAGGATGAGGTTATCTTGGGGATGAATTTGGTTGTCAACCTCTTGATCCCATTCAGCTTGTTGGGGATTAAAGGGATTTGGTAGCCATATCCGATCAAGGGCGATTGTTGGTTTCGCTTCTTCTTCGAGCCAGGGGAACCAGTCGTCATCCCTGGTAGAAGTGCCATGAATTAAGTATGCGTTCTTCATTATTACGACTCCTATTTCATAAAGTGTTTCAATACTACCATGCCGATGATTAATAATAAAATGGCAATCGAATTAGTAAGAATTTCATAAGGCTGACCGTGGGCGGCAATTAGTCCCCGGATTAAAGCCATAATTCCTAAGCTTAATAGAAAATCGACCGCAATCCGGCCATGATGTTTTAGCGCGGCAATTATCATTGTCATAAATGAAAAGAAAAGAAAGAAGACGATAACGCGATTCAAAATCTTAAAAATGACATGGTCCGTATTTCTCGCTTGCATAAGAGGAATCAGCGAAAAAGTTTCCGTAAATAAAATAATAGTTAATAAAATTCCTAGAATTGCTAGTGCACCGATTGTACATAGACGCAAAATATGACTAAAATTAGCTGCTAATTTATATATTTTTTCCATTCTCTAATACTCCTCAAGAAAACGCTTTATCTCTAGGATAGCAATGATCAAGAAATTTAGCTAATATTTAACAAAATAGCTATTAAAAATATGCGATACTTAAAGATAGAGGATAAAAGGAGGAGTGAGAAATGCGAAAACCCTTTATTACAGCTAATTGGAAGATGCATAAAAATGTCCAAGAATCGGTTGAATTTGTGGACGCAATTAAAGGAAAACTACCGGATCCGCAAGAAATTGAAGTCGGAATTGCGGCCCAAGCTTTTGCATTACCCAGTATGGTTCACGCTGCTGATGATTCAGGATTAAAGATAATCGCGCAAAACGCGGCGGCTGAATATTCGGGAGCTTTCACTGGTGAAATTAGCTTACGAGGTTTAGCTGACGCTGGTGTTTCATATGTAATGTTAGGACATATTGAACGTCGCCATTTATTCCACGAGGATAATGAGTTGGTTAATCGGAAAGTATTGGCAGCCCTCCAAATGGGTGTTACCCCGATAATTTGTACGGATGAAACGATGGTACAGAAAGAAGTTAATGGTGAAATCCACTACGTTTTCCAACAATTGATGAGCGTATTGAGGGGCGTTTCTCTTGATCAAATTAAAAATGTAGTCGTTTCCTATGAACCAAGTTGGGCAGTTGGATACGGTCAGCACGCCAATCCAGTTCTTGCTGAAGAAGGATGCCGTCAAATTCGGCGAACGATTGCTGATAACTACACTTATGAGATTGCTGATAAGATCAGGATCCTCTATGGTGGAAGCGTCAATCCGGATAATATCGGAATGATTATGAATAAGCCAGATGTAGATGGGGTATTAATCGGTCGGGCAAGTTTAGATGTTGATAATTTCTTGCGAATGGTTAATTATTCGCCGTTTGTAAAATTAAGTTAGAAAATAAGTTAGAAAAATAGAAAAGCCATTTGTGGTAGACTTTTGAATACCCCTAAACAAAAGAAAGGAAACCACAAATGACTTACACCCATCTTACCACAAACGAGCTGACAATCATCGCCCATTCTTTCGTGCAAAAGCTTAAAGCGTACCGAGTGGCCCGAATGATCAACCGTTGCGCCGAAACCGTTTATCGCGTTTATCGTTACCTGGAAACCGGTGCCTCAATTGCTGATTATCAAGATCACTATATGCGCAATAAGCAACGTTGTGGCCGAAAACGTACTCAGTTGTCACTGGCTGAACTCACTTATATCAACGACAAAATTGCCCAGGGGTGGACGCCTGATACCATTATTGGGCGCGCTGAGCGCCCAATTAGTTGTAACCGGCGAACTCTTTACCGGATGTTTGAACGTGGCCAGTTCGGCTTCGATGTCCGTTCCTTGCCGATGCGAGGTAAGCGGCACCCGAATGGCTATGTCGAGCGCCGCGGGAAGGCTGGCCAATTGGGGCGAAGTATTCACGAGCGTGCCAAGGACTTTCCGCACTATGCCACTGAATTTGGGCACCTTGAAGCTGATACCGTCCAAGGCAAAAAGCACCAAGGGGCGGTAATGACCCTGACCGAACGCCAATCGAAGGTCGAAATTGTACTCAATGTGCACGAAAAGACGGCTGATGCGATTAACCAACACTTAAGTCAGTGGCTTCGGAAATTCCCGCGGTACTTCTTCAAATCGATTACCTTTGACAACGGAAAAGAATTCGCCGGCTGGCGCGAGATTGCCAATCAATTTGACCTTCACACTTACTTTGCCGAGGTTGGTGCTCCCAATCAACGAGGGCTGAACGAAAACAACAACGGTCTTTTACGCCGGGATGGCTTAACGAAACAGCTAGATTTCCGCAATCTTCCTGATGAATTGGTAACCCAACTGATGAGTAAGCGAAATAACCTGCCCCGTAAATCACTAGGCTATCGAACTCCATATGAAGTATTCATGTCTTACGTCACTGATGAGCAACTATTTTCTTTCTAACTTAAATTGACATTTCGGGATTTAAAAAAGGACCAAGAAAAATAAAAAAAGTCTTTCTCTTTACCGTCATTTTGTGTTATAGTTATTAACAGTTGTTATGGCGGTATTGGTGAAGTTTGGTTAACACACCGGTTTGTGGGTCCGGCACGCGTGGGTTCGAATCCCACATACCGCCCTGACCTAGCGCGATGGCAAAGGAAAAATCCTTTGTCATCGCGCTTTTTGCATTCTCTGTTTTATGAATTTTAATTGATAACATCAAAGAAAGTAACTTAAAATAGAAACGGTATAAGGTGGAGAAAGAAAAAGGGGCGTTAATTATGAAAAACGTACAAATTGGTGGAACAAATTGGGAAGTATCGAACGTTGCATTAGGTATTATGCGGATGGGGACATTAGCAGTGCCCAAAGCGATCGATGCCTTAGAAGCCGCCCACGATGCTGGAATAAATTTTATTGATTCAGCTGATATTTATGGCAATGATCCAAAGTTAGGGCGCGGATCGTCAGAAATCCATTTTGGTGAAGCGTTAAAGAAAAGCAGTCTTACCCGTGATGACTTTTACATTCAATCAAAAGGAGGCCTTTTTGCGAACGCAGATAACAAAATAACGCGGTATGATTCATCAAAGAAGCATTTAATCGCTGCTGTTGATGGAATTTTGCAACGAATGGGGATTGATTATCTTGATTCATTTTTGATTCATCGTCCAGACCCCTTAATGGAGCCCGCAGAAATAGCAGAAGCCTTTGACCAACTTCAAGCATCTGGGAAAGTCCGCCATTTTGGAGTATCAAATTTTAATCCGCAACAAATCGTGCTCCTTCAAGCGGCGACAAATCAACGGCTTTTGATTGACCAGGTACAGTTTGGTTTAAAGCATACGGGGATGATTGATTTTGGCCTGCATACAAACATGACTGATGATGCTGCAATTAATCATGATGGGGGATTATTAGAGTACACGCGTCGAAAACGGATGACGATTCAAACATGGTCACCTTTCCAGTACGGTACATTTGCTGGAACGTTTATTAATAATGATCAATTCCCTGAACTAAACGCAATGTTAGAAACTCTTGCGCAAAAATATAAGGTAAGCAAAAATGCAATTGCCGTTGCATGGATTTTACGGCACCCCGCGCATATGCAAGTGTTGCTTGGTACTATGACACCAGCTCATATTATTGGCAGTGCTAAGGGGAGCGATATTACATTGACGAGTCAAGAATGGTATGACCTATATCTTACGGCCGGGAATGATTTGCCATAATGAAAAAAGATTATCTACAGTTTTATCAGCATATTACAGCTCCTTTTTATCGACACCCGTGGACAATTCCATTATTACGGGCGGTTAATAAATTTGTTGTGTGGGTTATGTACGTTGCCTATATCGTTATATTAGTATGGGTGGGGAAAAATGATGTCTTGAAAGCAGGGCCTTTTCTGCTTATTCCTGGTATTGGCTTTATTCTGCTTTCTTTTATTCGCCAACGGATTGACGCGCCACGACCATACGAAAAATTTCCGATTAATCCCTTAATTCGACGGCAAAAAACTGGTGATTCATTGCCTAGTCGTCATGTTTTTTCTGCGACTGTTATTGCGATGTGTGGGTTAAGGCTAAACTTGATTTTAGGAATAATCTTACTCGCTTTAGCTGTTGTTTCTGCTATTACGAGAGTGATTGGCGGGGTTCATTTTCCCCGTGATGTGATTATCGGTTTTATTTGTGGCGTTATTTGTGGTTCGCTTTTATTTCTTAGCTAACTTTTAGAAAGGTGTATTTCATGGACAATTCAGTGCTGCAAGACGCAATTTTGAATGGACTTATTAGTACTCAATATCAAGGTAATGCGTTGATAGGTCCGCAATTATTAACCAATAACCAATCATCGACAATTTGGCAAACGTTACGGCACGAATTGCTGTTATGTAAAAACTTTACGTGGTCAGTCGCCTTTATTACGTTAGACATGTTGGTTCCGTTTAAGGCAGTGATGGCTGACTTAGCACAGCAGGGAGTACGTGGGACCATCATTACCAGTGATTACTTGAATTTTAATCACCCCGCAATGTTTGAAGAATTGCAAAAAATTCCTAATTTAACGGTCAGGATTGCTGATATTAATGGATTTCACACTAAGGGGTATTTATTTGATCATGGGGAATATCAGACCGTAATTATTGGGAGTGCTAATTTTACACGGTCTGCTTTATTAGTTAATAAGGAGTGGAATTTGAAATTAAGTTCCCGCCAAGAAGGAAGCCTTTTTCAACAACTAACGGCGGAATTAAATGCTGTTAAACATGAGAGTACTGTTCTAACATCAGAGTGGATTGCAGCGTATCGCAAGAATTGGCAACCACCAAAGACTAGGGTGACGCAACCGAAAAAATTAAAACCAATTGAGCCTAATCAAATGCAACAGGCCGCTTTAGGACAATTAAGTACTCTGATAAAAACTGGTGCTAAGAAAGGACTGGTCGTTTCAGCAACAGGAACTGGAAAAACATATCTGGGAGCGTTTGCGGTCAAGAAATATCAGCCGCGTCGTTTCTTATATATCGTTCATCGAGAACAAATTGCCAAAAAATCGTTAGCTAGTTTTCGACGAGTTATTGGCGGCAAGAAAACTGATTACGGGTTATTGACAGGTAATCGCCATGATTGGAATGCTAAATATTTATTTGCAACTGTCCAAACACTAAGCCAACAAGCAGTACTTGATAAGCTCAAAGCTACCGAATTTGACTACATTTTGATCGACGAGGCCCATCGTGCAGCAGCACCTAGTTATCAACGAATTTTAAACCACTTTATGCCGCAATTTTGGTTGGGGATGACTGCAACCCCTGAACGAATGGACAATCAAGACGTCTTTAAACTGTTTGATTATCATTTGGCCTATGAAATTCGGCTGAAAGATGCATTAGCTACTAAAATGTTAGCACCATTCCATTACGTGGGGGTTACCGATTATGAAGTTGATGGTGAAGTTATTACTGAGACTTCTAAGTTAAACCAATTGATTGCTTCGAAACGGGTTAATTATGTTCTTAACCAATTAGACTATTATGGATATTGTGGCGATCAGCCTCGTGGATTAGTATTTTGTAGTCGGCAGGCAGAGGCAAAAGAATTGGCAGTCCAGTTTAATGCAGCTAACCATCCTGCAATTGCATTGACAAATCAAAGTAGTAGTCAAGAGCGAGCAAAGGCAGTTGAGCAATTAGAAGTAGGAAAGATTGAGTATATCATTACCGTCGATCTTTTTAATGAAGGGGTCGACATTCCATCAGTAAATCAGATTGTAATGATGCGTAATACCCAATCATCAATTGTTTTTACCCAACAACTCGGGCGCGGATTGCGTCAATATCCTGGTAAAGATTTTGTGACAGTAATTGATTTTATTGGAAATTATCAGCATAACTATATGATTCCTCTTGCGCTTAATCAGGATAATAGTCGAAGTAAGGATCAAGCGCGTCGTGAAGTTAAGGTACCAACGAATTTTGATGTTTCAACTATTAACTTTACGAAGGTTGCCGAAGAACAAATTTTAGCTTCTCTTGATAAGGTTAAATTGGACTCGATGCGTGAATTACGGCAGGCATACCATGATTTAACTGACCAACTAGGGAAAACACCGTTGCTGAATGACTTTTATCGTTATGGTTCTGTTGATCCCCGAGTATTTGCGCAAAATACCCAACTCAACCATTATGGTGACTTTTTAGAGAAGATGGGGATCGAACTTAAATTAACTAATTATGAGCGTCAAGTACTAGCCTTTTTAACTAAAGAGCTTCTTAATGGTAAACGGCCACATGAATTGATCTTCCTTCAATGTTTACTCCGCGGGACGTGTTCAATTGATGTTTTTAAAGCAGAACTAAAACAACAAAATATTCGTGTTTCACCAGCTGTTTTACAATCAGTTGACGATATTTTAAGTTTACGCTTCTTTAATGTAAAAGCTGGTAAACAGTTAAAAAAGGATCAGTATGGTGGCCAATCGATTGTTGATCATCCAGATTTATTAACATATCAGTTAAATTCAAAAATTCGAGAAGGACTAGAAAGTAACAATGATTTCAAGCGCTTGTTTACAGATGTATTAACAACGGGACTTGAAATCGCCAAGCAATATGACCTCAAGCAAGCATTTACTCTTTATCAGCAATATGATCGAAAAGATGTTTGCCGCTTATTAAATTGGCCCCTCGACGTAAGTGCCCCGTTATATGGATATCGGGTGGCAGAAGATGTTTGTCCGATTTTCATTACCTATCATAAGGATGCGGAAGAAAAAAGAAATGCCATCTATAATAATCAACTACAAGATGGGCGTTCATTGCGCTGGTACACACGGACACCTCGTCATCTGTCATCTGATGAGGTGCAGCGGTTGCTTGCAGGGGTAAAAGAGGGTAAGCCACAAGTAAAGTTACACTTATTTGTCAAACAGAGCGATGCGGTTGGCAAGGAATTTTATTATTTAGGTCCCGCTTATATTCAACCGGACTCAGTAAAAGAAGAATTGGTTGGTCCAAAGAAAAAAGCAGCAGTGGGGATGGATTTAGTCTTAGAACAGCCGTTAACCCCGGCGATGATGAACCTATTAGCAATATAAACGTAACCATATTGCTTTTGTTTTTGGCAGATTGCAAGAAATAACTTGAACGAATTTAGTGACGTAGATTAAGCAAGAAGATCTCGATTGGTGTGTGCCAGTTAAGACATTTAAGTGGTCGGGAATTCAGATACCAATTGATTTGAACCAGCTGGCGATCGCTCAGCTCTTCAATGGTTTGTCCCTTGGGAATAAACCGTCGCAAAACTCGGTTACGGTTCTCATTACTACCGCGTTCATGTGGTGAATAAGCATGGGCAAAATAAACCTGAGTACCTGTTAGCTGTTCAATTGCCTGATAGTTAGCGAACTCTTTCCCATGATCCACGGTAAGCGTCTTGAGCTTGTCTTGAAGTTGACTAGCTAGTTCAAGTACGGCTTGAGTCATGGACTGACTGTCGCGACCATGGAGCCGTTTAACAATTGTCAGGCGACTCTTACGCTCCACAAAAGTCGCCACAGCTTGACCTTTACGTTTGCCAGAAAGTACGGTATCAGCTTCAAAGTGGCCGAATTCTTGGCGAGTTTCGACTTTATGAGGACGCTCCTCAATGGAGCGGCCGTGACTGAACGTACCACGCTTTTCTTTAGCACGATGACGACGAATTCCATGATCAGGCAAATCGGGTAACTGTACATCAAGCCATCCTTGATCAATCCAGTTATAGACCGTCTTGTAGGCAATCCCAACTACATGGGCAACTTGTTCAGGGGACCACTTCTGGACTTGAATTTTTTCCTCAATCAAGTGCTTAAGGCTTTTAGTGAGTGAAGACTTCCGCCCCCGTTGACTAACCTTGCGTTCAAAGTCAGTTTGCGCTAGTTCAGCTTGATACTCACCGTTGAGCCGGTGAAGTTCGTTAAAGACTGTGGTTTTACTAAAGCCTAAGTAATTAGCGATGTATCGTAAGGAACGTCCTTCATTATGAAGCGTTTCAATGACAATGCGGTTCTGGAATGATAAAATAGTGGTGCCCATTAAGGTCCTTCTTTCTAATGGAATGTTGTGGTAACACCATTAAAGACCTTGATGGGTTTTTCTGTCCACTTAAATGTTCAACTCAAATTTTACAATCTGCCTTTTTACTAAATCTTCTATAATTAAAGACGAAGAAAGAAGATGAATATTATGGCAAAAGGAAAGGTAAAAACTAGCGATAAGCGTTCAGTTCGGGATGTTAAATTAGATGAATTAGCTGGCTTATTAAATGAATATGATGTCAACACAATGGGGGCCCTAGTAAAGTCCTTAAAGAAGAGTCAAAAGAAAAATAAGCAAAGCAAGAAAGATGAATTACGCGACACCATTGAACGGCAACAAGAACATATTGATGAACAAAAAGGCACGATTGATCAACTTAACAATCACATTTCTAAACTAATTGATCGTCTTGATAATAAGCTATAGAAAAATGTGAGTAGAAATTAACTTCCTAGACAAGGCGATGGGCTAAGGATAGAATGGTGATTGGCACAGCACGGGCTGATTATTGTTCGGACTTAGCTTTGAGCCTTGTGGCGACGCGAAGCTAGCCTACGAGGTTTTCCACGATATCGTAACAGTATTCGTAAAAAAAACGAGGCTATTGAAAAAACAAAAGTTTTTTCTCAGCCTCGTTTTTTATTGTTCGCTTTTATCTACTGGTTGTTTAAATAAATCATTGAACGCTTCGCTGATTGTTGGGTGGGTATAGATTTGGTCACGAAGCATTTGATAGGGAAGTTTTTCCCGCATTGCCAGAACAATCATGTTGATAATTTCTTGTGCTTCTTGGACATAAAGGGTAGCCCCAATAATTAAGTTCGTTTGTGGATCGACCAATACCTTAAGCAGTCCACGGGTATCCTTCAATACTTTTGCTTTTGGAATTGCAGCAGCTGGCATCTTAAAGAGCAAGTACTTTTTCCCCTGTTTTTGTGCTTCTTTTTCTGTTAAACCAACTTGTGCAAGGGAAGGTTCAATAAAGACATTGGTTGGGACAACTAAACGATCACTAACTCGCCGTTCCTTGTTACCGAATAATTTCTCTTTAATAATCCGGAAATCATCAAGTGAAATGTAAGTAAATTGGGGACCACCTTTAACATCCCCGATTGCCCACACATTAGGAACACTAGTGTGGAGGAGGTCATCGACAACAATCGCCCCGTTTTTAGCGACCTTAATATCTGTATTTTGCAAATCAAGGGCCGCTGTTGCAGGTTTTCGGCCTGTTGCCACTAAAATCTTATCAGCAAAAATGGTTGTTTCACGATTATCAGTTCTGGCAAAAGTAATCGCAGCTTGATTATCTTGTTCGCCAATCGCTTTAATATCAACCCCAACTTCAAAGCGAACCCCGTTATCCTTAAAGTTTTGGATTACCATTTCAGCCACATCATCATCTTCACGTGGTAGTAAAGTCTGATGGTGATCAAGAACCGTGACGTGTGAACCAAAGGAAGTGAACATATTTGCGAATTCAAGACCAATATAACCGCCACCGATAATCACGAGTTCACGTGATAACTTAGGCTGATCCATCGCTTGAGTAGAATTCATAAGAAAACGACTATTCTTTAATCCAGGAATATCAGTGATGGTTGGTGTTGCACCAGTATTGATAAAAATACGGTCACCCTTGTAAGAAAGAGTTTGCCCATCTGGCGTTTGTACATCAATCGTATGGTTACCAGTAAAATGAGCAGTTCCATCTAAGACAGTGATGTTTTCTTCGCTTACTAACATTTGATAATTCTTTTGGCGGAGTTGGGACGTCATCACATTTTTCCCATCGACTGCGTCTTCAAATGAGGTTCCATGAGTAGCTTCAATAATTAGCCGTTTGGAGGGAAGGCAAGCAATATTAATGCAGGTTCCCCCATACATTTGCTTCGATTTTTCAATAACAAGCACTTGTTCCCCATGCTGAGCGAGAAACTTCGCAAGCGTTTTTTCCGCCCTTGCCAAACCCGATAATAATATTCTTGACTGTTTCCATTAAAAAGCCTCCAAAGTTGAAATTATTTTACATACTTTGAAATTACACTAAGAATAAACGCTTTGTCACTTAAAACGCTTAAATGAGCCAAATGTACAGTTTGCATTTTACTGAACAAAGTGTTGGGATGATATCGTAAATATAGGCTCTACAATTTTAAGTACTGATGGATTTAACATCAGTGCTTTATTTGTTTAAAATTTAAAATAAAAAAGTGAAAGATGGTTGGACCCCGTCTTCGTTAAGAAAGGACCATCTTTCATGAACAATTCTATCAGAACTATCTTAGGAGTTAAAGATCCCTATCTCAAACTAGATGAAAAGAACTTTGATAATCCAATTGAAGATCAACCTAATCAAATCATTGTCCATCTCATCCAAACTTATCCTATGCATTGCCCACGATGTGGACAGCTAATGTGTAAGAATGGCTATAAAACAGTTAATTGCTTGGGACCAGAGCTTCACTTTAAACCAACAATCTGGTCGATTAAAAAGCAAAAATATATCTGTAAAGTTTCCTCTTCTTGTCCTGAAGTAATTACTAAATTAGCGGCTGTTAGAGATATTAATTATCATGATCATATTTCTTTAGCGATAAAACAACGAGCCATGATGCTTCTGACGAAAAATGAATCACAAAGTGATTTAGCCAAAGAACTAAATGTCTCTGACTGGACAATTAGACGAGTCATTACAAACCTTGATCAATTTTTCAAGCCTAACTATCATTGGTTGCCTCGCCATATTGCTTTTGATGATTTTAAATCTGGTCGCTTTGCGCCCAGTGGAATGAGTATGATTCTAATGAACATTGAAAATAAACGGACACTTGACATTATCCTGTCACGAAAAAATAGTTATTTGCGGAACTACTTTCTTCGATATGACCGTTCAGCACGCCTAGCAGTTCAAACAGTAACAGTTGACTTATACACTCCATATCGTCACTTAATTCATGAACTCTTCCCTCACGCTATAATTATCGCTGATCATTTTCACATCGTTGCTCAAGCGTATCGTGCATTAAATAAAATCAGGATTCAAGTAATGAATCGCGCTGGTGCTGCCACTCATGAGTGGCGTGCACTTAAGCATTTTTGGAAATTACTCTTAACACCTGCTAATGAGCTTAAATATAATAATTATTGGCCAAGACGTAACTTTAGTTACGCTCAATTAACCGATGTTGAAGTTATTCACCGTCTCCTAAGTTTTGATAATGAATTAAAAAAAGCTTATGAATACTATCAAGACTTAATTATGGCGATTGCTCATCGTAGTAAGAAAGAATTAAAAAACTTACTCGTAATTAAATGGACACAGCTTCCACAAGCACTACAGAAAGTTCAGCGTACCCTTCGTAGTCATAAACAAGAAATCTATAATAGTTTCAAATATGACACCTATACAAACAGTCCTGTTGAAGGAACTAATAATAAAATTAAAGTTATTAAACGAACTGCTTATGGCTTTCGTAATTTCTTTAATTTCCGGATTAGAATTCTTCTTGCATTACCAAATACCTATATCGCAATAACTTGGCGAAATAAACAAACAGCTCATGCCAAAGTCCAGGCACAAGCTGCTTAGTAAAATTATTTTATTTTCTCATCAGTACTTCTTGACGAAGAGCCTAAATATATTAGTCACAACTGCAGTCAGAACTTGTATATTAAAGAAAAGCGTATTAGATAAATATTGTACATTATTGATCATAAAGAGTGTGCTATCGAAATAAAACGTTTTACTGATTTACAAAAAGTTTTGATTGAGGAGAGATTATAATGAAAGCTGCACATTTAGTAGAACACCCCAAAAAAATAAATGAAAAGAAACCAGTTATTCAAGAGACCAAGTTTATCGACATCTTGAGTAAAGTTGCAACAGTTGTAGCTATTTTGATGTATGTATCTTACATTTCACAGATTAAGAATAATTTGGCAGGAAATTATGGTGCTCCTTTACAACCATTAGTGGCAGCGCTTAACTGTACGTTATGGTGCATCTATGCTTACTTCAAACAACAACGTGATTGGCCAGTCTTCTGGGCAAATTTCCCTGGCATTATTTTTGGCTTAATCACCTTTATCACATGTTTACATTAGGAAAAATAGGATTGAGAGAAAATGAGATTTTCTCCAATCCTATTTTTTATACGCTAATTCTCAACTCTATGATATAATTAATCGAACATATGTTTAGGGGTGAGTAGAGATGCTAAAAGATGGGATGCCAGTAGTTCACTTTAGTTCTTTTGCGCCGGTGACAGAGATGATTTTACAGTCGTTGCCGGTTGAGAAGGACAAAGAGGCTCAGAAAGCGCCAGCCATTAAAAACTTTGATCAATTGCGTCAACGATTAAATAGTCAAGCACGATTTCTTATTTTGGACCTTGAGTTTTTTCAAGATCAGCAGAAGCATCGAAATGGAGTTGCCCAGATTGCAGGGAGAATGTTTGAAACACAAAGCAACTTTAATTACTACCTCTATGCTCAGAATATGTCTGCTGAGCGGCAATTGGCTTTTTTACGACAATATGACCTTCGTCTTTCGGAAGTAAATGAATATGAGGTTAGACAGATTTTTAACCGGATTTTTCATTTCATTGCGGTAGAACGCCCCGACTATATTGTGAGTTGGGATAATGGAACTGACTTTGAATCGTTGAATTATGAAGCAAATCGATTAAAGATTAGGAAAGAGGATCGTCCCTGGCGCACAATTCAGTCGTTAGATCTGGAAAAATTAGTTGCTAAAGAAGTCTGGAAAAGTAAAAGTGGGATCAGTCTGGAAAAGATGTGTCGGTTGTTGTATCTTCCACGGGTTAAATACCATCAAACCCAAAATGATGTGATAGCGATTGAACAAATCTTGAAATTTTATGCTCGCGATTTAGAGCGTGAATTAAATTATCGCTGATCGTTACCAAAATTTAAAATTTAGTTCATGATTTATCCCGATTGACTTTTTATAATTAGTAACAATTGAAAGAAGGTGAACGAGATAAATTTCATTTTTCGACTGCTTAAGCGGATATTTATAATAGGACTTTTAGTAGGTGGAGGATGGCTTTATTTCAATGATGCACGGGTTCAAGCAACTGCAAACCAAACTGCATGGAACGTTCGTGATCGTATTGCTAAGTTAATTGGCAAAGACGATACAAATTCAAACGATAATTCTAATCTGCACTTAAACGATGCAAATAACAGTTCTTCTAAAAATGAACAAGAACCAACGACAGAACAACAAACGAGTACACAAACTTCGATTCCGTCTACTGGAAGATGGGCGACTAATCAAGCAACGGTTTATGTAAATACAAATAATGCTCAACTTGATGCAGCTACTAATACTGCAATTCAAAACTGGAATCAAACTGGGGCATTTACATTCAAACCAGTAAACAATCAAAGCAAAGCGGATATTGTTGTTACGACGATGAACCGCTCTGATTCAAATGCTGCTGGGTTAACGAAGACGTCCTCGAATTCGTTGACAAGAAGATTTATGCATGCAACGGTGTATTTAAATACATATTATTTAACTGACCCAAGTTATGGCTATAGTCAGGAACGAATTGTTAATACAGCCGAACACGAACTGGGACATGCGATTGGGCTTGATCATACCAATGCTGTTTCGGTAATGCAGCCTGCTGGATCATTCTATACGATTCAACCAGATGATGTGCAAGCGGTACAAAAACTATATGCTAATAATAAATAAAAATAGCGAGACTGAAAGGATGAATTTCTCTCAGCCTTGTTATTCTATTTAGTCTGTCATTTTCCGCGCTTTTAGTGCCCACAGGATAGAAACAGTATCAATTATTTCCTGTAACATGGCGCCAAAAAAGGCTGGAATAATTCCGGTACTAGCAATAAGCATTAGGATAGTACAGATTGCAATTCCGATTAGGACCGCTTGTTTTGCAATTCGCAGAGTTTCCTGAGAAATGCTAACGGCTTTTGCGACTCGCGAAAGGTCGTCTTTTAGGATGACAACTGCAGCGGATTCACTAGCAGCAGTTGATCCGTGAGCCCCCATTGCAATTCCAACATCAGCTGTCACAAGAGAAGGTGCGTCATTTACGCCATCGCCAACCATGAAAACAGGATGTTCATCTGTTGGAATGGCTTTAAGTGCATTGATTTTATCTTGTGGAAGAAGGTCGGCTTTAACTTGTGTGATCCCTACTTGTTGAGCAACTTTATCTGCAATAACAGCTTGGTCGCCAGTTAACATTAATAGATTGGTAATACCAAGCTGTTTTAACTGGTCCATTGTTTGCTTTGCTTCAGGACGAATATGGTCGGTAAAAGTGATTGCGCCATAGTATTGCCCATCAACGCTCACATAGATAGCTGTTGCTGCTAACATCTGGTCAAGATTTTCAGGTGATACGAATTTTAATTTTCCTACTTTAACTTCCTGTCCATCAACAGTTGCTAAAATTCCTTTACCGGTTATTTCTTTAAGTTGATCAACGGTCGATAAGGGAATGTTATACGCAGTGGCGTAAGAAAACAGTGAGCGTGCTAGGATATGTGATGATTGTTGTTCGGCGCTTGCTGCGTAATAGAGGAGCTGGGCTGAATCGATTTTTCCTGTTGGTAAGATTTTATCAACGGTCAATTGACCACTTGTAATAGTTCCTGTTTTATCAAATGCACCAGTTTTAGCAACCGCTAGTTTCTCCAATACGCTCCCTGTTTTGACAACAATTCCGTTTCGTGAAGCTCGGCTCATTCCAGAAACCATTGCCACAGGAGCTGCGAGGATTAACGGACATGGTGAAGCGACAACGAGAACTTCCGCAAATCGTTCGGGATGCCCGGAAAGTGCCCATGCAAGTGAAGAGATAATAATAGCAATAATTGTAAATGGTACAGCATATCGGTCAGCTAATCGAACAAAGTGGGCAGGAGTTGATTCAGCTTCCTTAACCAATTTAACGAGTTGCTGATATTGACTATCTTTTGCTAGCTTGGTGACTTGTAAAGTAGTGGCATTATCACCATTAACTGATCCGGACATCACTTCGTCACCAGCTGTTTTTGAAACTGGCCGTGATTCACCAGTTAATGACGATTCGTCGAACAATCCCTCACCATTTTTAATAATTCCATCGACTGGTACTAATTCTCCAGGCTTAACGATAAGCTGGTCGCCAACTTTGACATCGTTAACTGGGATATCGCTGGTTTTGCCATTGGTGATTAAATGCGCCGTTTGTGGTGAATTATTAAGTAATGCTTTTAATTCGGTGCTTGCTTTTTTGGCAGCATAATCTTCTAAGGCATCTCCTCCGGTTAACATTACAAGAATAACCATCGCTGCCCAATATTCGCTAACGGCTAGCGTTGCGACGACAGCCATAATAGCAAGCAGATCAACGCCATATTTACCACTACGGATAGTTTTTATCATGCCAATAAACATTGAAAAAGCAACAATTACTCCAACGATAGTAACCAAGATTTGTGCGAAAAGGTGTAAATGGAATCCAAATTGGAGTACAACTGCGATTGCTGCGATTACTAAGATGATAATTAATTTTTGCTTATTAGATAGTTTTTTCATAATACCCCCGCTTAGGTCTAATACTTTCTACACTTTAATTATAGAGTTTTTGTGCAGTGATATAATAAAAAGTTAGAAATATTAAGGAGAACTGGTGAAAAATAATGCAAAATGGACAATCTTATCAACGAATTTTTGTATTGATAATTGATTCATTAGGAATTGGAGCAACGGCTGACGCAAATCGTTTTGAGAGTCTAGGGGCTGATACGCTAGGGCATCTTGGGGAACACTTTCGGATGCGGTTGCAATTGCCGACTTTTCAGAAACTAGGTCTAGGAAACCTTCACCCAATTATGGGGATGCCTTCGCTTGCAAATCCTCACGCCGCTTATGGGCAAATAAGTTCAATCTCAACGGGCCTGAGTGATCGCGAGAGCCAGTGGGAGATGATGGGCTTAGCAACGTCCACTGAACCTGACATTTTTATTGATGGTGTGCCGTTGGAAATAGCGACTAATTTTGCGAACAAAGCCATGCGCCCAGTTTTAAGTAATTCGTTACTGAATATCCAGACGGCATTGAAGGATTACGGACTTGAACAATTGGCAACAGGTGATCTGCTATTGGCGACGGCTAGTTCTTCGAGTGTTTGGTTAATTGCGCATGAACATACTATTTCGGTTGCCGAATTAAAAGAAGATTGTCAGATTTTGCGAACAATGCTTGATAACTCTCCGTATACTATTGAAAATGTAAATGGCCTTCTTTTTAGTGGCAACCGGCCGACTAATTTTTATCCCCAAGAACTTTATAAGTTTCCTTTAGCTCCACCAAGTCCAACAGTTATTGATTGTCTCCTGAAAGAAGGCTATGCGGTAAAATTAATCGGAAAAAGTACCCAGTTCTTTGATTTAGCTCGTAAAGAAATAATTGGGAATAATAAAGAGAGTTTTGTTCAGCTACAAGAGCTAATAGACAAAAAATTTACAGGTGTTTGTATAGCAGAAGTAGGAGAGATGGAGCAATTTGGTAAAGCGCGTAATCCTGAAGGCTTTGGAACGGAACTAATGCGGATTGATCACGAACTTACAAAAGTCATCGATAAACTACAAGATGATGATTTACTGATTGTGACGGGGAACCTTGGGAATGATCCTACTTATCCTGGTGAAAAACATACGCGTGAATACGTACCGTTACTTGTAACATCTCCGCATCTTAAGCAAAATATTTCTCTTGGTGGCAAAAGTTTTAGCGATATTGGGGCAACAATTCTTGATAATTATGATTTAGGAGATAAGTTGCCAGTTGGTAATAGTTTTTTAAGAGAATTATTTTCTGCATATCAATAAAAGAGGATGGAAAAATTCTGATTTTCCATCCTCTTTTATCTAGTGCGCCCGGCATGGGTATTAGCTAGGTGGTGAAAGTCCGCTATGGGCCGTAGTAGTCGGAACCATGAGCTGAGGACAAGGGTGTCCACCGTGAGGTGGAATCTGAAGGAAGTCTAAGGCAAAGTACAGCATCGATGAACAAGAAGTAGCTATAAGGCTGAAATTAACTGGATAAGGCTGCTAGACAAGTTGAAGTCCAATACTACTCGAAATTGGTCTCAGTAAAGCTAACGATGACATGGTACGAAAGCTAATATTCTTACCCGGGGAGATCTGGCCTACACGTTTCCGACAAGAGGAATAAGTTTAATTTCCACAGAAACGAGCGGTGCAGTGATGCAGTGTTGAGTAAGCCAGAAGTCAGCCGAGGTCATAGTAGTTTGAATAATCGGATGAAGGACTGAACGACAATAACTTGTAACTTATATCGGAGGTGTAATCAGGTGCGACAATCGCAGAAAACAGAACAACAAGCTGACCGCTTGTCGAGGATAGGTTTGGAAAACCGAAAGTACACAAGGGCGCGTAGTACCGGTTATGGTAAAGGTATGAGTGTCACTATCCAAGACCTGGTCTTGGATCGCAATAACCTTAATCAGGCTTATTTGCGAGTTAAGAGAAATAAAGGAGCAGCAGGCGTTGACGATATGACAGTCAATAACTTTCTGCCATATCTCAGAGAAAATAAGACGGAACTGATCGCTAGTTTGCGTGAGGGCAAGTATAAACCAGCTCCAGTCAAACGGGTAGAAATTCCGAAGCCTAATGGTGGAGTAAGAAGACTTGGAATACCAACGGTGGTGGACCGAATGGTTCAACAAGTTGTAGCCCAAATTCTTATGCCTATCTTTGAGCGTGTTTTCTCTGATAATAGCTTTGGCTTCCGTCCCCACCGTGGGGCCCATGACGCTATTTCAAAAGTAGTAGATCTTTATAATCAAGGTTATCGAAGAGTTGTCGACTTAGACCTAAAAGCCTATTTTGATAACGTTAATCATGACTTGATGATTAAGTATCTCCAACAATATATTGATGACCCATGGACACTAAGACTCATTCGTAAGTTTCTAACTAGCGGAGTCTTAGACCATGGGCTTTTCGCTAAGAGTGAAAAAGGAACCCCACAAGGAGGGCCATTGTCACCACTACTGGCGAACATCTATCTAAATGAGTTGGACAAAGAGTTGACTAGACGTGGTCATCACTTTGTGCGCTATGCGGATGATTGTAACATCTATGTTAAAAGTCAACGAGCCGGAGAACGAGTAATGCGAAGCATTACCCAGTTTCTAGAAAAGCGCTTGAAAGTTAAAGTGAACCCAGATAAAACCAAAGTCGGTAGCCCGCTACGGTTGAAGTTTCTTGGCTTTTCGTTGGGTGTAGACCACAATGGGGCCTACGCCCGTCCAGCTAAACAATCGCAACAACGAGTAAAGAAAGCACTGAAGTTATTAACTAAACGTAATCGTGGAATATCTCTGACAAGAATGTTTGAAGAAATTCATCGAAAAATGCGTGGGTGGCTTCAGTACTACTCAATTGAGAAACTAACTAACTTTATTCAACGCCTTGACAAGTGGTTGAGGGTCCGAATAAGGCAGTATATTTGGAAGCAATGGAAAAAGTTTAAAACTAAGGTAACTAACTTACAGAAGTTGGGGCTGTCCCAGCATGATGCATATGTCTTCGCTAGTACCCGAAAGGGCTACTGGCGAACTGCACATAGTAAGACCTTGAGCTATTCTCTAACTAATAGAAAACTGGAACAACTCGGACTTATGAATATGTCCAAGACGCTCCAGTCAATTCAATGTGATTAAGTTGTCGAACCGCCGTATACGGAACCGTACGTACGGTGGTGTGAGAGGTCGATAATTGAACTAATCAATTATCTCCTACTCGATTTTTAACGATGAAATTTATAGTAAATCGCAATTCCCATAATCAAAAGAAGGACAAGGGCAACAAGACGTGGGTTTGTTTTAAATAATTCGTGCATTGCATGAATTTGTCCAATACCAAGGGGAAGAGTAAACATAGAAAAGACACCCTTTCAAAATTTACTTAAGCGCTTAGTAGTTTTTTATAAGGAATTCTTTCATATCTGTTGGTTGATGTCCAGTGATATGCGCAAAATCGTCAGTAACGCGGTTCATCAAGCCCATTGCAGCTGCTTGGTACATAGAAGCAAGTTCGTTTCCGTCACCCTCAGCAGCGTAAATTTCAGCAAATTTTTTAACAGTAACAGGGTCATAGCCGATTCTTTCACCCGTAACATTAGTCATGATATAACTAAGTTCTGGCATTGTATAATTCTTACTCATGGTAAGGAGATAATTTTGACCCTTATCTCGCAAGTATGGCTTGACTGCTACCTTGGCGATAGCTTCAGCACTATCTTGACGGGAAATAAAACTCATTGCCTGGTCACCGACTGGGTAAATGATGTTATGTCGTTCGATTAATTCTGGAAGGTAAGGAACGAGTGGGTCAGCATATAGCGAATTTTTAACAACAGCATATTTAAGGCCAGAACTGGCAAGCCGGGCAGGTAAGTATGCGTAGTAACCAGCCATTTGGAATGGGTTATTATATTGATCTGCAATAAAACTAACATCAACCAAATTATGAACATCGGCCTTAAACATTGCGGTTAATGAGTTTTCAAATTCATCAATTCGATCCTTAACTAAGTAGGTGATGCTTGGAATGTAGATAACAACATTGATTCCGCTAAAAGCTGCCGTCATCTTAGCGACGTCATGATAGTCAATTGCGGCAATTTCATATCCGGCATCTTTGAATTGGGAAACTTTGGCAGGATTGTGAACGCCGACGCGGATGTCATCTGGAGATGTAAGTTTGCTTAATTGCTTAACAACTTGTTGACCAAGGTGCCCGGTTGCACCAGTAACCATATACTTCATTATTAGTTCCTTCTTTTTTTTCAGCATCTTTTATTGCCTGTTTAACGCGAATAGTGTCGATTACATCTTGTAAACTGGTTCTTGCGAGTTTAGCTTTTGCCGCTGTTTCTGCTTGCTGGTAAAATCCGTTAAGTGTCTCTTGAATATTTCCGCCAACGATGCATTGTGGATTTGTTCGTTCATCAATCGTAAATAGATGAGCATCCCCTTCGATCGCAAGAAAAATATCATAGAGTGAGATGTTTTCGGGTGATTTTGCAAGCGCGGGATCTGCTACCCCGTGGACAGTATTGATTAATCCAGCTTTATTGAGCGCACTCATCAAACGTCGGACGACAACTGGTGAAGTTTCAATGCTGCTAGCGATATTACTACTTGTTAACGGAATAATTCCTTGATAAATATTAACGAAAGCAAGAATATGGATGCTATCACTAAAACGGGTTGGAATTTTCATATTATCATTCCTTTAATCACGATTGTAATTTATACAGTTACATGATGTCAAGGGATTAAATTTGATATTACCTTGACAATTATTTTTCTGGGATATAGTATTAGCTTATTGATTGAAACTTTTTGAGTTACAAGTGAGGAGAAAATAAATGAGATTTAAGAAAATCGTTGCTCTTTCATTATTAAGCATTGCTGGTTTACTAGCAGGTACTATTATGCCAGCGGTAGCAAGTGCGGCCAGCAATAAACCAATTATTGTGGGGTCAAAAAACGTCTCAGAAAGTAAGACTGTCAGTGAAATTTACGCGCTTGCGCTGGAACATGAAGGATATAAGGTTACTCGGAAACCCAATATTTCAAATAATGTAATTTTTAGTGCAACGCAAAAAGGCGAAGTTGACGTTTATCCTGATTATACGGGAACAATCGTGGAAGCATATCTCAAAAAGAAGGGGACTGGCAAGAGTGCTAGTCAAATGGCTAAACTAGCACATGATGGTATTCAAAAAGACGGCTTAACGACATTTAAATACGCACCAGGTGATAATCGCCAAGGTGTCGCAATGCCAACTAAGGATGCGAAGAAGTACCACATTACTAATTTAAGTGAACTACAAAAGAATGCAAAGAAGATTAACTTTGCTTCACAGGGTGAGTTCGAAAAACGTGCTGATGCCCTTCCAGAAATGAATAAAGTTTATGGTAAGTTTGATTTTAAGTCGATTAAGGACTATGACGTAAACTTACTCTATAAGATTATGGAACAAGGAAAAGCACAAGCGGCGCCGGTTTCAACAACTGATGGTCAATTAGCAACTAGTAAGTTTACTTTACTAAAGGATAATAAGAATATTTGGCCACCATACAATTTAGTACCAGTAGTAAATAAAAAAGCTGCCAAAAGTCATCCCAAAATGGAGCAAGCCTTAAATAAGGTTGATGCGAAGTTAACAACTAAGCAATTAACAGATTTAAATAAAAAAGTTAATGTCGACGGGCAGAATTATAAGACTGTTGCTAAAAATTGGTATAATCAAAATATAAAATAAGTGCCAGAGGGGCAGATAACTAGTTTTTATTGCTAGGTATTTGCTCCTTCGTTATAGGTAATAAATGGGGAGTGGTAGCTTGCTAGGGCAAATAATTCAATATTTTCAAATAAATGGCGGACAATATTGGCAATATGTTGGTCAGCATATTGTTCTGACTGTTGTAACGCTTGTAATTTCAATGATCATTGCACTGCCATTAGGATATATCGGTTCGCGAATTAAACCGGTTGCTCAATTTTGTGTGATGTTTGCGCAACTGTTACGGATCATTCCTAGTTTGGCATTACTGTTCTTATTAATTCCATTTATTGGAACAGGGTTTGTCCCTGCCTTAATTGCTTTAATTGTTTTAGCGCTTCCGCCGTTGCTAATCAATACAATTCTTGGCTTTAATGAAGTGAGCCCACTGTATAAGGAAGTTGGGATAGCTCTGGGGATGGATCAGCGACAGTTACGCCGACAAATAGAAATTCCCCTGGCGTTGCCCTACATTTTAAACGGAATAAAACTAGCATTGGTTGAAATCATTGCCAGTGCAACTTTAGCGACTTATATTGGTGCTGGTGGATTGGGAACTCTAATATTTACTGGCTTAGGCTTATACGATATGAGTTATGTGGTGATTGGCGCAGTAAGCGTTGCTATTTTATCCTTGCTGGCAATGATTAGCTTTGATTTTTTAATTAGAAAGGTACAAAAGCATGACAGAACCAATTATTCAATTTAAACATGTTGAGAAGCGTTTTAACGATCAAACGGTGATTCCTGATCTCAATTTTACAGTCAACAAGGGCGAATTTATAACGATTCTTGGCTCATCTGGTTCAGGGAAAACTACTACCTTGAAAATGATTAATGGGTTGATAGCGCCAAGTGCTGGTGAAATCTTAATTGATGGACAAAAGCTTCGGGAACTCGATCTAGTAAAATTGCGCCGGCACATGGGATATGTTGTCCAACAGATCGGATTATTTCCTCATATGACGATTGGACAAAATATTGTAGTTGTGCCCAAAATGCTGCATTGGGACAAGGAAAAGATTAATAACCGTGTTAATGAATTGCTAAGTCTTGTTCAACTAAACCCCACTGAATATATAAATCGGTATCCCCAACAATTATCTGGTGGTCAGCAACAGCGAGTGGGAGTGGCAAGGGCCTTAGCGACTAATCCGCCGTATGTGTTGTTTGATGAACCCTTTGGCGCGCTGGATGCCTTAACGAGAATAGAATTGCAACGAGAAGTAAAAAAGATTCATGAATCGTTGGCAGAAAAAACTTTTATGTTTGTAACCCATGATATTAACGAAGCTTTATTTTTAGGCCAGCGAGTGATGATCATGCATGAAGGACGCATCGTTCAATTTGCTACGCCAGAAGAAATTGTGCGCCATCCAGCAACGGAATTTGTTGAGCAGCTTTTAGGAACGATTCGCCAAAATCAAGATTTGTGGAGGCAACAATATGATTGAGTATTGGAATGAGAATTGGCCGATAATGCTTGATGATATGCAGCAACATGCAACGATGGTTCTTTCTTCATTAGCAATTGCCTTAGTGATTGCAGTTGTAATAATCTTATTGTTCTTACGGCGTGAAAAATGGCTTAACAGTTTGATCTATTTCTTTTCGCTCTTATATTCAATTCCAAGTTTTGCATTTTTTGCCTTACTCTTACCGATTTCTGGATTAGGAATGAAGACCGCGATTATTGTTTTAACGATCTACTCTGAATATGTCCTATTGCGTTCCTTCATTACGGGAATCCGTGGAGTTGATCCACAATTAATCGAAGTTGGTGTGGGGATGGGGATGACATCTCGACAGGTTTTTCGCCAAATTCAATTGCCGCTAGCATTACCGGCAATTTTTAGTGGAATCCAAGTGGCGCTAGCTTCGACAATGGCAATGGCAACTATTGCGGTAACGATCAATGCTGGTGGGCTTGGTCAATTATTATTTGAAGGACTGCAGGGGCAACAGGTCGTGCCGATTTTGTGGGGAACAATTTTAACAATGGCTTTGACATTAGTTTGTGCCGGAATTGTTCAATTGATTTCGTGGATGTTGTTGCATCGGTGGAAAGGGGTATTAAATAACTGAGCAGGACATTAGTAGTATTCTCTGAGAATTCGTATAATCGAATTAGGTAACGAAAACGAGGAGGATGCTAAATGGATAAAAATGAATTAAAGAAATTAACGCCAATGCAATATGCCGTGACTCAAATGGGAGTTACGGAAAAACCATATAGTGGTAAATATGATCGATTTGATGAATCGGGTATTTATGTTGACGTTGTTAGTGGGGAACCATTATTCTCATCACTAGATAAATACGATGCAGGATGTGGTTGGCCAGCATTTACTAAACCGATTAAGAAGCGTGTTCTTACAGAAAAACGCGATCAATCATTTGGAATGGAACGGACCGAGGTAAGAAGTAAGAAAGCTGATTCGCATCTCGGGCATGTCTTTACTGACGGTCCAACTGATTGCGGAGGATTGCGCTACTGCATTAATTCAGCCGCTTTGCAGTTTATCCCAGTTGATAAATTGCAAGAAAAAGGCTACGGAGAATATCTAAGTTTGTTTGATAAATAGCTAAAAATCGAGAATGAGGCTGAGAGAAAACAAAAGTTTTCTCCCAGCCTCATTCTCGATTTTGGTTTTAAATTATTTATTTTTCTTCTAACATGGCATCATAAAGTGAAGGACGACCACCTAACAAACGATTAACATAATAGGCGACTAAAGTAATTAATGTCATTGGCAAAATTTGTTCAACTGAGCCAACCATTTCAGTTACTAATAAAATTGCTGTGAATGGTAATCCTAATCCTTCTGCTCCGCCAAAATATGCAGCCATTGAAATTATAATGACGTTGACATAACAACTGGCTGGGATTATTCCCATATGGATAAGGATGGTTCCAGTCAATGCCCCGATAACTGTTCCTAAAACGAATAATGGCATGAAAATACCACCTGGGACAGTAGCACCATATGCGATCATTGTGCCACCGAAACGAAGGATGAAATAAACTAATAAAATTGCGACCATTGCTTGCCAATTCGTTGTAAGAGACATATTGGTGACGTATTTAATAAAATCATGACTACCACCAAGAATATAAGGATTCCATAATCCAACTGGAATAACTAATAATAACGGAATAATGCTATGAAATTCTTTGGGAATAAAGGTAACTTTGCTGTACCACCAAGTTAGGTTTAGTGCAGCAAATTGAAAACAGTATGCCAAGAAACCAATGACAACGCCAGCAACGATTAGCCATGGATAGGATGCGACTGGTAATTTAGTTGTGATCGGAATATATAGGCAAGGTTTAGTACCAAAGAATAAAAAAGTGATAAATGCAGAAACAATTGAAGAAGTTAAAGCAGGAATCCAAATTCGAGAATTAAAATTATGAGTCATTTCTTCTAATAAAAACATTGTTCCTGCTAAAGGAGCACTAAAAGCCGCAGATAACCCGGCCGCAACGCCACACTCCATCAATAAATATTTATCTTTGTCCGTAAGGTGAAAGAATTTTTCGTTAAAGCAGGCTCCGATACAGGCACCAATTTGGATACTTGGTCCTTCGCGCCCTAAGAAAAGTCCTGGACAGATAGTAAGCAAACTAGCAACGAATTTTCGCCATAATACTGGCCACCAATGAATACGATGCTTTCCTAACAAAACAGCTTTTAATTGGGTAACGCCAGAACGAACAACATCTGTTTCATAGGGCTTAACGATTTTTCCGATTAACCATGCAACGATAAATGTTCCTAATATATATGGAATTAATAGCCAAGGATGCTTACCCATAAAAGGATAAATAATTGTCAGTAATGTAAGGGTCCGGTCGATAATCCAGCGAAAGACCCCGATCACCAGACCAGTTACTATCCCAATAGCAATACTAACGCCAAGGTAACGAGAAACAATGGAGGTGAATGGTTTTCCTAAAATGTCCCGTGCCCGTTTGTGATATAAAGTATTTTCGTTTTTCACAAATACTGCCTCCAATAAGGTGTTTTCCCTATATTAGCATAAAAAGAGAGTGAACAATAACAGTCTACAAGAGATAAGTATTGTTCACTCTGCTTTTACTATGAACTTTTTAATTTAATCTGTGTTGGTGTTTACCACCCACAAATAAACTTATAATTGAAGCTACTAAAATTGCGGAAAAACTTACAACAGCGATTACGTTACTTAATAATGACATCATGGTAAACACCCTTTCTTAATAAATCTTGTTATCGCTTTCATCAACTATATTATAGCATTAGTTGACCAAAATTGATCAAAAAAGACCTTTTATTTTACTAATTAGGGTTGTTATTTCAGCAACTGCCTACTCTTTAAAAAAGTCACGAATAATTTGTTTATAAGCTTTAATTGTAGCAACGTAACTCGAAATAGTTGTATATTCATCAGTTTGATGAGCAACGTTCCAATCTTCACATCCTAAAATTACAACTGGAAGGTCGGGACGATTTAATGTAAATACACTTGCGTCAGTTGCACCATTGATAATATCAAGCTTGGTGTCATTTGGATAGTTTCGCTGGGCAGCATTGAGGGCAATTTGGACAAAATCGTTATTAGGTTCTGTCGCAATTGGATAAAAATCTTGAATAGTTTTTAGCTCTAGTTGGAAAGGAGTTGTGTGGTTAATATATTCAAGCGCATCATTTAATCGATCTGCGACTTTAACATTATTAAATGCTGCCGTAGGGCGGATATTTCCTTGTAAACTAGCACTGTCGGGGATGGTATTAACTTGAGATCCACCATCGATAACTGTAATACTATGTTGGACTTTTCCGAGGTATTGATCATCTTTGGTGTTATCAAAAAGGTGTTTTTCTTCTTCGGTAAACTTTAACAGCCCTTCAATTGCATTAATACCATTTTGCGGATGAGAACTATGGCAAGATTTTCCATAACTGGTAACGAGGTAATTCATACTCCCCGAGTGAGCAAAAATAACATTACCACCAGTTGGTTCGCCGACTACTAATGCGTCAAGGTCATCGGCAACTCCTTGTTTTTGTAATCGATAGGCACCAGGAGTACCAAGTTCTTCTCCGGCGGTAGCAATAAATCTAACCGTTCCTGATGGCAGTTGACCAGCTTCTTTTAATTCGATTAAGACGATGGCTTGAGCAGCCAGACCGCTTTTCATGTCAGCTGCTCCCCGACCGAAAACATAATCACCGTTAATCTCACCGCCAAAGGGATCATGTTGCCAGCGATCTGGATTAGGTACTGCCACAGTGTCTTGGTGCCCAGTGAGTCCAAGAATTTTTTTGTTTTCACCAGTTCCGATTTCTGCAATCAAATTTGCACGACGGTCACCAAATTCATCAACTTTTGAATCGATTCCGTGACTTGCTAAAAGTTTTTGTAAGTAATGGGCTACCTCAACTTCATTTCCATTAACAGAATGGATTTTTATTAAATCTTGCAGTACTTTGACTTTTTCACTGACTTCCATAATAATCCCTCCTATATGTTAACGGTCTTGGTGGTTAAGTTTCTTGGCTAAAATATCGCCAACTACTTGAATGATTAAAACAAATAAAAGAACAAGAATCGTAGCGACGAGGGTTACGTCGTTGTTAAAGCGGTCGTAACCGTATGAAATAGCAGTATTACCTAAACCACCAGCACCAATTGCACCAGCCATTGCAGTAAGGCTAACTAAACTAATTAATGTAACGGTGGAGACACGGACAAGTTCAGAACGAGCTTCGCGGAGGTAAACGTCAATAATGATATCCCAGTTAGTAGCCCCAATAGCTTGGGCAGCTTCAATTTTACCGTGGTCAACACTTTCAAGCGCAACTTGAACTTGACGAGCATAGAAAGCAAATACACCTAATGAAAGTGGCACTAATGCGGCGGTTGTTCCAATCTGTGTTCCAACAATCAATTGGGTGAAGGGGGCAATGAAGGCCAACAAAATGATAAATGGAATTGCCCGGAAAACAGATACGACTTTATCAACGATACTAAAAACAATTCGATTTTCTAAAATTCCACCGGGCTCAGTAACCACAAGCGCAACTCCGAAGATTAATCCTAAAATTCCGCCGAAGATAGCAGGCCAGAAAGTCATGTAGATAGTTTGAATGATTGAAGTGCCCCAACCGTTGTCACCACCCCAACCAAGTTGAATTACATTTGGTATAAGATTATTCATTCCAAATCCTCCGATCATCAATCTTTGTGACAGTAACATCGTTTTCTTTTAAGAAGTCAATAGCTTGTTGACGCTTCTCAGCATCGCTCTTGATAACCACAAACAGGGTACCGACTGGTGAACCGGCCAAGACTTCAATGTTTCCATAAAGCATACTTGCTTCAACTTGCAGCTTCTTATATAACTCGATAATGATTGATTTAGTCACATTATTTGCATCGTAGACCAATTGCAGCAACTCTTCATCATCGTCAAGGTGGCCAAGGTCAAATGCTTTAAGGGTATCGACTGCGGCTAAGGAACCTCCCACAAATTGACGAGTTAAGTCCTGTTGTGGTTGGAGGAACACCTTCTGCAAGGTGCCGCGCTCAATGATTTGTCCATATTCCATGACAGCAATCTTATTAGCTACCCGTTTAACAGCGTCCATTTCATGGGTAATGAGGACAATCGTTAAATCCAATTTATCATTGAGCCGTTTAAGAAGGTCCAAAATCTGATTAGTGTTTTGGGGGTCAAGAGCCGAAGTAGCCTCATCAGAAATTAGAATTTCAGGATCATTAGCTAATGCCCGGGCAATGGAAACGCGTTGTTGTTCACCACCAGATAATTGAACAGGGTAGAATTCAGCCTTATCCTTTAAGCCAACTAAGTCTAAAAGTTCAAGCGCCTTCTTCTCTTTTGCGTCATCATCCAGGTCAGTATGTTTAAGGGCGAAAAGGACATTTTCAATTACTGAAGTTTCATTTAATAAATTGAAGTGTTGAAAAATCATTCCAATTTTTCGGCGCTTTTCTTGTAACTCTTTATTACTAATTTGCTGTTGATGGTCTTTGAAAAAAACAGTGCCATTAACTGTTACTGATCCAGCAGTAGGAAGTTGTAGGAGGTTGATGGTTCGAACTAATGTTGATTTACCAGCTCCAGAATAACCAACAATCCCATAAATATCGCCCTTTTCTACTTTTAAGGTAACATCCTTGACGGCATGAACAACCTGTTTTCGCTGCTTAAAAGTTACGCTAATGTTGTCTAAGTCAATGATCGGGTTCGCCATATTAATCCTCCTTTATTTATTGAAGTTGAGGTCCCAAGCAGGAATTTCTGCAGTTCCGTATAGTTTCTTAATTTCTCGTTTAGTTTTTTCAGTTTGGTAAGCACGTACAACATCTTTGTAAATCTTGTTGTTCTTTTCACTGTCTTTAACAGCAATGATATTGACCCATTGCTTTGAATCCTTGTTAACTGGTTCAACGAAAATAGCACTCTTGTAATTAAAACCAGCATCTTGCGCATAGTTAGTGTTAACTACTGCGGCATCAACGTTATCTAGCGACCGGGCTGTTTGATCAGCGGCTAATTCTTTAATCTTAAGATCGCGTGGGTTCTTAGAAATTGAACTTACGGTTGCGAGCTTTGTACCCTTCTTTAGGTCAATCAAACCAGCATTCTTTAATGCGAATAATGCCCGTGATTCGTTTGAAGCATCATTTGGCACTGCGATCGTTCCACCATTAGGAATTTCCTTTACACTCTTGTATTGCTTGGAGTATAACCGGATTGGAGTAATAAATGTATCACCTAAAGAAACAAGATCAGTTTTATGGGCTTTATTCCAAGTTTGTAAGAATAACTTGTGTTGGAAGGCGTTTAAGTCAACATCGCCATTTTCCAAAGCCTTGTTTGGTTGGTTGTAATCAGTGAATCGTTTGAATTTTAAGGTAACGTTGTACTTATCTTTAGCGGTTTTGCTTACTGAATTCCAAATTTCATCGTCTTGTTTTGAACCAGCCATAATCCCGACAGTAACAGTCCGTTTTGCTTGTTGTTGCGGACGGATAAAACTAAAGTATCCGGCAATAACAACGATAAGTGCAACTACTGACCAAATAATGATATTTCTTCTTTTCTTTCTCTTCATAGTAAAAACTCCCTTTCAATCAATTAAATATTTTCGTTGGTTAATTAAAACGTTAACTTGCTAGTAAATAAAAAAAGCACTCGTCCCTTTATTCAAAGGACGAGTGCTTCGCGTTACCACCTTTATTTACTGAATCTTCACAGACCCAGCCTCAGTAGGTTACTCTAATAAAATAATTAGAATTACCTAGCACTAATAACGTGTGCTAACCCGTTATCGACTAACAATCATCGATACCATTCCAAGCCCATCTTCAGTAGTTACGCTTGCTTCTTCACACCACCCAGAAACTCTCTTGTAAGTCTCGCTACTTACTCTGCTTTTCGATATGTTTTAACGTTCAATTAATTATTATGTGTTCTATTATAATGATTCTCTAATTTTTGTCAACGCATTTTTTAATTTAAATTTTGTTTTATTTGAGTCATCAATCGTTTTTTATTTTGCTTATCTATAGTAATTAAAAAATAATTATGTTAAGATTAAAAAATTATTAAAAAGAAATTGAAAGGGGTCTTAGTAATGACACGAAAAGTTGGAGTTATCGGAATGGGTAATGTGGGGTCAACAGTTGCCCACTATATTGTGGCAATGGGTTTTGCAGATGACCTAGTTCTGATCGACAAAAACGAAGCAAAGGTTAAGGCAGATGCACTTGATTTTGAAGATGCGATGGCTAATTTGCCTTTCCATACCAATATTACTGTTAATGATTACAGTGCGTTGAAGGATGCGGATGTAATTGTATCCGCGTTAGGAAATATCAAACTTCAAGATAATCCTAATGCTGATCGTTTTGCGGAACTTCCATTTACCCGCCAAGCAGTAAAAGAGGTTGCACAAAAGATTAAGGAAAGTGGCTTTAACGGTAAGATTGTGGCTATTACTAATCCGGTTGATGTTATTACCTCGCTCTACCAAAAAATAACTGGCCTTCCGAAGAACCGTGTATTAGGAACAGGGACCCTGCTTGACTCCGCACGAATGAAGCGAGCAGTAGCTGAACGGCTTAATTTAGATCCGCGTTCTGTAGATGGTTATAATCTTGGAGAGCATGGTAATTCGCAATTTACAGCATGGTCTACTGTTCGCGTTCTTGGCCGTCCTTTAACTGAATTAGCAGATAAGCGCGGATTAGACTTAGAAGAGCTTGATAAGGAAGCTAAGATGGGTGGCTGGACTGTCTTTCAAGGGAAAAAGTATACTAATTATGGGGTTGCAACGGTCGCTGTTAAGCTTGTCAATGCAATTTTATCCGATTCATTGACTGAATTACCGGTATCAAACTTCCGTGAAGAATACGGAGTCTACTTGTCTTACCCAGCAGTCGTTGGTCGTGATGGAGTTGTAGAGCAAGCACAACTTGACTTGACAGAAGAAGAACTGCAAAAGCTGCAAACATCAGCCGATTTCATTAAGAAAAAATATCAAGAAAGTTTGCAAGCAAAAGATTAAGGAAAACTTAAATAAAGAAAATAGACTAGCATGAAAAAATTATGCATGGTAGAGTTGCTTCTATACTTAACAAATAAAAGTGGCGTCATCAGATAAATTTGGTGGCACCACTTTTATTCTGTAAAAATATAGAAAGGAAATATATCATGACAAAAGAAGTAAAGCGTATAATCTTTGTAGTTCTTTTTTGTGAGTTTTTGATTTGTCTCGGAATGAGTCTTATCTTCCCAGTTGAACCGTTCATTAAAAATGAATACCACTTTACTGTCTTTGACATGGGAGTGATGTCTTCCCTATTTGCGTTTGTGCAATTTATTGCTTCACCCATTGTTGGTCGGATTTCAGACAAAGTTGGACGAAAACCAATGTTAGTATGGGGATTGCTGATATTTGCGATTGCTGAATTTGTTTTTGCCTTAGCACAGCATTTATGGTTATTTGACTTATCGCGGGCGGTAGATGGATTATCAGCAGCTATGTTTGTGCCAACATCAATGGCATTAGCGGCAGACATTACTAGTGAAAAAGACCGCGCCAAAGTTATTGGGTGGTTGTCAGCAGCTTTTAGTGGGGGATTAATTTTAGGACCGGGTCTTGGTGGGATGTTAGCGCATGTAAACTATAAATTCCCATTTTGGGTTGCTGGTATTCTGGGATTGATTAGCACGGTTGTTGCTTGGCGCTTTTTACCTCACGATGAGGATGAATTATTTAAGAGTGAAACTAAAAATCCAGAAAATGAATTATTGACTGGTGGTTGGAGTCAGTTGAAACAAATTATGACTCCAATACTAATTACGCTCTTTGGAATGATCTTTGTAGCTTCATTTGGATTAGCTGGCTTTGAAAGTATCTATAGTTTATATGTCAATGAAGTCCATAATTTTGACTTAAACGCAATTGCGCTTGTTTTAACGCTCAATGGGATTATTTCGCTTATCTTGCAAGTCTTTTTCTTTGATCGGCTAGTTCGCTGGCTAGGAGAAGTTCGACTAATGCGATACAGCTTTTTCCTTAGTTTAGTTGGAACGATCATGGTGATTTATGATCACAATCATTGGCATATCATTATTGCAACCTTGTTTGTTTTTGAAGCGTTCGATATGTTGCGCCCAACAATTACTACATTGTTAACTAAGATGAGCAAGACAAACCAAGGATTATTGAACGGGCTAAATATGTCATTAACAAGTGTGGGGAATATTATTGGACCACTTATTAGTGGCTATTTATTAGATGTTAATTATCAATATCCATATTGGTTTGTATCGATATTCCTAATTATTTCCTGGGTAATAACGCTTGTTTTAGGACGGGAAAGAAAAGCAGCTGCTAACGATTAAATGTTTAATTTTATGTAAGAAAAGAAAATAGGGAGCGAGACAGAAGTCACTTGTGACTTAGTTTTCGAGCCCCCGCAAGCAACAATAGGCCTCTAACGTTCGGCTTTACCGGATATTAGAGGCCATTGTTGTACTGCGTATTTGCTTTTTATGAAAGTAACTTAACTTATGTCACAGTCCCTATTGTTGTATTTATACTTAATTTTGTCGTGCCTGTTGCAGTGCATCCCTAGTTGTTTCTTTAATTGCACGGCTTGTTGCACTGGCCCCAGTAATGCCATCCACATCTGCACTATTAGCCGCAATAATTTTACCGGGAAGTTCATCTAAAACCCATTGACCCATTTCAGATTCATGATGTTTGATTACTTGTAAATCTTGAATCTTATCATCTTGGTAGGTTAATAATGCTTCTAATTCACCGCCATAAGCACTAAAGCCACTTCCAATATATTGATTTTTGTCTATTTCTCTCATTTTATTATCCATAATCTTCTAAGTTAAATCACATTATTTTGTCCTGTTACGCAGAGTGATAATAGTGGACAAGTTTGACATTTAGGATTTCTTGCCGTGCAGACATATCTACCCCAAAAAATCATACTATGATGAGCATCTAACCAATGTTCAGGAGGAATAGTTTTCATTAACTTCTTTTCAATTGCAAGAACGGATGCTTTGGGTTCAACCATTCTAAGGCGGCGGGCAACACGACTAACGTGGGTATCAACTGGGAAAGCTGGAATGTTAAAGCATTCTGCAAGGACAACATCAGCAACTTTCCTCCCAACTCCAGATAAGGTCATTAGCTCTTTGAGGGTGTGGGGAACCTCACCGTTAAAGTCAGTAACAATTTGTTGAGAAGTTTTGACTAGGAACTTAGCTTTATTTCGATAAAGCCCCAATCTTTTGATATAAGGCTCAACTTCCGCGGGCTCAACCCCTGCTAAATCTGCTGGCAACGGAAAACGAGCGAATAGTGGTGGCGTTACTTCATTGACTGATTGATCTGTTGACTGTGCACTCAAAATTGTAGCCAAGAGAAAGTGGTAGTTTGTGTCAGCAATCAAAGTTGTTCCTGCTTCGGGAAATGTTTGCCGCATGACCTTGATTGAGTAACGAATTTCATCTGGTGATAACATATAAAATCACTCTTTTCGAATATGATTATAACCATTTTAACCCGAATGATTAAAATAGCGAAGGGTAATAACCTCATTTTATACTCATTAAATTATTATTTGTAAAATTTGAGGTTAGTAATATGACATCAATTTATGTTAAGGAAAAAATGTTTAATATGGATGTAATTGTAGAAATCGCTTTCTTTAATTAATTTAAATAAACGATTGACCAGATAAGACCACCTTGGTAAAATGTATTAAAGATTTTCTTATAATCCTAACCAAATTTTAATTATTCAAAAAGAGGAGGATGATTATGAGTTTTTGGAAAACAATTGCACGTAAAGAAGACCCGCGTGTTTATGATAATAAAGACGGTCATTTGGTTCGATCTTTGAAGGTGCGGGACTTTTTAGCTTTAGGTGTTGGAACGATTGTGTCCACTTCCATTTTCACTCTTCCTGGTGAAGTGGCCGCAATGCATACTGGACCTTCAGTAGTTATCTCTTTTTTAATTGCTGCGATCGTGGCCGGGCTAGTTGCCTTCGCCTATGCAGAAATGGCTGCTGCAATGCCGTTTGCTGGTTCAGCCTATTCATGGATTAACGTCGTGTTTGGAGAGTTTTTTGGTTGGATCGCTGGTTGGGCACTATTAGCTGAATACTTTATTGCTTTGGCCTTTGTTGGGTCTGGTCTCTCTGCTAACTTCCGGGCATTATTTGTTTCGCTTGGCTGGAAGCTGCCTGCTTCATTATCAAATGCTTTTGGTACAGAAGGCGGAGTTGTTGATATTGTTTCAGTTGTTGTAATTATTTTAGTAGCCCTCTTAATTTCACGTGGGGTATCACAAGCTGCTCGTGTTGAAAATCTTCTTGTTATTCTTAAAGTTTTTGCAATTTTACTTTTTATTGTTGTTGGTTTAACCGCTATAAAAGCAAGCAACTTTATGCCATTTATACCACAATACCATGAAACAGCTAATGGTGCATTTGGTGGTTGGCAAGGTATATATGCCGGGGTATCGATGATTTTCCTTTCCTATATCGGATTTGACTCAATTGCTGCTAATTCAGCGGAAGCAATCAATCCACAAAAAACGATGCCACGTGGAATCCTTGGTTCCTTAGTAATCGCGGTCGTTCTTTTTATAGCAGTTAGTCTTGTATTGATTGGGGTATTACCATATCAACAATACGCTAACAGTGCTGAACCAGTTGGGCTTGCATTACGTGCAGCTCATCATAGTGGTGTAGCAACTGTTGTTCAAACAATTGCTGTTCTAGGAATGTTTACCGCCTTGATTGGGATGAGTATGGCTGGTTCGCGGTTGATTTACTCATTTGGTCGTGATGGAATGTTGCCAAAATGGCTTGGAAAACTTGATGAACATAATCGACCAAACCGTGCACTTTGGACACTTACAATTGGTGCTGTTTTGATCGGTGCTTTCTTCCCATTCGCCTTTCTTTCCCAATTGATCTCAGCCGGTACGTTGATTGCCTTTATGTTTGTTTCACTTGGTATTTATGCATTACGTCGTCGTGAAGGAAAAGATATTCCAAATCCTTCATTTAAGATGCCATTCTATCCAGTATTACCAGCTCTAGGTTTTCTAGCTTCATTACTTGTGTTTATGGGATTAGATTACCAGGCAAAACTTTACGCTGGTATCTGGTTTGTCTTTGGCTTAATTATTTACTTTGCTTATGGAATGCGTCACTCGTCAATGGCAAAGAAAGAAGATGGACAAAATGTTAAAAACGAATAGAGATGTTTTACTAGAAGAAAAAAATGCATTTGCAACTGCTGCCCGGATTAAGTACTACGATATTGTATTAGATCATGGACGGGGTGCAATGGTTACTGACATTGAAGGCAATGATTATATCGATTTGCTTGCCAGTGCTAGTTCGACTAATACTGGTCATGCGCATCCGCGAGTAGTGCAAGCTATTCAAGAACAAGCAGCTAAAATGATTCAATATACGCCAGCGTACTTTGCTAATTCACAAGCAGCGCGGTTGGCACCTCGATTAGCAGAATTAGCGCCGATAAGTGGGCCAGTTGAAATGGTATGGGGTAATTCTGGTTCGGATGCTAATGATGCAATTATTAAATTTGCGCGAGCATATACTGGTCGCCAATATATTATTTCCTTTACGGGGGCTTATCATGGTTCAACTTATGGTTCAATGAGCTTGTCAGGTGTTTCATTAAATATGACAAGAAAAATGGGCCCAATGCTACCAGGCGTAGTAAAAGTACCATTCCCTAGTCCCTGGGAACGATTAACTAATGAAAGTGACGAGGCGTTTGTTGAGCGGATGTTCCATCAATTTATGCTGCCTTTTGAAACTTATTTGCCAGTTGATGAAGTTGCTGCAATTCTTATTGAACCAATTCAAGGTGATGGGGGAATTGTTAAGACTCCTCCTGCTTATATGCAAAAGGTATACGAGTTTGCTAAAGCTAATGGAATTCTCTTTGCCGTTGATGAAGTTAATCAAGGGATGGGGCGGACTGGTAAATGGTGGTCGATCCAGCATTTTGGGATTGAGCCAGATTTAATGTCTGTTGGTAAGTCGTTAGCTTCGGGAATGCCGCTTAGTGCAATGATTGGTCGTAAGGAGATTCTGGAATCATTAGGTGCGCCAGCCAATGTTTACACTACAGCTGGTAACCCGGTTACGACTGCAGCAGCGAATGCGACCCTAGATGTTATTCAAAATGAGCATCTTTTAGAGCGTTCACAACGACTTGGCAAAAAAGCAGCTGAATTCTTTAAGCTTGAACAGCAAAAATATCCTTTTGTGGGTGATGTTCGAATGTATGGACTGGATGGTGGTATTGATATCATTGATCCAGTTACGGGAAAAGGTGATACAGAAGCAACAACCAAACTAATGTACCGCATCTTTGAACTAGGAGCAATTATCATTAGTTTGCGGGGGAGTATTCTTCGTTTCCAACCACCATTAGTTATTACAGAAAAAGAATTAGATCAAGCTTTTGCGATGATTGATCAAGCATTCGCGGAATTAGCCGCTGGTAAATTAGCTGCTCCCGCAAATGCAGAAGAGTTAGGTTGGTAACTCTTGCAATTTAAGACCATCTTCGGGTATACTTTAAGCGCCATCTTAGCTCAGCTAGGTAGAGTACATCCATGGTAAGGATGAGGTCGGCGGTTCGAACCCGCTAGATGGCTTAAAATGAACTAAGAAAAGAGATTTAGAAAAACAAATCGTTTTTCTAAATCTCTTTTCTTCTTTATAAGAATATGGACTTGCTAGTAATATAATTAGGATTGAAATTACAGCTATGTTAAAATCAAAATTATGTAGCATTAGCTTAATTGATAAATTGGAGGAAAAAAATGGAATTTATTGCAGTGTTGGCGGGGTTGTTGCTTGCAACCCAGATCGTAGCACACTTATGTCGTCGTGTTGAGATTCCAGAAGTGATTGGACAAATCCTGGTTGGAATCATTGCAGGACCCGCTGTTTTAGATTGGGTTCATTTAAATTCAATGATGAATGAATTTCAGGAAATTGGGGTTATTATCTTGATGTTCATCGCAGGATTGGAAAGCGACCTATCCTTGCTAAGAAAATACTTGAAGCCCGCTGTTGTTGTGGCGCTTTTGGGGGTAATTGTTCCCATTGTAATTATGGGACCGGTAAGTTATATGTTTGGCTTTACTAAGCTTGAATCACTGTTTATCGGGGTTATTTTTGCGACAACATCTGTTAGTATTTCAGTTGCAGTTTTACGTGAATTTAATCGCCTGGATAGCCGAGAAGGGGCAACGGTGCTTGGCGCAGCAGTTGCCGATGATATTATTGGTGTTATCTTGCTAAGTGTGATGATTAGTGTAATTAATGGGAGCAACAATAGTGGTCACGGTAATGGTCAGCCTTTAGGAATTGTCCTCTTGATGCAGTTAGTATTCTTTGGTGGTACTTACCTATTGATTCGTTGGTTAGCACCTTACTTGATTCATATGAGTGATCGCTTATTAACAGTTGCTTCAACATCAGTAACGGCGATGATTATCTGTTTAGGGATGGCCGCAATTGCTGATTATGTTGGGTTAAGTGGGGCGGTAGGCTCATTCTTTGCCGGAATTGCAGTGGCTAATACAAAGCATAAAGAAGTTGTTGACCGGAGTTTTATTCCGATTGGGTACGCAATGTTTATTCCGCTATTCTTTGTCAGCGTAGGGTTGAACATGCGCTTTGACAATATTGGTGAATCGTTTGTCTTTGTTATTGTGATGACAATTCTTGCATGCTTAACAAAACTACTTGGATGTGGAGCCGGTGCTAAGCTATCTGGCTTTAGTATGCCAAGTTCTTATGTTGTCGGTAGTGGGATGATTGCCCGTGGTGAAATGGGATTGATTACAGCCCAGATTGGTTATGAAGCCCATCTTCTTTCACCAATGTATTATTCAGATGTAATTACCGTGATTATTATTGCAACTGTATTAGCACCATTTATTTTAAAGAATGCATTGAAACAATCAGCCAACGAACTTGAGTAAAGGGGACTTTTGATGGAAAATCATGAACGAGAAACGGAGCAAGCACGGGTCAATAATGTTGAGAAACAAATTGACCAACAAGTAGCTGCAACCACTAAAGCTGTTGAAGATGCCCATCGTGAAACACGAGCAGTTGAACGTAATTATAGTGAAAATGCGTCTATTAACCGTTATGAAGTTGATGATATTGCCGAATCTCGGTCAATGATTGAACAGCAGCGCCAATTGGTTTCACGAGCAGCGGAAAGTGAATCAATTCTCAAGCACCAGTTAAGAACTTTGAAAAACTTAAAAGGGGCACCGTATTTTGGCCGGATTGATATTCAAGATCCTGATGAAGATAAGAGCGAAACGCTATACATCGGTACTTCATCTTTAATGAATGAAGATAAAACAGACTTTTTGATTTACGACTGGCGGGCACCAATTTCGGGAGTTTACTATAATGGAACCCTTGGGAAAGTCAATTATGAAACCCCGGCTGGGATGCAAACCACGGAATTAAAAAAGAAACGGCAATTTACTATTAAGGACGGTAAAATCACTAATATGTTTGATACCAATGAAACGGTTGGTGATGAAGTTCTACAAGCGGCTCTTGGAAAGCAAAATGACCAGTATATGCATAATATTGTGGCGACAATTCAAAAAGAGCAAAATGATATTATCCGTGATACGCGTAGTGATCTTTTACTAGTACAAGGGGTGGCTGGTTCGGGAAAGACCTCAGCGATCCTTCAACGAATTGCGTATTTGCTTTATCACAGTCGAAAGGAATTGAACGCTGACCAGATTGTCCTTTTTAGTCCCAATAATTTATTCAGCCACTATATTTCTGAAGTTTTGCCAAGTCTTGGTGAAAGAAATATGCGACAAGTAACATTAGAGGGATTTATTCGTCGACGTTTTGAAGGTTTGCAAGTAGAAACATTATTCGATCGCTATGAAGAACGACAACAACCTGAAAATGCTTCTCATGTTGTTGCCGACTTTATTGAAAGTGAGTCTTTTATGACGTCGATTGCACATTACGTCGAAAAAATGACAATTGATGATTTGCAATTTGCTGATATTCGTTTTAATGGTCAAGTTTTCTTTTCGGCTGATCATGTCAAGGATCTTTATAAAGAATTACCTTTGACGATGGCTCCTGCTGATAAGTTAGTCCACTTAAAAAATAAGTTAATTCGTGAATTGCAGCGACATGTTAAAGATGAAGCTAACAAGGACTGGGTAGCTAAAGAGTTAGATTCACTTGATTTACAACAATTGCACAGCCTTTATGGTAAGAAAACAATCGATGATTTTAAGGATGAAGATGAACAATATGCTTACCTTTCACGGCGCTTAGCTAAACGACGCTTACGTGTTATTGCAGACGCAATCTACAATAATTATTTTCTTGATTTTTATAATCAATATAATAAGCTTTTGCATCAGGTTGAAGTGCCTAAGACAATTAGTCAACGGGAATGGGCGACAATGATTCTTGCCTTTCAAGATGAGATTGAATATCATCGGCTCGAATTAATGCATGCGGCACCGTTGATGTATCTGCGTGATTTGATTTCCGGTACAGGGCAAAATCGTTCTTTTCAATATGTATTTATTGATGAGATGCAAGATTATTCAACAGCGATGTTAATATACTTAAAACACGCCTTTCCGCAAGCTAAGTTTACTGTCCTTGGTGATAGTGAACAGGCTCTTTTTAAGCCATTGGAGTTACCAGAAGAGTTATTAAATAAACTTAGTGGGGGATTAAAGGCTAAGCGCCCTAATTTGATTGCTTTACGGCGGAGTTATCGTTCCACGACAGAGATTACTAATTTTGCAAAGGCCTTGTTGCCGGATGGTGATAAGATAGTTTCCTTCACTCGTCATGGGAAGAAACCGCGCTTATTAGTCCGTTATTCTGATAAAGAGAGTCAGCAAAGTTTGCTAGATGAGACGCTTAAACTAGCTGACGAACATGAAACTGTAGCGATCTTAACCAAGAATCAAGAGCAAGCAACTGCTATTTATCAATTACTTCATCGGCAAAAAGTTGAAAATATTCATCTGCTAGATAAGGATGCGAGTGAATTGCCAAAGGGGATCTTAATTCTCCCAATTTACTTAGCAAAGGGACTCGAATTCGATGCGGTTCTCGCTGCTGATGTCTCTGCTAAAAATCTAGCGAATACTGATGAAGTTGGCATGATCTATACGATGGCATCACGAGCAATGCACGAACTGGTCCTTTTAAGCAATGGTTCCGTTAGTGAGGCAATTAATGAGAAAGCTGGTCGCCTTTTGACAATTGAGTATCAATTACCAAATAAAAATTAAATTCTTTGATTGATTAAAAACGCTTTCAAGAAATGGTGACTTATGATAATCTAATGGAGTAGATATAGAAAAAGGAGATGCTTCGCCATGGTTAAAGACGAATACACACTTGTACTAGTAAAACCTGATGGGGTAAAGACACGCCATATTGGAGATATTATTACCCGTATTGAACGAAAGGGTTATAATATTGAAGCTCTTAAGATGATTGACCCATCAGAAGAAAAGCTTCGTCAGCATTATTTTGATAAAGTTGACAAACCATTCTTCCCTGAATTGTTAGAATACATGACAGAAGGACCAATTGTAGGAATTGTCGTCTCTGGTACTAATGTAATTCAAGCAATTCATAATATGGCAGGAGCTACTAACCCTGGTGAAGCTGAATGGGGAACAATTCGTGGTGACTACGGTCGTGAATGGCCTGATGGTAACTTGCGAAATATCATTCATACATCTGATAATGTTGATAGTGCTACTCGCGAGATTGGTATTTGGTTCCCAGAATTTGATATTAAAGATAAACAGTAGAGTTAAAGAAGCTGAAAGAAAAAACAAAAATTTTCTTTCAGCTTCTTTAATTTATTCATCACTTGCCCTTTGTTGGCGTTTAATTTTTCGTTGTACTGCCAAGGTATTGCGTTCCCAAAAGACCCCGTCAGTGTAGCCTTGGATGCTAGGATCATCTTTTATTTGATTAAGTCGGTACTGTCCCCATGCACAATATAGAAGACTTTGCTCGATTCCAAGATAGTGGCGATTGAGCTTAGCAGCAGTCACTAAACTAGAACCGGAACCGGCAAAAGGATCGAAAATAAAGTCATTGGGATTAGAACTAGCAAGAATAATTTTTGCCAGTAATTTTTCTGGCTTTTGCGTAGGGTGACCAGTATTTTCTGGCATTGACCAATAGGGAATTGAAATATCGTCCCAAAAATTAGAGGGCATTGTATCACGAAAATTACCGTTTTTAGTAGCTTGCCAGTCTTTAGCAATCCCATCTTGACGATAAGGGGCTACCACCTGCCGTCGTTGTTTAACTTGGTCGACGTTAAAGGTATAGTCACTCGGGTTAGCAGTCAAGAACCAAATATCTTCCATCCCGTTTTTCCAATTTTTCTGTGAGCCGCGTCCTTTTTCCCGTTGCCAAGTAATCCGATTTTGAATTGTAAAATTTTTTTCGAGGATCGGCGCAAGTGCCATGCTAGTTGCCCAATCAGAAAAGACATAGATACTAGCATTTTCTTTTAGTAATGGCTTTAAGAGATCAATCCACTTTTGCGTGTAAGTCTGATATTGGCTCGTAGACATCTTTTTGAAGTTTAAACCATCATATTGTTTGTTAAGATTATAGGGAGGATCAATAAGGGCAAGATCAACCTGGTGTGGTGCTAGTTGAGTCATTACTTTGAAGGAATCCCCGTTGATAATTTTGTTGGATATTGTCTGGAGATTATCAGTTGGGTGAATAATCTGGCTGAGGAGCTCAGGTGAAGCCTCCTCAAGCGTGAAATCAATTGTTTTATTTCTTTTTGAGCGCATATTGACCACTCCTGTTCGACGTTTAGTATTATTATACTTGTCATATTCAGGATTGTCTTGCCTTTTTAGTAGGAGTTGGATTAAAATTAACTATATTAAGTAGCGCGAGTCTTAGCGAGGGACAGTTGGTGAAAAGGTCCCCAAAGTGCGAAGTGGTCACAACAAAATACATAATGAGCGGCAATGATGATTGCAATTTAGGTGGTACCGCGCGAAAAGCGTCCTATTTAGTTTATATGGCTAAGTAGGGCGTTTTATAGTTTAGGAGGAATTTAAAATGGCAGAAGAAAAACACGTTATTTTAACTGGTGATCGACCAACAGGTAAGTTGCATATTGGACACTATGTAGGTTCATTAAAAAATCGGGTTGAATTACAAAATACGGGTAAATATGATACCTTTATCATGATTGCTGACCAACAAGCATTGACTGATAATGCTCGTGATCCTGAAAAAATCCGTCGTAGTCTCCATGAAGTTGCCCTTGATTATTTGGCGGTTGGAATTGATCCAAAGAAATCAACAATTTTGGTTCAATCACAAATCCCAGCATTAAGTGAATTAACGATGCACTACCTTAACTTAGTAACTGTTGCGCGTTTACGCAGAAATCCAACTGTTAAGACTGAGATTAAGCAAAAGAAATTTGGTGAAAGTGCTCCAGCCGGATTCTTTATTTATCCAGTAAGCCAAGCTGCGGATATTACGGCATTTAAGGCTGATACAGTACCGGTTGGTGATGATCAAGAACCAATGCTTGAACAAACACGTGAAATTGTACGGACGTTCAACCGTATTTACCAACAAGATATTTTAGTTGAACCTGAAGGAGTATTTCCGCCAAAGGGCCAAGGACGAATTCCAGGACTAGACGGCAATGCAAAGATGAGCAAGTCCCTTGGCAATGCAATTTACCTGTCTGATGATGCTGATACAGTGCAAAAGAAAGTAATGTCGATGTATACAGACCCAACACATATCAAAGTTAGTGATCCTGGTCATGTTGAAGGTAATACTGTCTTTACTTACCTTGACATCTTTGATCCAGACAAAGAGCAGGTTGCTAAATTGAAAGAACAATACCAAGCTGGCGGTCTTGGCGATGTTAAAATCAAGCGGTACTTAAATGAAGTCCTTGAAGCTGAACTTGAACCAATTCGCAAGCGGCGCGAAGAATATGCTGCTAATCTTGATTATGTAGATCAGGTTCTTAAAGAAGGATCAGCACGGGCAAATGAAGTCGCTAATCAAACGCTTAAAGAAGTTCGTGATGCAATCGGGATTAATTACTTTGGATAAAAATATGAGCTGAAAAAGCGAGGCTGTTAGGAAAATAAGTTTTTCCTTGAGCCCCGTTTTTTTTCGTGTCTCCAATAGCAGAACATGGTAACATAAAAGAGATGTATTTATACGAAAAATAATTAATTAAAGCGGAGGTGAAAATGGTGGAAAACCTCGCGATTGTAGACCTCGGCTCAAACTCGGCCCGAATGGCAATAACGGAAATTGCTCCAGATGGACGATTTCGTGAAATTCGACGTGTAAAAGAAAATACACGTTTATCTGAGGGAATGGGACGAGAAAAAATGTTACAAGAGAGTGCAATTGAACGAACGATTGCGGCTCTAAAACGATTTAAAAAAATCTACCAAGAGATTCCTAATATTAAGGTTCGTGCGATCACAACTGCTGCAGTTCGGCAGGCCCGAAATCGCCAAGAGTTTTTGAATCGTGTCCAACAGGAAGTCGGTATTCATCTACAAGTTTTATCTGGTAAAAAAGAAGCCTATTATGATTACCTAGGCGTTGTTCGGACATTGCGACTTAACCACTGTTTAATTCTAGATGTTGGTGGAGCAAGTTGTGAATTGATATTAGTGCAGCAGCGAAAAGCGCGTAACTTGATTTCTATTCCGGTAGGAGCTGTTAATTTATCAGAGCAATACCACTTAAATGGTTATGTTCGTTCAGCTGACCTTTTTCGTGCGCAGGTAGCGATGAACGAACGATTGACCAAAATTCCGTGGCTACGTTATGCGACACGTGTTCCGATTGTTTTATTAGGTGGTGCTAACCGGACTTTGGCGCGTATGACCCAGTCTTACCATCACCATCACCGTCGAAATGGTTCAATTCATGGGTATCAGCTTTCCTCGCGAGTAGTATTTGCTACTTATCGTGAATTGCTAAATCGTAACTTGGCCCAGCGTAAACGAATGACTGGTCTAGAACCAGAACGAGCAGACATTATCATCGGCGGAATGCTGCCTCTTGTAACCCTTTTGCAACGCAACAGTGATGGCCGGGTTATTTTTTCAGAGAGTGGTGTCCGCGAAGGAATCATCACTGAATATGTAAATCAAAGGAAGCGACACCATGAATGATTGGCAACACGGTTTTTATAAGTTATCTGCCGATGATCGACGTCAAAAATTAGCAATAGCTCGTCAACTGTCCCCCATTGAAGAGCAAGTATTAGCAAATACAAGTTCAGATTTAGGGGATGAGTTAGTCGAAAATTATATTACTGATTATTCTTTACCTGAAGGAGTAGCCTTAAATATAACCTTAAATAATCGTCCGTATGTTGTGCCAATGGTGATTGAAGAACCATCAGTCATAGCCGCTGCTAGCAATGGTGCACACCGGGTAAGTAGGTCGGGAGGATTTACTGCTCCTCGGCAAGACCGACAATTAGTGGGTCAAGTTGTGTTAGATGACGTGACTGATAAAGCAGCAGTTAAAGCATGGTTATTAGAACACCAAGATGAGATTTTAACAATTGCTAACCAGGCTCATCCCTCAATGCAGGCACGAGGCGGGGGTGCGAAGTCGATGAAAGTTCGCACCCCTGAGGACTTTATTAGCATTGACTTGGGGATTGATGTTTGTCAGGCAATGGGCGCTAATAGTGTCAATACGATGGCAGAAGCGGTTGGGAAATGGTTAACAGACCAGGGCTTCCATGTTATTACCGCAATTTTAAGCAATCTTGCAACGCAGAGTCTGCAAACCGCTACTTGTAAAGTTGATTTTCGATACTTAGCAACTCCGGAGATGGATGGTAAAGAGGTTGCTCAACGAATTGCTCGTCTTAGTGATCTTGCACAAGTTGATCCTTATCGAGCAGCTACCCATAATAAAGGAATAATGAACGGGATCGATGCGATCATGATTGCAAGTGGAAACGATTGGCGGGCGATTGAAAGCGGAGCCCATGCCTATGCTGCTCGTGACGGACAATATCGAGGGTTAAGTACTTGGGAAATTCAGGATGACTATTTGGTAGGAAAAATTGTTCTTCCTTTACCGGTTGGTGTAATTGGTGGTTCAATTGGTTTAAATAAGATGACAAAGATAAACTATCATATTAGTCAAATTAAAAGTGCCGAAGAATTAGCAGCAGTGACAGCAAGTATCGGATTAGCGCAAAATCTGGCTGCTTTACGAGCATTGACAACTACCGGGATTCAAGCTGGCCATATGAAACTCCAATACCGTTCGTTAGCGGCAAGCGTCGGCGCGACCCCAGCAGAAGTGCCATTAGTAGTAGCACGGTTAAAGCAACGCTCACATGTTGATCAAGCGCTTGCTAAAGAAATATTATCAACGATCAGAAAGGACCAAGTTAATGACTGAAGAGAGAATTACACTAAATAAAGAAAATCAGGCACTCCTTGATCAGGTTAATAGCCTATATCCTGAAGGTAGTGTCTTCGTTCAGTTTCATGGTGACAAGTCTGGATACGTTCGCCATGACCAAGCAACGCAGCAAACTATTCCTGGTGCCTTGGTTATAATTGTGACTGACTTGACTGCCCCCAATTACACTGCTTCACACGAATTATTGCACCTTTTGATGTTGTTAAAAGGTTTTCCGCAAATCTTTTTCCAGCTATCTCTTGGTGATAAGGAACTTGATGAACAGATGATGATTATGTCAACTGACTTGTATAATATCGCTATGCATCGAGTAGTTGTGGCAGAACAACGTAAGCATGGTTTTATTACTGATGAGATTGAAGAGCAGTATTTAAAGGGGATTGAACACACATTAACTCCGGAAAAAGAGGAGGATGATGAACGGACGTTACGGTTATTAACCCTTTTGGATGCTTTGGTCTTTTACGGTGACCACATTTCAAAGTATGAAAAAACTTTAGCAGAAAAGTACCCGCTTGCACTGGCTGCGGCAAAAAAGATGCATGCCGAGATCACAAAGAAGCCAATTAAGTCACCATTCGATATGCGCCGGTCAATTGTTAAGATTTATTCTTTATTTGATCAACAGATGCAGGAATGGGACTTACCAGCCTTACATAATAACGAATACACAACCCTCTCACCGGTGCTAAGTGCTCGTCAATTGCGCTTAGAAATGCGCCAAGTGTTTGAAATCTATCACTCTGATATGAAAGAACGAGGGACATATGAGCGCGCCTACGTTGGTCTTCGGCGGAGTGATGGACAAAATTCATTTACTCTTCCGGCACCAACTCAAAATGCGCCAGAAGCATTCAAGAAGATATATGATCAATCAGTGAAGGAATTTCTTGAACAGAATAGCATTCCATACATCGTAAGGAAGTGAGCTAGATGGATGCGACGATTCAAAAAACATTTGACGACGCAAAAAATATTGTCTTTCTAACGGGAGCTGGTGTTTCAACCGCTTCTGGTATTCCCGATTTTAGGTCAGCAAACGGTTTATATACGCAGAATCGGAATGCTGAATATTACTTAAGTCATCGTTATTTTGTTAGCGATCCAGAAGGCTTTTATGAATTTTGCAAGAAAAATTTGTATTTTCCAGATGCAAAGCCCAATGTAATTCATCAAAAACAGGCAGCTTTGACACAACAGGACCGGGCGACTGTGATAACGCAAAATATTGATAACTTATATGAAGAAGCTGGCACGAAACACTTGATTGACTTTCATGGGAACCTCTTCCACGTTTATTGTGAAAAGTGTCATGAAACTGTTCCGGTGAGCGAATATTTGAAGAGTCGCCTGCATCAAAAGGATAATGGCCCCTTGCGTCCGGACATTGTTTTATATGATGAAGGAATTAAGCAAGAGGATATTGTCAATTCTGTCAAGGCAATGCAACAAGCTGATTTAGTTGTGATTGTGGGTACTTCGATGAAAGTATATCCATTTGCGGGCTTGCTAGATTACCGCAATCCAAATGCAAAGGTGATTGCGGTTAATCAGCAGTTATTGCAATTTCCTTTTGACTTTCAAATGGTTCAAGACGATGCAACAAAATTCTTTGACGAATTAAAAGTATAAAAAAGAAGCTGCAGTTGTCTAAGGACAATTTCCAGCTTCTTTTTGCTCCAGTGGTTATTCAAAGAAAACGACCTTCCCATCAACTTTGAAAGGGAGTGCTACTAAATGAGAGCCCTTCTTTTTAGTAGCATCCTTTTCTTGATAAAAAATGTGACAAATACCTTTGTTCTTTAGTAGCATTTCTGATCGCTCCTTTCATATTGTTCACTTGTAAAATAACATGTTTTGAACGCTTTTCCTAGAGAAATAATGAAGTATGAGAAACGCTTTCATTTTAAAATGTGAGAATAATGCATAATCCGTTCGTCTTTTACTATCAAAATGAATAAAAGTTATAAAAACGGGGATTGAGGTCCTCAGAAAATGAATATAGATTTATTTTGCAGTGTATAAGAATTTGCTAAGTAATTTGAGGCGGATTTTTAGGCATGAAAGGGAGGATTAAAGATGAAAATAACAATGGGGATGACAACGTGGACAGAGCATCCAGTACTCATTCATGATGAACAACGCCCTGTAAGGCTTGATGAGTATGCTCAACATTTTCCGGTGGTTGAGGTTGATACTTTTTTCTACGCTTTACCTCAGATATCAACAATTCAAAACTGGCTTGCTACTGTTCCACCAACTTTTCAGTTTATCGTTAAGGCTAACCAGAAAATGACATTGCATCAGCGAAATCAAGAACGTGGCGAACTAGAACAGGTCTTTCAACAATACCGTCGGACAATCTCCCCCTTGGTAGCTGCTAGTCAATTAAAGACGATATTGTTTCAATTTCCTCCATATTTTGATGCAACTGTGCGTGACTTTTCCTACTTACGATTAATTCGAGAATGGTTAGGAAATCTGCCAATTGCAGTCGAATTTCGTAATCAAACTTGGTATAAGAAAGAAATTTTACCGTCAGTCTTAGATTTTTGTCGTGAGCTCAACTTTACATTAGTAGCTGCTGATGAACCCCATAACACGCCAACATCCGTACCATTTGTGCTTGCAACAACTAATCCTGACTTAGCGATGTTGCGCCTGCATGGCCGTAATCGAAAAGGATGGGAAAATCAAGGAAAAGAATGGCGAAAAACACGAACGCTGTATCGATATTCGACGGAAGAACTTCAATTCTTTAAAAAACAAATTGAGTCCTTGCAGCCGCAACCTAAAGAACTCAGTGTTATCTTCAACAATAACTCAGCCAAGGATGCGGCACCAAACGCATTAAGTCTTCAAAAAATGATGAACATTGAATTTGAGGGTCTGGCACCTAAATCACCAGAACAGCTTGATCTGTTTTAGGATGGAGCAAGCCCTAATAAAATGCTATACTAAATGTTAAATCTTAATTAGTAATATCTTAGAAAGAGGGGCCTTATATGGCTGAACAAAAACCAACTTATTACATTACAACACCAATTTACTATCCATCTGGTAAACTCCATATTGGTAACTCATACACAACAATTGCATGTGATGCAGAAGCACGTTTTAAGCGTTTGATGGGCTATGACGTATTCTACTTAACAGGAACCGATGAACATGGCCTTAAGATTGAACAAAAGGCTGAAAAGCTCGGCATGAAGCCACAAGAATACGTTGATCAAATGGCTGCCCAAATTAAAGAGCTATGGAATAAACTTGAAATTACAAATGACAAGTTTATTCGGACAACCGATGACTACCATGAAAAAGCTGTCCAAAAGATTTTCCAACAATTGCTTGACCAAGGGGATATTTACAAGGGTAAGTATACTGGTTGGTACTCGGTTGATGATGAAGAATACTTCACAGAAAGTCAGTTAGCGGAAGTTTACCGTGATGAAGACGGTAATGTGATCGGTGGAAAAGCGCCATCAGGTCATGAAGTTCAATTAGTTGAGGAAGAATCATACTTCTTTAAGATGAGCAAGTATGCCGACTGGTTAATGGACTACTATAAGGAACATCCTGACTTTATCGAACCACAATCACGGATGAATGAAATGATCAATAACTTCTTAAAACCAGGACTAGAAGACCTTGCAGTTACGCGGACATCATTTAGCTGGGGCGTTAAAGTACCTAGTGATCCTAAGCACGTGGTATACGTATGGATTGATGCATTATCAAACTATATTACTGCATTAGGATATGGCAGTGATGATGATAGTCTCTTCAAAAAGTACTGGCCTGCTGATGTCCATATGGTAGGGAAGGAGATTGTTCGTTTCCACACGATTTACTGGCCAATCATGCTTCATGCACTTGCCTTACCATTGCCAAAACACATCATCGGTCATGGCTGGTTAACAATGCGTGACGGTAAGATGTCGAAATCAAAGGGAAATGTTATTTATCCTGAAACTCTTGTTGATCGCTACGGCCTCGATGCTACACGTTACTACTTATTGCGGGCAATGCCATTTGGTAATGATGGAGTCTTTAGTCCAGAAGATTTTGTTGATAAGGTAAACTATGACCTTGCTAACGATCTAGGAAACTTGCTTAATCGGACTGTTGCGATGATTAATAAGTATCAAAACGGTAAATTGGTTGGCACTAATGATGCAACTACTGATTTTGATGCTGATTTAGAACAAACTGCTAGTGATGTAATCGCTGAGTACAAAGAATTAATGGATAAAACACGATTTGCTGAAGCGTTGGCAACTATTTGGAAGCTAGTTAGTCGTGCTAACAAGTACATTGACGAAACTGAACCATGGATCTTAGCAAAAGATGACAGTAAGAAGGCTGTATTATCTGATGTGATGACCCATCTAGCAAAGAGTTTGCGGATTATTGCGGCCTTAATTCAACCAATTATGCCGAATGCACCAAAACAAATTGTTGAACAACTTGGAATTGAAGGGACTGACTTATCATTAACCGATCTACAATTTAATGATTTCCCAGCAGAAACTCAGGTTGTCGCCAAAGGAACTCCAATCTTCCCACGATTGGATGTGAAGGCCGAGGTTGAATTTATTAAGAGCAAGATGACAGCAAACGAAAAGAAGAAAGGAAGAAAGGCAATGGCTGAAGCAAAAGAAAAAGCCCAAGAAGCAGCACAAGAAGAGAAAACAGATGGCAAAAAGCCAATTCGGATTGATGTCTTTGATAAAGTTGAATTGAAAGTGGCTCAAATCACGGCTGCCGATCATGTAGAAGGTGCTGATAAGCTTCTAAAATTCCACATGGATGATGGAACAGAAGAAGGTCGTCAAATCCTTTCTGGAATTGCTAAATGGTATCCAGATCCTTCTGTTTTAGTAGGTAAGAAAGTTCTGATTGTTGCTAACTTGAAACCACGGAAAATGCGGGGCGAATTAAGCCAAGGAATGCTTTTGTCTGCTGAAAAAGACGGCAATGTTCAAGTGGTAACTGTTCCTGACAATTTAGTACCTGGAATGGGCGTTGAATAAAGTGCGTAATCATCAACACCAGCAATTGGTTTATGATTCTCATACCCACCTAAATGACGATGCGTTTTATGATGATGTGCCTGCCTTTATTAACCGTGCTGCTCATTATGGCGTGACGGAGATGAATATTGTTGGCTCAAACCAACTATTGAATACCCGTGCTTTAAAGTTGGGACACCAGTTTGATAACCTTCATCCAATTATTGGTTGGCATCCAGAAGATATTGCTAATTGGAATAGTGAAACCAAGAAAGAATTACGCCAACAATTAGCAGATCGCTTAGTTGTAGGAATTGGAGAGATTGGCTTAGATTATTATAATGACGAGCATTCTCCTCACAAGCAACAACAAGAAATTTTTGCTGAACAACTTGAGTGGGCGCGAGAACTTAAATTACCGGTCTCAATTCACTGCCGAGATGCACTAGCTGACACGTATGAAATTTTGCGGAATGCCCACGTCGATGAATTTGGCGGGGTTATGCATAGTTTTAACGGGACGCCAGAATGGGCAGAGAAATTTATGGATCTCGGAATGATGATTTCATTTAGTGGTGTCGTAAGCTTCAAAAATGCGACAGAAGTTCATGAAGCCGCATTAGTTGTACCCTTGGAAAAGATGATGGTTGAAACAGACGCTCCTTACCTAACGCCACTCCCATATCGAGGAAAGCAAAATGAACCCGGTTTTACTAAATTTACGGTGGATGCAATTGCAGATTTAAAGCAAGTTGATGCTGGTAAAGTGGCATATAAAACATTTACGAACGCCCACCGCTTATTTTTGGAAAATGAAGAAAGAGGCCTATGATTAGAATAAAAGAAGTTATAGTTGTTGAAGGTAAAGATGATACTAAGCAAATTTTAAAAGCAGTTGATGCAGATACATACGAAACAAATGGATCCGCAATTTCAACAGCTGACTTGGCAAAGTTGAAAAAGTTACAAGCAAGCCGGGGCCTAATTGTTTTTACTGATCCGGACTTTAACGGCGAGCGGATTAGAAAAATAATCAGTGAAGCCATCCCTGGAGTTAAGCATGCTTTTATTAAACGTAAAGATGGTGTGCCAACTGAAGCTCACGGTAGCTTAGGGGTTGAGCATGCAATGCCCGCAGTTATAAAGTCAGCTTTAGAGCACCTTTATACCCAGACAGCGACACCCCAGCAAGTCTTTACGCGCGAAGATTTGCAAAAATGGGGATTAACAGGTCAAGCAGATTCACGAAAACGGCGTGAAAAGTTAGGGCAATTACTTGGAATCGGCTATGGAAATGGAAAGCAATTGATTCACCGTCTAAATATGTTTCAAGTTGACCGCGCAACATTTGAACAAGCAATTAAGCAAATAAATCAGGAGGAAGATCATGAGTAATTCGCCAGAAATTGGTAGTCGAACACGTACCCGCGCGATAATGGAAAAGTACGGGATCCACACAAAGAAAAGTTTCGGTCAGAATTTCCTTACTGATTTGAATGTCTTAAAAAATATCGTTGAGGCGGCGGATATTACAGATAATGACAATGTAATTGAAATTGGTCCCGGTATTGGTGCTTTAACGGAGCAGTTAGCACAAGCCGCAGGAGAAGTTTTAGCCTTAGAAATAGATCAGGATTTAATTCTGGTTCTAAAAGAAGTATTATCACCATATGATAATGTAAAGGTGATTAATCAAGATGTCCTTCAAGCTAATTTGCCAGAATTAATCAAAAAGGAATTTAAAGATCCTAGTCGACCAATTAAGGTGGTTGCTAATCTTCCTTATTACATTACAAGTCCCATTTTAATGAATTTACTGGCTAGTCCTGTTGAGTGGGCAACAATCTGTGTAATGATGCAAAAGGAAGTTGCTCAGCGACTCACAGCTAAACCAGGAACTAAACAATATGGTGCCTTGACATTAGCGATTGAATACCAAATGCAAGCTAAAATTGCTTTTGATGTTTCACGGAAGGTATTCGTGCCGTCACCTAATGTTGATTCAGCAATTGTTGTATTAACGCCACGGACAAATCCACTTCCAGTTCAGCCTTTTGATAAGCAAAAATTATTTGGCTTTATTCGGGGATGCTTTGCTCATCGTCGCAAGAGTCTTTGGAATAACTTGCAAAGTGTAATTGGTAAAGATCCAGCAGTAAAAGAGAAAATGACTGCTGTCTTGGCCCAGTTGGATATTTCACCGCAAATTCGTCCAGAAAAGCTAACCCTTGAACAATTTATTGAACTCGCGAATGCTCTTCATCAACAAAATCTCTTGTAAAAGATGGTTGACCGTTATAAAACATTATGGTAAAATTTTGCTTTTTATGTAAAAAAAGAGTATGCTAGTCTACAGTGAGGTGAAGGAGTCGTGCCTAATAGCATTGTAGAAATTAAGAAGAAGCTAGATGAACGGATTGGCGAGCATGTTTTAGTAAAAGCGCAAGCTGGACGTAAACGTATTATCACCCATCACGGTATTTTAAGTAAGACTTATCCTGCAGTATTTGTTATTCATTTGAATGATGAACAAGGAACATTGGATCGAGTTTCCTATAGTTATACTGATTTGTTAACACGAAATATTTCAATTGCCTTCGATGAAGCAGAATAAGCTGATAAAAATTAAAATTCATATTTATAAAATAATAGGAGTGAGTAAAAAATACCTTTCAACTGGAAGGCAGTTTTTACCCACTCCTTTTGCTTTAAGAATAGTTAGGAAACAGTAGTTGCATGGATTATAGTTCCGTTAGTATAATTTAACTAACTAAATTATTACAGATAAGGAGGGTTGCCGGATGATAGTTACAGAAAAAGCACCAGCAAAATTGAATTTGAGTTTAGACACGCCGATGCGATATTTTGATGGTTCTCCTCAATGGGATATGGTAATGGTTTCGGCAGACCTGGCTGATTATGTAACTGTTGAGACCCACCGACACCCGACAACAATTAAAGTTTATACAAATAGTGGCTTTTTACCTAATGACCAACGTAATCTAGCATACCAAGCAGCTCATATTTTACGCAGTCGTTTTCATTGTAAAGATGGCGTTACAATTCGGATTAAGAAGCAAATTCCAGTCGCGGCCGGATTAGGTGGTGGCTCTTCGGATGCAGCGGCAGTTTTGCGAGCGTTAAATAGTATTTGGCGGTTGGACTTGAGTTTATCAGAGCTAGCAAAAATCGCATTAACAATTGATTCTGATGTTCCATATTGTATATATAACAAATTAGCTCACGTTACTGGGTATGGTGAAAAGATTGAATTATTACCACCACAGCCTCACTATTGGGCCGTGATTGCAAAGCAAAAGATTAGTGTCTCCACACCGCAAATTTTACGGCAAATTAATTATGAAAGGCTTCATCATCTTAACAATGAAGCTTTACTGGCAAATCTAAAAAAAGAAGATTGGCAAGAAGCAACAAAATATATGGGAAATGTTTTAGAACCCTTAACGATGGGGTTTTATCCAGAAATCGGTCGTCTAAAGAATAAGATGAAAGAATTGGGGGCTGATGTTGCACAGATGAGTGGAACGGGACCAACTGTCTTCGCAATCTGTCATACAGAATCGCGAGCAAAGCGGATTCAAAATAGTATTCGTGGATTTTGTCGCGACGTTCATGTTGTAACTTTGCTTTGATTATATTTAAGGACAAGAGGAATGAGGCTGAGAGAAAACTTTTGTTTCCTCTCAGCCTCAACTGCTTTTATGAACAATAGTAAGATAACGTGGAACTAGCTTCGCGTCGCCACAAGACTCGAGTCTAAGTACGAACGATAATCAGCCCGTGCCGTGCTAATCATCGTTCTAGCTTAGCCAACCGCCTTGTCGAGGAGGTTATTTTCCACTCTCCTCTTGTCCTTTTTATTTTTATAGTTGCAATCTAGCATAAAGTTCGATATTATATTCATTGTTCTAAATAGTAATGATTACGATTAAGAAGAGGGAAAGAATGAAAAAATATATTATCGGTATTAGTAGTATTATTGCCTTGTTAGTTATAATTCTTGGTTTATCCTTTGTTCCGTGGAAATCGATGGGGAAAAGTCAAAAGCCAATTAGAGTGGTAACTGGGTTGAATTTCTATGGTGAAGTAGCACAAAAAGTAGCGGGTGATCATGGCCAAGTAATTTCGTTTATTGATAATGCGTCGGTTGATCCTCATGATTACCAACCCAATACTAAGCAAGCCCAGCAAGTTGCTAAAGCCAATGTAGTAATTGAGAATGGTCTCGGCTATGATAGCTGGGTAAACAAACTTGTTAAATCAAGCAGTAATCGTAACAAAATTAAGATAATTGATGTGGCATCTTTAACCGGTAAGAAAGATGGCGACAATGAGCATATTTGGTACGCACCTGAGACGGTCGAAAAGTTAGCAAATGATCTTGCAACTCAATATGGTAAAATTGATCCGCAACATGCTAAGGATTACCAAAGAAATGCACGCAAATATTTAGCTTCTCTTCAACCGCTTAATGAAGAAATTGCGAAAGTAAAGCGCCAGGTAAATCCTAATAATAATCGCGCTGCAGTCAGTGAACCAGTTTTTGATTATGCCCTAGAAAATGCTGGTTATCAAATTATGGACAAGCATTTTGAAAAAGCAGTTGAAGATGGGAATGATCCATCGCCAAAAGATATTGAAGAAATTCAACAAGCAATCATTAATCACCAAATTGCCTTCTTTGTTGATAATTCACAGACAAGTGATAAAGTTGTTGATAATTTAGTTAAACTTGCCCATGAACATGATGTGCCAGTATTAAAGGTAACGGAAACAAAGCCGAATGGGGATGACTATATGCAGTGGATGCTCAAGCAATACCAAGCATTGTCTCGCATTCAACAAAAGGAGAATTAAGAAGATATGGCAGTTGTATCAGTTGATGATTTAACGATCGCTTACGGAAACCATACTGTAATCGATCATTTAAGCTTCTCCATTAATGAAGGGGATTTTCTCGTCGTAGTTGGTGAAAATGGGGTCGGAAAAACGACTCTTGTTCGCTCGATGCTTGGTTTTTTAAAACCGAAAAGCGGGACAATAACTATTCCGCAAAGTACACGCCTTGGCTACGTTCCTCAGTTTCGTAATATTGATGAGGAATACCCACTATCTATTCGCGATTTTGTTGCTTTAAATACTAAACCACGCCTTTTACCATGGCTAACTAAAAGCGAACGAAACCGCGTTGAACAGATGATTCGGGAAAATAACCTAACAAAGATTGCTGAGCGGCCCCTTGGTTTAGCATCAGGTGGTGAGAAACAACGAGCATATCTTGCTCAGGCATTATTACCTAATCCTAACCTCCTTATTCTGGATGAATCGACTGCGAGTCTGGATAATGAAATGAAGTATGAATTGCTAGATCTTGTAACCCGTTTTCAACAAAATGGTTTAAGCGTAATGTTTATTACTCATGATTGGGATTTAGCAGAACAATATGGGACCCGTTTCTTGTACCTTTCTCCCGGTTCTTATTCCACTGGGCCAATTAATGAGTTACCCAGTCCGATAAGGAGGGATAAAAAATAATGTTAACTTTAAGTTTTATGCGTCATGCATTTATCGCTAGTACGTTTATTGCGATTATTTGTGGGATTATTGGAGTCTTTGTCGTTGCACGAAATTTATCATTTTTAACACATACCTTGTCTGAAATTGGGTTTGCTGGTGGTGCTTTTGCCGTTTTTGCTGGATGGCCAGCACTAAATGGAATGATTTTGTTTACCATGTTAAGTTCAGTTATTGTTGGACAAATGAGTATAAAAGAATCACGACGAGAAGCCGTTATTAGTGCTGTTTCGGCACTATTCATTGGCTTAGGGATCCTTTTCTTATCTTTGAGCAGTCAGTCAGCTAGCTCAGCAACGAGTATTTTATTTGGTAGTGTAGTTGGAATTAGTTTGAATGAGGTCTGGCAGCTTGTCTACCTTTCCATTCTTGTTTTGATCATCTTGTTGTTGATGTATCGCCGCCTTAAATTTGACTCCTTTGATGCGATTGGTGCGCAAGTCAGTGGGATAAATCAAACAGTGATTTCTGTTGTTTTTCTTTTACTGCTTGCTCTAAGTGTTAGTGTCGCTGCTCAGATTGTCGGTTCTTTGCTAATTTTTATTCTCCTAACGTTACCTGCTGCTAGCGCTAAATATTTTACGCATGGCGTCGCGCGGATGATCATTTTAGCAATTTTATTTTCACTGTTAGGAACATGGCTCGGGCTCTTTCTTGGTTATTTGACAGACTGGCCAGTCAGCTTCTTTATCGCAGTAATTGAAGTTGTTATTTATGCTGTAGCTTTGATTTATAGTAAATTTATTGAATCAAATTGATTTTATTAAAGAGAGCTGTGGCATCTGGTAGGTTAAAACAGTATAGTAGAATAATGACCTTCATCGCCCGGTAAAGCCGAACGTTGGAGGTCTATTTTTGTTTGTGGGAGCTCTTAGAGGTTAGTTTTGCGTCGAAAAATGAAGATGCGAGAGATTTCTCCCGTGCGCCATTTTTTCTCAGTAAATGCTAAATTTTTGCCGAAAAGCCGAACGTTTTATGTTAAAATCAATGTTAATTAATCCTTTTTGAAAGGCAGAGAAAGAACATGAAAATTAGACGGAGTAACCGATTGGTGGACATGACACGTTACTTGCTTGAACATCCGCGATCATTAGTATCGTTGAAGTTTTTCGGAGAACGTTACGACTCAGCTAAGTCATCAATCAGTGAAGATTTGGGGATTGTTAAACATACCTTCCAAACTTGGGGACAAGGACGATTAGAGACAATTCCTGGTGCAAGTGGTGGGGCAGTATTAACACCATTTTATTCTAAAGAAAATGCTCAAGCGGCCATTAATAACTTGGTTGACCGGGTTAATGATGATTCACGTTTGTTACCAGGTGGCTATGTTTACTTATCGGATTTAATCGGCCAACCGGAAATCTTACGGCAGATTGGTAAGTTAATCGCTACTCAATATGTTGATGCTGATGTTGATGTTATTATGACAGTTGAGACTAAAGGAATTCCGATTGCGCAAAGCGTTGCGACGCATATGAATAAACCATTCGTTATTGTTCGTAATAGTTCGCACATTACTGAAGGACCTACTGTAAGTGTTAATTATGTTTCTGGCTCCGTTCAACGGATAAAGAAGATGGAATTGTCCCGTCGTACATTATCAGCTGGGGCGAATGTCTTGGTTGTTGACGACTTTATGAAGGGCGGCGGCACAATTAACGGGATGAAATCTTTGATTAAAGAATTTGATGCTAACTTGGTTGGAATCACTGTCTTTGCAGAAGGGCGTCCAGTAAACGGACAACGGTTAGTCGATAACTGTACTTCACTAATCAAAGTGGAAACTAAAGATGGCACGGAGAAGAAAATTGCAGCACAAGCAGGAAGCTTCATGGAAAACGTGTTTGATAAGAAAGTAGAGAATTAGGAAATGACAAAACGTAATGCAATTATTTTAGCTGCTGGTAAAGGTACACGGATGCGCTCAAAGTTATACAAAGTTTTACACCAAGTTTGTGGTAAGACAATGGTTGAGCATGTTTTAACCCAATTGGAAAAGGCCAAGATTGATAATATTATTACGATTGTTGGCTTTGGGGCAGAGACAGTTGAACGACAATTGGGACACCGCACTAAGTATGCCCTTCAGGAACAACAACTTGGAACTGGGCATGCCGTAATGCAAACGAAAGACCTTCTTGCAAATGAAGATGGTGAAACTATTATTGTTAGCGGTGATACTCCATTATTTACCGCTGAGACTTTTGAAAAGCTCTTCGAATATTACGAACAACGGCATGCGGCAGCCACTATTTTAACTTCTATCGCTCCTGACCCAACTGGTTATGGTCGGATAGTTCGAAATGATGTTGGAATCGTTGAACGCATCGTCGAACAAAAAGATGCCACTGTTCAAGAACAGGCAATTAAGGAAATTAATACTGGGGTTTATTGTTTTGATAACAAGAAACTATTTGCAGCCCTTAGCAAGATTACGAATGATAATGCGCAGGGTGAGTATTATTTAACTGATGTTATTGGCATCTTAAAACAAGAAAATGAGATTGTAACAGCCTACAAGATGGATAACTTTGATGAATCAATGGGGGTAAATGACCGAGTTGCTCTTGCGCGCGCAAACAAGGTAATGCGTAACCGGATTAATACTCATTGGATGCGTGAAGGGGTTTCAATGATTGACCCTGAAACAACTTATATTGATGCTGATGTTAAGATTGGTCGTGATACCGTTATTGAAGGCGGCGTTGTAATCAAGGGTCATACAGAAATTGGTAACGATTGTTATATCGGTGCTGGTTCACGGATCACTGATTCCAAGATTCATGATGGGGTTAAAATTATTTCTTCTACCCTTCAAGAAGCAGAAATGCACAATGGCAGTGATGCTGGTCCTAATAGCCATCTCCGTCCAGAAGCCGAAATTGGCGAAAATGTTCACATTGGTAACTTCTGCGAGGTCAAGAAGGCTTACATTGGTGAAGGAACAAAGGTTGGGCACTTGACTTATATCGGTAACGCTACTTTAGGTAAGAATATTAATGTTGGCTGTGGTGTAGTCTTTGTTAACTACGATGGGACAAATAAGCACCATACCAATGTTGGTGACCATGCCTTTATCGGTAGTAACAGTAACTTAGTGGCTCCAGTTAATATTGCTAGAGATTCATTTGTGGCTGCAGGTTCGACCATCACAGATAGTACGGAACAATATGATATGGCAATTGCGCGGGCACGGCAGGTTAATAAAGAAAATTATGCTAAGAAGCTCCCGTGGTAACTTGCTTTTTGCCTCACTAATTTATATTATGTAAGTGGTAGTAGTATAACTTTTATTAATCAGCGGAGGACCCAATGACACAGCAATATTTTGATCAAAATTTAAAAATCTTTGCGTTAAATTCAAACCGTCCCTTAGCAGAAAAGATTGCTAAGCATGTCGGTGTTGATTTAGGAAAATTATCTGTTAATCGTTTTAGTGATGGTGAGATCCAAATTAATATTGAGGAAAGTGTGCGGGGAGACAATGTTTATGTCATCCAGTCGACTTCTGCCCCAGTTAATGACAACTTAATGGAGTTGTTAATTATGGTAGATGCGCTTCGTCGTGCTAGTGCTAAGACGATTAATGTGGTGATGCCATACTATGGTTATGCCCGTCAAGACCGGAAAGCACGAAGCCGTGAACCAATTACTGGTAAATTAGTTGCTAATATGTTGCAGAATTCCGGTGTTGATCGGATTATTGCACTTGATCTTCATGCCGCACAAATTCAAGGGTTCTTTGATATCCCTGTCGACCATTTGATGGGTGCTCCTCTTTTAGCAGAGTATTTTATCAACCAGGGTGTTGCTGAAAATGCAGTTGTTATTTCTCCTGATCATGGTGGAGTAACACGGGCACGAGCACTTGCTGAGTTCTTAAAGTTGCCAATTGCGATTATTGATAAGCGGCGTCCACGGGCGAACGTTGCTCAAATCATGAATATTATTGGGGACGTTAAGGGTAAGAAATGTATTATGATTGATGATATGATTGATACTGCAGGAACTATTAGTTTAGGTTCGCAAGCATTGATAGATGCAGGAGCAGAAGAAGTCTACGCATCATGTACTCATGCGGTATTATCTGGCCCAGCAATTGAACGTTTACGTAATGCACCGCTTAAAGAAGTGGTTGTGACGGACTCAATCCAATTACCAAAGGAAAAACAAATCGATAAAATCAAGCAGATATCAGTTGCGCCACTAATTGGGGATGCAATCAAACGGATTAACGAAAATCGTCCTGTTAGTCCATTATTTAAGCAAGTATTCCAAAGTGCACAATTGGAAAAGTAATAATACTTAAGTAAACTGAATTTAGTAAATAAAGTGAGGTCGGAAGGAAAATAGTTTCGTTTTCTTTCGGCCTCTCTTGTTTCCCATTTCTGTGTTTATAAAGAAGATAAAGATTTAGGAAAGACAAACAGTCATTATCAATTCATGTTATAATACGATGTGAAATAAGGAGGAGAAAAATGACAACAATTAAGTTTTTCAAAAAAGCAATGGTTGGAACAGCTGCAGTCGCTACTATCTTTGCCCTAGCTGGTTGTGGTAAACAATCTGCGTCAAGTAGTGATACGAGTTCTTCCAGCACATCGTCGTCTGTCCGTTCTTCCGAAAGTAAAGCTTCAAAGGCTTATCGTACAGCTAATAAGCTTATCCAAAATCATGATTATGAAGGAGCATATGAACAATTAAGCCAATTAAACGATCATAATGCTCAAACGGAAGCACTTGCTGATGATTTACAAAGCTACATGGATGCCCAAAAAGCATATGAAAATGGCGATTATGATGGTGCTAAGAACAATTTGAAATCACAAAAGTCTACTAGTCCGGCAATGCGCAATGCGTACGCTGACTTACAAAGTAAAGTAAGTTCTGCACAAGGTTCTACTAGTTCTAAAACTTCATCATCTACTAATAGTAAGCAAACAAATAAGCAGTCCAGTTCTACAAGCTCAGCAACCCAACAATCATCCTCTGCTGCTAACCAGGCTGCATCCGATGCAACTAGTGATAATGTAGTACAACAATTTGCTAACAAGATGGGCTTTAGTGGCTCCCAAGGTTACCAAATTATGCCAACTGGTAAGACTGGTAATGTTTACAAATTTGAAGTACGTCAAAACAATAGCGATAACACTGTTGCTAACTTAATCGGTATTTACCAATACAATAGCCAAACTGGAGCGGTAACAAAGATCGCTTGATATATAAAAGATGACAAAAAATAAAAGCAAGAGGTGTAACTTTTTCGAAAGTACGCTTCTTGCTTTTTATTTCTGTCTTTACTTAAGAACATATTTTTCAATCGCTTTGCCAACTCCATCATGATTATTATCAGCGGTTGTTACGTTAGCGATCTTTAAGGTGCCAGGAATTGAGTTTCCCATTGCTACTCCCAAGCCAGCAAATTCGATCATTGAATCATCGTTTTGCGCGTTACCGAGAGCCATTACTTCTTCTTTTTTAATTCCTAGTTCTTTACTAAGTAATTGAAGGGCATTTCCTTTACTTGCTTGTTTATTCATGAATTCCAAATAAAAGTCTTCGCTGCGGACAATTGAAAAGCGATCACGCATTTCTGCCGGAAGCTCTGTCCATGCTTTGTCAATTTGTTCTTTAGTATCAACCATCATTGCTTTGGCGATAACGTATTGATCTTGCATTTTGGAAAGTTCTTCAAAGGTGCGGTAACGGATTGGCATACTTACAAGATCTGACTCGTAGACGGTATATGGACTTAGATCTCGATTAATTGTGTAGATGTAATTTCGCGTTTCAATTTGGGATTTGACGCCTTCTTTAATACAATAAGTTTGCCAGTCGGCATAGTTATTGAAAGACATGGTGTAGTTTACCAAGACGTTGCCACTAGTTGATTGGGCTAGTGCACCGTTGAAACTAATAACAAATTCGTTATCTGAATCATTTAAAGCCAATTGGTCAAGGTATGCTTTTACGCCAGTCATTGGGCGGCCAGTGCATAAGACGATCTTTACTCCTTTTGCGCTGGCTTTTTTTATTGCGGCAACAGTTTGTGGTGTAATTTTACGCTGGTCATTGATTAATGTTCCGTCGATATCGATTGCGACTAATTTAATTGGCATTATTTTTGCTCCTTTGAGTTAATAATATGATTATTCTTGATATAGCTTTGGAATTCTTCATAGATTGGTTCGAAAATTTCAATATTGTTTCGCGTTTCAAGCATTTCTTTTGGGAAAAAGAACCGTTGATCTCCGGCTTCTCGTCCGGACACGCTAGCGACTAAGGTACTAACTTGGGATAACTCAATAAAATCGCCATTAGGTTGGAGAAGCTCGATTTGCGTTTGGGTATTAGAGTCTTGTGGATGATAAGTATCGTATGGGAGTTTAAAGCTATCGTTAACTGCGGTGTAGTACTGGCTATTAAATCCAGCAGTTTGGATGAGTTTGCGCAAAGTTGGTAAAAGTTTTTGTGTATTTTGATCATAAATAACTGATTTAAATGGACGGCGGTTAAGAAAACGACTAGCAAGGTCACTTAAAATATCATCACGAGAATGGGTCCAATGAATAAAATAAGTGGTTAAAACACCATCGTCAAGCGCCAAATAGTCATCCAGGGTGAACTTACCATTGAAAAATGGCATCAGCATATGAGGGGTGAAGTCAGGTTCAAAGTCATTTGGGTGCTGGTAAATATGTTTTGCCCGCATCAAGAGGTGGTCCAAGATAACTTCCATTGAACGGGAAACGGGATGGAAGTAGACTTGCAGATACATCTGAAGCCGACTGATAATGTAATCTTCTACCGCATGCATTCCCGAAATTTCAAAGGCAAACCCTCTCTTAACCGGTCGCATAACATGAAGAACACGATCAAGATCAAACTTTCCGTAGTTTGTTCCTGTGTAATACGCGTCTCGCTGTAAGTAGTCCATCCGGTCCGCATCAACCTGACTTGAAATCATTTGAACTACTTGAGGATTTTCATAAGTATGGTCGATTACACTGGCAACTTGATGGGGGAAGTCAGGTGAAACCCGTTGTAATATCTTGTTGATATTAGTACTACTATCAGTGATCAACTGGCGTGTAAATTGCTCATGGTTTGTATGGAAAATATGTTCAAATGTGTGGGAATAAGGCCCATGCCCTAAATCATGGAGGAGGGCTGCACATAAAGCAACCGGTCGTTCATGATCATCCCATAGGCCATCGCCAGGCTGCTGACTAGGATAGTTTCGTTGAAAATAGTTACACATTTGGCGGGTAATTTCATAGACTCCTAAGCAATGGCCAAAGCGGGAATGCTCGGCACCATGAAAGGTAAATGAGGATGTTCCTAGTTGCTTGATTCGTCGTAATCGTTGAAACTCAGGAGTATTAATTAAGTCCATAATAATTTGATTATCGACAATAATTTGTCCGTGAATTGGATCCCGAAAAACCTTTTCACGGCGAAGTTTTTCATCATAAAAGTGATTCATATTAATCTTCTTTCTCTAAACGTTCTTGTAAACGTTCCATGCTGATTAGTTCTTTATTGAGGGTTGATATAAAATTAGGTGACCATATTAAGTTATTGAGGCTGTCAGGAGCAGTAATTTGAACGACTGATTGGATTCGCTGGATCGCATCCTGAAAGCTTAATTGCGTATTAAGCACTTTAGAAACAGTCGTCATCGCCCCCGGCCAAACATCTGGGAAATGCCACTTGTTTTGATTTTGCTGCAATCCTGTATCGTAGAAGTCACGAATTAACTTACCTCGATCTTGTTGATTACCACCGACGCTTAAGTAGAGCATTACTGTAACGCCTAATTTGTTTCGGCGTTGAGAGATTCCGCCGATCTTTTGGCCGTTAACACTGATGTCAAAACTTCCCGGACAGTACGAATGAGTGATTTTCCCAGTGGCGATTGCTAGGTTAGGGAAAGCTGCCTGAATTAGGTCAACCATCCGCTGGTATGCTTCATCAATAGTTAATTCATGGTCTTCAAGGTGCCAGGGATAGAAAATTGACAGATTTAAAATACCGTCGTCGCTCACAACTGCCAATCCCCCTGAATTACGCATGAAATAGTGGAAACCATGGTGCGTAAGTGTAGTAAGGGCAGTTGATAAATGCGGCAAGCGTTGATCTTTTAATCCTAAAATAACCGTATCTTCTAATGTCCAAAAATGAAGAAGAGGAAATTTAAGGTCGTCAGCTGAACGCAACAAAGCGTTGATATAGATGAAAGACGAAAGATTGTCTGCGGGAGTTAAAGGTTGAATAAACTGTTGAAAACACTGATTCTTAAAATTAGGCATCGTACTTCTTCTTTTCTGTGAAATAATATATCTATATTATACAAGAACTCGTGAGAACATGGACGTTTCACGGGGTATTTATTAGTAAAAAGAGTATAATAATGACAATAAAGAAAGTGAAAGGAGGAGGTCATTATCAAAAGTGTAATTCCTGTCCATGTGGATCTCTCAACGATCATTGATCAGAATGGACAGCAAGAAAAATTTACCTTTACTGAAGAAGGTACTTTTGTTGAAATGAATGGCAAGTATTATTTACGGTACATTGAACACCAAGACGGTCAAGAAACGCCGGTGCAAATTAAATTTGAAGATGAGCTAATTCGCTTAAGAAGGCGTGGAAATGTTGAAACAAACCTATTTTTAGACCCAACACAAGAAACCATCATGCGGTATCAAACAGAATACGGCATGATTAAAATTGATGTGTTAACAGAAAGTTTGGAAAAAGACGTTGATGTAAAGGCCCCGGCTGGTCACCTTTCTGTTAAGTATCAACTAAAACAAGCGGGACAATTAATAGGGAGTTACCAACTAGAATTGCAATTTGCTGCTTAATATTGTATGATGTAGTTTAGACTTTTTGAAGGGATGTGCACCAATTTGGATTTAAAGGTTTTTGACGGTCAGGACAAATCAGAACTTTCAATGATTGAAGTCGCACACGCTATTTTAGCTCACCATGGAGAAGCAATGGCGTTTGTTGATTTGACCAACGAGGTTCAGCAATATCTGGGTAAGAGCGATGAGGAAATTCGTGAACGTCTTGCACAGTTCTATACTGACTTAAATGTTGATGGCAGTTTTATTTCCCTTGGTGACAACACCTGGGGTCTGCGTGCTTGGTACCCATTCGAATCTATCGATGAAGCCACAGTTGGTGAAAACGAAGAAGATGAAGAGAATGATCGTCCAAAGAAGAAGCGGCGTAAAGTCAATGCCTTCCTCGCAGACACCGATGACGACGACAATGTAATTGACTATGACAATGATGATCCTGAAGATGAGGATCTTGATACTGACGATGATGCTGATTCTGAGGATGATTATGATGACGACACTGATGACTTCAGTGACGACGATGATGATCTTGATGATGGTATCGAAGGTCAGCTATCAGAATTACATGATGAAGAAGATGAAGATGAGGATGACAAATAATTTTCAACTTTGTGCTTGACTATTATTTGTTGACCCTGTATTATCTTTATTGGGCGCCTGTAAAGACAGGCCAATAAGTTCGTAGATAAATAAGCTCCCTGTTTCAGTGTTTTATTTGAAATAGGGAGCTTTTTCTATTATCACACCCGCAAATATAAAAAAGGAGTAGACAACAATGACGAAATACATTTTTGTAACCGGTGGAGTTGTATCATCATTAGGAAAGGGAATCGTTGCTGCCTCTTTAGGACGATTATTAAAAAATCGGGGCCTAAAGATTGCGATCCAAAAATTCGATCCTTACATCAATGTGGATCCCGGTACGATGAGTCCATACCAACACGGTGAAGTTTTTGTGACTGATGACGGCACAGAAACTGATTTGGACCTTGGTCACTATGAACGTTTTATCGATAATGATCTCAATAAATATTCAAATGTTACAACGGGTAAAATCTACTCTGAAGTTCTTCGTAAGGAACGCCGTGGGGATTACCTTGGTGGGACAGTCCAAGTTATTCCACACATCACTAATGCCATTAAGGATAAGATTAAGCGCGCTGGTGAAAGTACTGATGCTGAAGTTGTAATTACTGAAATTGGTGGAACAGTTGGGGATATTGAATCACAACCATTCATGGAAGCTATTCGCCAAATGAAAGAAGAAGTTGGTAGTGAAAATGTGTTGTACATCCACACTACCTTAGTCCCATATCTTCGTGCTGCTGGTGAAATGAAGACTAAGCCAACTCAACACAGTGTTCGCGAATTACGTGGTTTAGGAATCCAACCTAACATTTTGGTGGTTCGGACAGAGCAACCAATTACTGATGATATGCGGAAGAAGATTGCCTTATTCTGTGATGTTGATCCTAAAGCCGTTGTTGAATCAATGGATGTTCATACTCTTTACGAAATTCCGTTAAACTTACAAAAGCAAGGTATGGATCAATTGGTTGTCGACCACTTTGGTTTAGATGTACCAGAAGCTGACATGACAGAATGGACAGAAATGGTAAATCATATCGAACATGACTTAACTAAGACCGTTAAGATTGCGATGGTTGGTAAGTATACTGACTTACAGGATGCTTATATTTCAGTTAATGAATCATTACGTCATGCTGGTTATCCTGTAAATGCAAAGGTAAAGATTGACCACTTTAATGCTGAAAACATTACTCCAGAAAATGTTGAAGAGACCTTGAAAGATTACGATGGGATTCTTGTTCCTGGTGGTTTTGGAAACCGGGGAGTAGAAGGAATGATCACTGCAATTAAGTATGCTCGGGAAAATGATGTTCCTTACCTCGGTATTTGCTTAGGGATGCAAACAGCATGTATTGAATTTGCAAGAGATGTATTAGGTTACACTGATGCAAACTCAACTGAATTTGATCCAAATACTAAACACAATATTATTGACTTGATGGCAGACCAAGCAGACATTGAAGATATGGGAGGAACACAACGGCTTGGTGCATATCCATGTAAGCTTAAGCCAGGAACACTTGCAGCATCGGCTTATGGTAACCAATCAATGATCAGTGAACGTCACCGTCACCGTTATGAATTTAACAACGACTACCGTCAAGAAATGGAAAACCATGGCTTGGTTATCTCTGGGGTGAACCCAGATCGGAATTTAGTTGAAGTAGTTGAAATTCCTGATAAAAAGTTCTTTGTGGCTGCTCAGTACCACCCAGAATTCAAGTCTCGTCCTAACCACCCAGAAGGATTATTTGCTGCATTTGTGAAAGCAGCTGCTGAGGACAAATAAAAATTTAAAGTGTATAATATATTTAATGCAAGAGATGGGGTCAAGAATGTCACTTCTCTTGTTTTTTGTTTAATAGAATTGTTAAATTTTAAGTTAAATATGCTAATTTTTGGCCTGACCTTATGATTTTTTTTAAGATTGTTTATAATAGGTTGTAATTCTCTTGATATTTCATTATCATTACAGTTGACTGTTTTGTAACTGAAATAATCATTAACTTAGCTTAAATGAAAAACAGACTAAAATTTTTAAGTGAGGAAACGCAGAAATGAAGAAAATGATCATTCAAGGAGGAAACCGTCTTTCTGGCGAAGTCACGATCGGTGGTGCCAAAAATAGTACAGTGGCATTAATCCCAGCTGCTATTCTTGCGGATACCCCTGTAGAGTTTGACACGGTTCCAGATATCTTGGATGTTCACAATCTGATGATTATTTTGGAGTCAATGAATGTAAAGTCCGAGTTTAGTCACGGAGTTTTAGACATTGATCCAACACAAATCGTAGAAGCTGAACTTCCAAGCAAGGCAATTAAAAGTCTTCGGGCTTCCTATTACTTTATGGGTGCATTATTAGGTCGTTTCCATCGCGCGACATTAACATTTCCGGGAGGCGATAATATCGGCCCCCGCCCAATTGACCAACACTTAAAAGCATTTAAAGCACTTGGAGCAACCGTTAGCGAAGAAAAAGGTACTGTTCATTTAGATGCGCCGAATGGCTTACATGGGTCTCGGATCTTTTTAGATATGGTATCAGTTGGTGCAACGATTAATGCTATCTTAGCAGCTGTTCGCGCTGAAGGAACAACGATTATTGAAAATGCAGCTCGTGAGCCAGAAATTATCGACTTGGCAACATTCTTAAATAATATGGGCGCCAAAATTCGCGGGACTGGAACCGATACGATCCGTATCACTGGAGTAAAGGCCCTTCAGTCAATGAATACTCATACAATTATTGCTGATCGGATTGAAGCAGGAACATACCTATCATTGGCCGCAGCGCTTGGTGATGGCGTTATGATCCATAATGTTATTCCTGAACACTTAGAATCATTTACAAGTAAAATGATTGAAATGGGTGTTGACCTACAAATTGATAGCGATAAGATTTATGTACCAAAATCCAGCAATTTACATCCAGTTACGGTTAAGACGATGCCATTCCCTGGCTTTGCTACTGACTTACAACAACCGCTTACCCCGTTGATGTCGCTTGCTGATGGTGATAGTACGATTGTTGATACTATTTATCCAAAGCGTGTAAAACACATTTCCCAATTACAAAAAATGGGGATGAAGATTGAAGCGCATGATGGGATGATTGTCGTTAAACATACAGAAGAGCTTCATGGCGCAGAGGTCTCGGCAGGTGAGATTCGTGCCGGAGCAGCTTTAACAATTGCTGGTTTAATGGCAGATGGACAGACTGTAATTAATAATGCCGGAAATATTTTACGGGGTTACGATCGGATTGTCTGGAAGCTTAATCGCCTTCACGCCAATGTTTCTATTGAGGACGATTCTTCAGTAAAAATCGGTTAGAAGTTGCGTACTTCTTTAAATCGTGGTATCCTGTTAAAGTTGATTATCTATGTTTCAGGCAATGATTCATGGCAAAAGGAGCGTAATAAATTATGAAACAAGGAATTCATCCAGATTATCATCCAGTAGTTTTTGAAGATTCATCTACTGGTTACAAGTTTCTCTCTGGCTCAACAGCCACTTCAAGTGAAACTGTTAAGTGGGAAGACGGTAATGAATACCCATTAATTCGGGTTGAAGTTACTTCAGACTCACACCCATTCTACACTGGTAAGCAAAAGTTTACTCAAGCCGACGGTGCTGTCGACAAGTTCAACAAGAAGTACGGTCTCAAGTAATCGAACTTCTTATTATTCAAAAAAAGCCGGGAAAAGCGAAAGTTTTTCCCGGCTTTTTTTGAATTAAGGCAAATAAATCATTATTAATGTTATTTTGCGTCTTTAAGTATTGATCTTTCTCTGCGTATAATATTGATAATTGAGAAAGTGGGGGCTACCTATGCATGAAAAAATTATTAATCGAATAATTGCCTTGCATCGTTATTCTTTTGTTAGGATAACCCGGCAGACATTAATTATGATTTTTCCCATTGTTTTTATTGGAACGATGGCAAAGATGATGTTGAAAACTATTTTTAACCCAGATGGATTTATTTATAATATTGCTTTCCTTGATGCAATACCACAGAACGTGTTGCGGATTATTCAATTTATGTTAACTAGCATTAGTCAATTAACCTTAGGGATTCTAGGAATTTATACTGTCTATATGGCAGCAAAATTTACTGCGAAAAGGTATCGACGAGACGGTAAATTTGCTGGAATAACCGCTATTTTGACCCTCTTATTAATGTCTTATCGTTATGGCAAGTCGTCCCCGCAATTTTCCCTTAGCTTTTATCAACGGCTCCTTAGTGGCAATAGTTTGTTAATCGTTTTAATTCTTGGTTACGGAGTCGGCCAGCTTTACCGGTGGTTAACTCCACCAAAAGATGGTGATAATACCAATGCGTTGCCGTTATTGCAGGAACGATCATTTAGTTCAATGCTGCCAATGACGATTAGTCTGATTTTTGGGGTAACGGTTGCTCTTTTTTTAAATTCCAACACAATTTATCATGCTTGGTCAACAAGTTACTCCACGTTAGTTACAACTGCCCAAGAACATCGGCAATTATGGCTGACGTTATTAGCTACGATGGGGCTAACAATATTTGATTGGTTAGGATTAGGTGTTCCATACACTTCGATGGCGTTAACTTCTGGAGATTCATTTACTGCTAACTTGAACTATGCGCTTACTCATGGAACTCCGTGGAATGTGCCGTATGAGTTTTTAGGCAGTTCTCTTTATAATTCATTTGCTAACTTTGGGGGTGACGGCTTGATTCTTGCTTTGATAGTTGCCATTCTGTTAACTTCTAATGGCTCCTATATGCATCGTGTTGCACGGTGGACGGCCTTACCAACATTATTTAATTTTAATTATGCAACAATGATTGGCTTACCGGTTGTATTTAATCCGTTATTTCTTATCCCATTTGTCTTCTTACCGATTGTGAATATTCTCCTTGCCAGTTTAGCGATTACGATTCACTTAATACCTTCAACGCCTTACCCGGTTTTGCAGGGGACACCGGGACCACTTATTAGTTTCTTGGGGACAAATGGTAATTGGGGAATTTTGATTTTTACCTTGGTGTTGCTTTTAATCGATATCGCTGCCTATATCCCCTTTGTAAAAATGGCCCTAGTCGTTGAAAATCGCTTAACATTAGCAGAACAGGACGTGATCAGTCATGAAAAAAATGACTAAATCAATTCTCCACACTCGTTTAGTATTGATTGGCCTAATATTGATCTTAGTCCTAATGGCAATTCCAGCATATTTTTGGATGAAAGATACAAATAAATATTTAGCTACCCAACATAATTCTAGAATGTCGCCGATAATTATGGTTCCTGGAAGCTCAGCAACACAAAACCGCTTTAATCCGCTTATTCGTAAACTTAACGAAGATAGCCCTAAAAAACATAGTGTGTTGAGCTTAGAAGTAATGAACAGCGGTAAAATTGTTTCACAAGGATGGATAAATCGCGGCGATAATGAGCCGATTATCGTGATTGGCTTTGAGAATAATCACGATGGTTATCAAAATATAAAGAAACAAGCACAAATGGTTAACCAGGCTTTTGGACGATTGACAGAAGAGTATAACTTTAATAACTTTAAGGCGTTTGGCCATTCTAATGGGGGTCTAGTATGGGCTTATTGGTTGGAACATTACTACTCTGAGTATAAAGACGCGATTACAATTAAAAGGCTAATGACACTGGGAACGCCATACAACTTTGCGGAATCTTCTGTTAGCCATCCGACGCAAATGTTTTCTGATTTTGTAAAGTATCGGAGTCGGATTCCTAAAAACCTATTAGTTTATTCAGTCGCGGGGACAGAAACTTATACATCCGATGGCCTCGTCCCAGAAGGAAGCGTCGATGCTGGTAAGTATATTTACCAAAAACAAGTGGCCCATTATACGAGTATGACGGTCACGGGAAAAGATGCTCAGCACTCTAGCTTGCCGCAAAATAAGCAGATTGTACGGTTGATTGAAGAGTATCTGCTTGATCCAAATGACAACGGTAACCCTAATTCGCAAAATAAGCAGGGGACTACTCAAAATTAATTAAGCAGGTTATACTAAGTTCATAATAAAAAGTAAGGAGTTCAATATCGTGAAAAAAGATAAAAAGCGATCATTTGAATGGTTACGGTGGACAGCGGTGGTTGTACTGTTATTGGTATCAGTTGTCCTAATTTTTAACCAGCAGATTAAGTCTTACTTAGTAGGGAGTTATAAACCTGAGATTACTCGGCAAACGGTTCAAAGCAACCAAAAGAAAAAAGCGACCTATGATTTTCAAAGTGTCAAAGATCTTAACTTGCAAACGGCTGCCAAGGCTCGTGCAAATAGGCAATCGATTAATACCATTGGAGCAATTACGGTTCCGGCTATTAATATGACGATTCCAATTGCTAATGGGGTTGATAATACAACCCTGGCGTTAGCAGCAGGAACCCTTCGTCCAGACATGAAGATGGGGGAAGGCAACTATGCGTTAGCTGGTCATAATATGGCTCATGGGAGTAAAATCCTCTTTTCCCCATTGTATTATCATGCTAAGGTGGGGCAGATGATCTATATTACCAATATGGATCGCGTTTATGAATATAAGATTTATCAACGTGAATTCATTGCGGCGACCCGGGTTGATGTGGTAGACAATACGCCGGAAAAAATTATTACTTTGATTACTTGTGATGCTACCGGGGCCAACCGATTGATGATCCGTGGTAAATTTGTTAAGTCAGAACCATTTACGAAAGCACCACAAAATGTGCAAAAGAATTTTAGCGAAAAATATACGACAGGTCGTTAAAGAGAGCGAGACAGAAGTCACTTGTGACTTCGTTTTTCGACGCGAAGCTAGCCTCTGGGAGCCCCCGCAAGCAATAATAGGCCTCCAATGTTCGGTTTTTGAGCCGGACGTTGGAGGCCATTGTTGTACTGCGTATTTGCTTTTTATGAAAGTAACTTAACTTATATCACAGTCCTTTTTTGTTTGCAAATTTTTAGCGATATTTGTAATCCATTCCAAATTAAGAAAAACACAATACCGATAAAAAATAGCCAAATTAAAATAAATTTTAAGTAAACAGATGAGCGAACGGACAAGAATGCCACCGTTTGCTCATTTCTTTGCCGTGAATAAATTTCTTGACTCTTTTTCAGGAACCGCCTAAGAAAGAGATACATTGAATTTAAGGAGATGCAGTAATGGAAAAACGCGAACAAAAGAATGTTTTATGGTTTGATGAATTGCATCGCTCTGACGTTAATCTCGTTGGTGGGAAGTCCTCTTCCTTAGGTGAAATGACTTCTGCAATGAAAATTCCAGTTCCATATGGCTTTGCGACGACAACTCACGCTTATCGTCAATTTATGGCAGAAACGGGATTAAACGACCAAATTAATAAATTATTAGCTGAAATTAATGACTATGAAAATGCTGATGAACTTCATCGGGTTTGCTCACATATTCGGCAGATGATTCTCGAAGCACCGATGCCAAGTGAGATCGCTATGACAATCAAAAAAGCTTATGCAGCCTTATCAGAAAAAAATGGGTGAAACTGAGCCATTTGTAGCAATTAGGTCAAGTGCAACCGCTGAAGATTTACCAAATGCTTCTTTTGCGGGGCAGCAAGAATCGTATTTGAACGTGCGTGGTGCTGAAATGGTATTAGCAAAGGTTCAAGAATGTTATGCTTCCTTGTTTACCGATCGGGCAACCTATTACCGGCATAAGCAACATTTCCCTCATGAAAAAGTGGCTTTATCAGCGGCCGTTCAGATGATGGTTTTCTCAAAAGCTTCTGGGGTTATGTTTTCAGTTAACGTGGCGAACGGAAATGATGCTCAAATTGTTATTGATACGATTTGGGGATTAGGTGAATACATTGTTTTAGGAAAAGTAACACCGGATCATTTTGTGATTAATAAAAATAACCTTCAAGTAGTAGAACGTTCGGTAGTTCCGAAGGCAATTGAATTGTGTCAAACCCCTGGTGGCGGAGTACATGAAGCACCGGTGCCAGCAGACCGGGCAATCCGGCCAGCGCTAACTGAAGACCAAATTCATGAATTAGCAGGATACGCAAAGAAAATTGAAAAGCACTATGTCTGTTACATGGACATGGAATTTGCGCTAGACGCACGAACAGATCGGTTGTGGCTAGTACAAGCGCGTCCCGAAACAGTTTGGTCAAATAAAAATAATAAGCAAGCAACAAAGGAGTCCACTGTTTCAATGAACAAAACCGAAAAAATATTGATCAAAGGGTTACCAGCAAGTCCAGGTGTTTCAACTGGAAAGGTGCATGTAATTGCGGATCCTAAAGATATTGATGAATTTGAAGCATGAGAAATATTAGTAACGTTGATGACTTTCCCTGACTGGGTACCGGCAATGAAAAAAGCAGCCGCAATCATCACCGATAATGGTGGAATGACCTGCCATGCCGCAATTGTTTCTCGTGAAATGCAGATCCCTTGTATCGTTGGAACTAAGAGCTGTGGGCAAGCACTGAAATGCTGCAGGATGGCGAGCAAGTAACCGTTGATGCTAAAAATGGGGTCGTTTATCAGGGCGATCTCGCCGAGCAATTTAATAGTGAAAAAGAGTCAACAGAGCGTGGCTATGTAGAATATTACGCGCCGACAGCAACCAGGGTCATGATGAATTTAGGCGATCCAGAACTAGCAGATAAATATGCTACACTGCCGGTTGATGGCATTGGCTTAATGCGAGAAGAATTTCTTTGGACGACTTATATTCATGACCATCCCCTTTACTTAATTGAAACGGGTCATCCCGAAAAAGTCGTTGATATGCTAGCTGATGGGATTGCTAAAGTGGCACGGGCGATTGCTCCGCGGCCAATGGTTTTACGTTTTTCTGATTTTAAGTCGGGTGAATACCGTAATTTAACGGGCGGTGATAAATATGAGCCGCATGAACCCGCAGATTTATTAGGATGGCGTGGCGCTTCTCGATACTATGATCCTAAATATATCGAAGCTTTCAAGCTAGAACTGGCGGCGGTAAAAAAGGTACGCCAAGAGTTCCAATTAAAGAATCTCAATGTAATGATCCCGTTTGTCCGCACTGTTGCTGAGGCTGACAAGGTAACAAAATTAATGGCAGCAGCCGATTTACACCGCGGACCAGATTTTAAGGTGTACATGATGGTCGAGATCCCAAGTAATATCATCTTGGCGGATCAGTTTAATAAGTACGTTGATGGTTATTCGATTGGGTCCAATGATTTAGCAATGCTTATTTTAGGCTGTGATCGGAACAATGATACAGTGGCCACCTCTTTGATGAACGTAATCTTGTGGTAAAACGGGCGATTAGTCACCTTATTAAGACTGCTCACCAAGATAACAAGACGGTATCAATATGTGGGCAAGCACCGTCTGAATATCCTGAATTAGCATCTTTCTTAATTCAACAAGGGATTGATTATATTTCAGTTAATCCAGATATGGTTAAAGAAACAAAACAGAATGTGGCAAGGATTGAACAGCGCATAATCCTGGATAACGCGACTGGCAAGGGACGACAAGCTGTGGAAAGTTATGCATGGTAGAAAGGATTGAATAAAATGCAAATTTTTGTTGATATTAATGCTTCTGAAAATGGTAATGGTTCACAAGAGTTTCCGTTTAAGTACATCCAACAAGCGGCAGATATTGCTCAACCAGGGGATTATGTTCAAGTAATGCCGGGTGAATATCATGAAGAAGTTCATCCGCAAAATTCCGGAACTATTGATAAGCCGATTATTTATGCATCCGCTAAGCAAAATCGCGCAACCATCACGGGAGCTGACCGTGTTACTGGCTGGCAACATGTTGCTGGTCCGGTATGGCAATTAAAACTCCCTAATGCCAACTTTGGTAACTATAATCCATACAACGTTTTAGTCGATCAAACTTTTAATCATGCTGGTGAAATCTTCCTAAATAATAAAGCAATGTACGAGGTTGATCAGTTAGCAAAAGTTGAAACACCAAGCGAAAATAAACTTTCACGAGACCGGAAATTTACCTGTTACACCTGGTATACCGAACAGTTGCCAGCAGAAGATGCAACCGTAATCTATGCGAACTTCCAAGCGCAAAATCCTAATGAGGAACATGTTGAACTGACTTTCCGGGAGACGTGTTTCTACCCAGAAAAAGCAGGACTCAATCACCTTATCTTATCGGGCTTTACAATGACGAAGGCTGCTTGTCGATGGGCATCTTCGCAATATAATAAGGGGATTATTGGTACTAATCGTGGTCAAGGATGGAAGATTGCTAAGTGTGATATTTCTCACGCTAAGTGTTCCGGGCTCTCCCTTGGTCGAAATATTGTTCCAACCATTGATGATGATAAGATTTATCCACATCGAATTAAGAATAATACGATTCATGATTGTGGACAGACCGGAATTATCGGTGTTGAAGGCAACCCATCACCGATTATTGAACACAATAGTATTTATAACATTAACGTCCGCCAAAACCTTGTCAGTGATGATGTCAGTGCGATCAATCTTTCGCCAGCGATTGGGGCTAAGATTTTACGCAACTGCATTCATGATTGTACGCGCGGAATTTGGCTTGGTGGCAAGGTTGAAGATACCCAAATTTCACGGAATGTGTTCTACAACAATTCACTGCCAGATTCATTCGAAGTCACAAACGAAAATCGCGAGGACTTAGTTGCGGCCCTTGGTGAAGATATTGAAATTAAGGATTCGATGGGTGTGACTTTGATTGATAACAATTTCTTATTATCAGACTGTGCACTCAAGCTCGAATCTAAGGGTATCCTTCTCGTTCATAACCTAATTAATGGCAGTGTGGAATGGTTAAGCAATACGAATGTTGCTGAAAATGATCCTTACTACCACCGCCTTTATCAACAAAAAGTGACAGAAAGTGCTCTTTACGATTCTTCCTGTTTTTATAACAATGTCTTTATCCGAAAGAATCTCCGGAGTGAAATGGCAAAATTAATTGCATTTGCCCACGAACAGGCAAGCGAACAACCAATTGATAATCATATTAGTGATGATAATGCCGCTTATGTTGGTCTCGCCAGTGGACAACGAAGCTATATTCCAGCTAATAAAGCAGGAAATGTTTTTATGAATGATGAGCAAGAAGACGTTAAGATCGACATCGATTCAAATGAAGGTGGGGTATTTCTTGATAGTAATATTTGCGACTACTTGAATGAAGATACTAGTCGGGTGATCGCAGTTGGTAAGACTCCTGAGACTGCCTGTGATTTTGATACGGATTTCTTAGGGAACCATCGTGAAGGGATTAGTGTAACAGCTGGACCTTTTGATACAAAAGAAGAATACAGTCGACGCTTATTTAGGCTACTGTTTTAAGGAGGTAAAGGAATGCGCAAACCGTTTATTATTGCGAATTGGAAAATGAATAAAAACGTTCATGAATCCGTTGCATTTGTTAAAGTAATTAAAAGAAAGCTCCCGGCAAATAAAGAAATCGGGATCGCAGCACAAGCAGTTTCGCTATATAACATGAAAAAAGTGGCGGGATCTTCCAACTTGCAAATTATTGCTCAAAATGCATCAGCTGAGTTAGAGGGACCGTATACTGGAGAAATTAGTATGCGGAGTTTGGCAGATGCGGGCGTGACATATGTGATGCTAGGACATTTAGAGCGCCGGCGCCTGTTCAATGAAAGTAATGATTCGATTAATCAAAAAGTTTTAGCAGCCCTCAATGCCGGAATTATTCCCATTATTTGTACAGATGAAGAGATGGTCCAAACAGAAGTTAACGGAAAAATTCATTATGTCTTTCGTCAACTAAAAAGCGTTCTTAAAGGGGTACCAGCTAACAAACTATCACAGATTGTTATTTCATATGAACCAAGTTGGGCCGTTGGGAGCACACACCAAGCAAACCCCGACATTGCTGAAGAGGGCTGTCAGGCAATTCGTCAAAGCCTGGTTGAAATGTATTGTAATGAGATTGGCGCGCAAGTCCGAATACTCTATGGTGGCAGCGTTAATCCCGAGAACATTGGCCAAATTATGAGTAAACCAAATGTTGACGGGGCATTAATCGGACGTGCAAGTCTCGAGATTGAAAGCTTTTTACAAATGATCAATTATATCGAATTAGCGAGCAAGCAGAAGTTACAGGTGATTTAGGAGGAAAAATGGATGGCTTACTTTGATAACGGAAACAAACTTTTTGATGACGCCCGGAAGAATCAATACGCAATTGGGGCATATAATATTAATAATCTTGAATGGACCCGGGCAATTTTGCGGGCAGCAGCTGAGACTAATACCCCAGTACTAATCCAAGTGTCAATGGGCGCTGCTAAGTATATGGGTGGTTATAAGTTTGTCAAAGATATGGTTGAAGACCAGATGGATGCAATGGGAATTAAAGTTCCCGTTATCCTGAATCTTGACCATGGTGACTATGATGCAGCGATTGAATGCATTAACTTAGGATATTCGTCAGTCATGTTTGACGGCCATAAGTTGCCAATTGAAGAAAATTACGCCAAAACCAAAGAGATCGTCCAATTGGCGCATTCACGCGGCATTGCAGTTGAAGCCGAAATCGGTAAAGTGGGAGAAAACCAGGATACCAGTAGTGGGGAGCTCGCTGACGTTGAAGATGCAATGGCGTTTGCGGCGATGGGGGTTGACCGCCTTGCTTGTGGGGTTGGCAACATCCACGGCATTTACCCTGCTAACTGGCCAGGGTTAGACTTTGACCGTCTTCAAGAAATTGCGAATGCGATTGATATTCCGCTAGTACTTCACGGTGGTTCGGGAATTCCTAGAGAACAGGTTCAAAAGGCAATTTCAATGGGGATTGCAAAGGTAAATATCAATACTGAATTCCAGTTAGCGTTCCAAGATGCAACCCGGAAGTATATTGAAAATGAATTAGACCTCAATAAAGAACAAAAAGGGTATGATCCACGGAAATTATTACTTCCCGGAACAGATGCAATAACTGCTAAAATGAAAGATATGATTGAATGGTTAGGCACACCAGCAGTTGTCTAATTATAATGGAGGTTATGGAATGGCAATCACAGTTTACTTTGTCCGGCATGGTGAGACCTACTTTAACCGGTTTGCCCGCTTGCAAGGATGGTCAGATACCCCGCTTACAGAAAAGGGCAAGATGAATGCTAAAAAGATCGGCCAAGTTTTAGCAGATTTAAGGATCGATTATCTTTTCTCCAGTGATTTAAAACGAGCGGTTGATACGGCACGGCTTTTAATTGCGGATCACCCAACTGCGAAAATGAAAGAACCAATTCAAAAGGAATTCTTCCGCGAGGTATTTTATGGATCTTTTGAAGGCCATAGTAATGAGGAAAGGGCCATCTGGGCAAGCTATCTTGAAGGCAAGCGATTTAGGCGTATCGGTGAATTAGTTGATGAATTTGGCGTTGAAAAAGCGCATGACCTGCTGAAAGCTGCCGATCCAGCCCACCTTGCAGAAGATAGTAATGAGTTAAATACTCGTATAGAGCAGGCAATTGCCTTTTTACAAAGCTTACCTGACGGAAGTAATGTGGTCGTAGTAGCTCATGGATCGATCATCCAATATATTGCGGGGATGTATGGCGAATCTGGATATAAGTATGAAAACTTACATAACGGCGCGCTGATGAAGGTCCAGCTAACAGCTAGGGACGTTGAAATTACCGGATACAATCAATTTAAACTATAAAAAGAGGCAAGAAATTATTTTCCAAACCTCTTTTATTATGAAAATTCTTTAGTAATTTTATCCAGCCATAATGGCAATGTCTCGTTTAGGCTATTGTAAGTATCTTCAAAGCGGTGAGTATACCAAGGATCGGGAATTTCTTGATCCTCTTTACCGGGAATTACTTCATATGCTAAATGGACTTTATCACGATCTTGTGCTGGTGCAATGCGTTGCAAGTTGTACTTGTTCATATTATCCATGCAGATGATGTAATCAGCCCACTCGAAGTCTTGTCGTGTAATTGGGCGTGAGATTAAGCCATCCGTTGATAACCCGTGCGCGTGCATTGTCTTTGCAGCACCGGGGTGGGGACCATTTCCTTCTTCTTCGTTACTTGTTCCAGCAGAATCAACATTGATTTTGCCATTTAATCCTGCCTCATCAACCATTTGCTTAAACATTGCCTCGGCCATTGGTGACCGACAAATATTTCCTAAGCAGACAAATAAAACGTTCATGTAATCACCTCATTTATACTTCTATCATACCGAAAAAGATAATATTTTGCTAAAATATTCGGTAATCCTAACACTATCCTTAAGTTTTTGGTAAAATTAAGGACAAATATTTTTTAGAGGAGGAACAAAAATGACCCTTATTATTGTAATTGTTATCATTGTCTTGTTGATTGCTATTTATGCAGGACTTTATAACGGTTTGATTCAATTGCGGACACACGCACAAGAATCATGGAGTCAAATTGATGTTCAATTACAACGACGTAACGACTTGATCCCTAACTTAATTTCAACAGTCAAGGGCTATAGCAAGTATGAAGCCGGGACCTTGGAAAAGGTAACAAAGCTGCGGACAGAATTAAACAGTATTCCAGACAGCGATCATGCTAAAAAAATGGAAGTTTCCAATGAATTAACGGGAACTTTACGGACATTATTTGCCGTCGCTGAAAATTATCCAGACTTAAAAGCAAGTGCTGAATACCAAAAATTAATGGAAGAATTAACCAATACTGAAAATAAGATTGCCTACTCACGGCAGCTTTACAACAGTACTGTGGCTGCTTTAGATGCTAAGATTCAATCTTTCCCAAGCAATATTGTGGCTAAAATTCATCACTTCCAACAAATGGATTACTTACAAGTGCCAGAAGAAGCCAAGGCTGTGCCAAAAGTTTCATTTGATGATTTAGGTGATTAAGCATGTTATATCAGCAAATTGCCCGTAATAAACGAAAAACAATTTTGGTGATGTTTGGGTTCTTTGTATTGCTTGCTTTAATTGGGGCCGCGATTGGCTATTTATTTGCGCGGACAGCGATTGGCGGCATGATCATTGCGGCGATTATTGCGGTGATCTATATGTCCGTGACCATTGGTCAATCGACTGATGTAGTGATGCGGATGAATAACGCGACAGAGGTACGATCCGCGAGTGATGCGCCAGAACTTTGGCATATTGTTGAAGATATGGCCTTAGTTGCACGGGTACCGATGCCTAAAGTCTATATCATCCATGACCCAAGTCCCAATGCTTTTGCGACTGGTAATGATCCTGAGCATGCTGCTGTGGCCGCTACTACTGGGTTGATGAAAAAAATGAATCGTGAGGAACTAGAAGGGGTAATTGCCCATGAAATGACTCACGTTCGAAATTATGATATCCGTCTGCAAACAATTGCGTTAGCCTTAGCATCTGCAATCGCAATGCTTGTCAATTTTGCGGGAAATTTCTGGTGGATTGGTGGTCGGAGCAGTAGTGATGACCGGGATAATCCATCAAGTGTTTTCGCAATCCTTGGTTCGATTCTCTTGATTATCTTAGCGCCATTAGCAGCAACCATTGCGCAGATGGCCCTTTCACGTAATCGGGAATACTTAGCCGATGCAGGTGCTGTTGAATTAACACGTAATCCACAAGGGATGATCAGTGCATTAGAAAAGCTAAAAACTGCCGTGCCAATGAAACATGTGGACCCAAGCAGTTCAGCTTTATATATTAGTGATCCAGAAAAGAACGCTAAGCACCATCCTTTTTCAAATCTATTTGACACCCACCCACCGCTAGATAAGCGAATTGAACGGTTGCGTCAAATGTAATAGAATTATAAATGAGGTGAGACTGAGAAAAAACTTTTGCTTTTTCTCAGTCTCTGCTATTTTTACTCACGACTCATCGTTTTTAATCGCCTTATATCAGTGAGGGTGGTATAATTAAAAAGCTAGACCAAAGTATCAAAAGAAGAGGTATCTTTTTCATGAAAATGAAATTAGCGGAAATTGCCAAGGCGATCAACGCACAAAATGACATTGAACAATGGAAGGACGTAGAAGTAACTAGTGTGTCATTTGACAGTCGACACTTAGATCAAGGGAGCTTATTTGTTCCGTTGCAAGGTGCCCAAGACGGCCACCAATACGTACCGAGTGCTTTTACCAATGGTGCAGTAGCTAGTTTATGGGCTAGTGACCATGAGATAACAGATCAGACGCACCCATTATTAGTTGTTAACGATCCATTAGTGGCTCTTCAACAACTAGGTAAGTACTACTTGCATAAGATTAATCCGATTGTCGTTGCGGTTACGGGAAGTAATGGTAAGACGACGACTAAAGATATGATTGCGTCAATCTTAAGTACACAGTTTAATGTCACAAAGACATATGCTAATTTTAATAATGAGATTGGGGTTCCAGGAACGCTTCTTAACATGGAGTCTAATACCGAAGCAGTGGTAGTTGAGATGGGCATGGATCGTTTTGGCCAGCTTGACTTCTTGAGTAAGCTTGTAAATCCTGACATTGCCGTTATTACAATGATCGGGGAAGCACATATCGAATTCTTCGGGACTCGTGATAAGATTGCCGATGCAAAGATGGAAATTGCCCATGGCCTAAGGGAAGATGGAACGCTAGTATTTAATGGGGATGAACCATTATTAGAGGAACGGGTAAAAGATCTTACCCAACGACAGATGCGCTTTGGTCGGCAACTAAGCAATAATTTGTATGCAACAAGTGTCCACGATGAACCACGACAGTTATCATTTACCGTCAACGAATGGCCAGATGAAGAATTCACTATTCCAATGGTTGGTGAATACAATATTAATAATGCGTTAGCGGCTATGGAAGTGGGTAAGATTCTGCATATTACTCCCGCCCATATGAAGCAAGCGTTGGCAAACGTTGAATTAACGGAAAATCGTGCTGAATGGGTTAAAGGAAAGAATGGTGAACAGATCTTAAGTGATGTTTACAATTCAAACCCAACCGCTGCCAAAGAAGTCCTTAAAACAATCGCGGAAACGCCAGTGGATGGTCGCCGAATTGCCGTATTAGGGGACATGCTGGAATTAGGGGATGCTGCGCCAAAGTTGCATGCTAGCTTAGCAGAAGAGATTGACCACCAAAAGATTGCTAGTGTTTACCTTGTAGGCGAACAAATGAAAAATCTTAAAGATAAGTTGATCCAAGAAGGTTATCCAGCTGAAGATATCCATCATTATGCTGCCGGTGACCTTCAACAATTAATTGCTGATCTTACGGCTACTTTGACGGGTGAAGATATTGTTCTATTGAAAGCAAGCCATGGCATTCACCTAGAAGAAGTCTTGACGGCATTAAAAGCAGAATAGTTAATATATTTGCCAGTCGATTACTGATGCTTATATCATGAATCGACTGGTCGTTTTTAGGAGGAAAATTTTTGAAGTTTAGTGAATTAGGCTTATCAGAGAGCCTATTAAAAGCAATCAAACGGAGCGGATACGAAGAAGCAACACCAATCCAAGAACAAACGATTCCAATGGTTCTTGAAGGTAAGGATGTTATTGGCCAGGCACAAACTGGGACTGGTAAGACGGCTGCTTTCGGATTGCCAATTATTGAAAACGTTGATACTGAAAATCCAAATATTCAAGCAATTATCATTTCACCAACACGTGAATTAGCGATCCAGACCCAAGAAGAATTTTATCGTCTTGGTAAAGATAAGCATGTTCGCGTGCAAGTAGTATATGGTGGGGCAGATATTCGGCGCCAAATTAAGAGCTTGAAACAACACCCACAAATTCTCGTGGGAACTCCTGGACGGTTACGGGACCATATTAACCGTCATACAGTTAAACTTGACCACATTAAGACCCTGGTTCTCGATGAGGCAGATGAAATGCTAAACATGGGATTCTTAGAAGATATTGAATCCATCATCAAGGAAACACCGGATGATCGGCAAACATTGCTCTTCTCAGCAACCATGCCACCAGAAATCAAACGAATCGGGGTTCAATTTATGTCTGATCCGGAAACTGTGCGGATCAAGGCCAAGGAATTGACTACTGACTTAGTTGATCAGTACTATGTTCGCGCCCGTGATTATGAAAAATTTGACATTATGACCCGCTTAATTGATGTTCAGGATCCTGACTTAACAATTGTCTTTGGTCGGACAAAGCGACGGGTAGATGAATTGTCGAAGGGCTTGATTGCGCGTGGCTACAATGCAGCTGGTATCCATGGTGACCTTACTCAGGATAAGCGTTCTAAGATCATGTGGAAGTTTAAGAACAATGAACTTGATATCTTAGTTGCAACAGATGTGGCTGCCCGGGGCTTAGACATTTCCGGGGTTACGCATGTTTATAATTATGATATTCCATCTGACCCAGACAGCTATGTTCACCGGATTGGCCGAACAGGACGGGCCGGACATCACGGGGTATCTTTAACCTTTGTGACTCCAAATGAGATGGATTACCTTCATGAGATTGAAAAATTAACCCGGGTACGGATGTTGCCACTCAAGCCACCAACAGCTGAAGAGGCATTTAAGGGTCAAATAGCATCGGCCTTTAATGATATCGATGAATTAATCGCGCAGGATTCAACTGATCGTTATGAAGAAGCCGCTGAAAAGCTATTAGAAACTCATAATGCAACTGACCTAGTAGCAGCATTGTTAAATAACATGACGAAGGAAGCAGCGAGTGAGGTTCCCGTTAAGATTACTCCTGAACGTCCCCTTCCACGACGTAACAAGCGGAATAACCGTAATGGCAACCGAAATAATGCGCATGGTGGCAACCACTACCGGCGTAAGAATTTCCGCCGTCACCAACATGGTGGTCACCGGAATGATAACCATGGAAAGAGCCATTCCAGTCGTCATTCATTTAATATTCGGAACCGGAAAGAAAATTAAATTAACTACGAAGTCTTTGGTTGAGAGTTGACCAAGGGCTTTTTTTAATTCGCCGTTTGTAAAATTAAGTTAGAAAAATAGAAAAGCCATTTGCGGTAGACTTTTGAATACCCCTAAACAAAAGAAAGAAAACCACAAATGACTTACACCCATCTTACCACAAACGAGCTGACAATCATCGCCCGTTCTTTCGTGCAAAAGCTTAAAGCGTACCGAGTGGCCCAAATGATCAACCGTTGCGCCGAAACCGTTTATCGCGTTTATCGTTACCTGGAAACCGGTGCCTCAATTGCTGATTATCAAGATCACTATATGCGCAATAAGCAACGTTGTGGCCGAAAACGTACTCAGTTGTCACTGGCTGAACTCACTTATATCAACGACAAAATTGCCCAGAGGTGGACGCCTGATACCATTATTGGGCGCGCTGAGCGCCCAATTAGTTGTAACCGGCCGGATGTTTGAACGTGGCCAGTTCGGCTTCGATGTCCGTTCGAGGTAAGCGGCACCCGAATGGCTATGTCGAGCGCCGCGGGAAGGCTGGCCAATTGGGGCGAAGTATTCACGAGCGTGCCAAGGACTTTCCGCACTATGCCACTGAATTTGGGCACCTTGAAGCTGATACCGTCCAAGGCAAAAAGCACCAAGGGGCGGTAATGACCCTGACCGAACGCCAATCGAAGGTCGAAATTGTACTCAATGTGCACGAAAAGACGGCTGATGCGATTAACCAACACTTAAGTCAGTGGCTTCGGAAATTCCCGCGGTACTTCTTCAAATCGATTACCTTTGACAACGGAAAAGAATTCGCCGGCTAGCGCGAGATTGCCAATCAATTTGACCTTCACACTTACTTTGCCGAGGTTGGTGCTCCCAATCAACGAGGGCTGAACGAAAACAACAACGGTCTTTTACGCCGGGATGGCTTAACGAAACAGCTAGATTTCCGCAATCTTCCTGATGAATTGGTAACCCAACTGATGAGTAAGCGAAATAACCTGCCCCGTAAATCACTAGGCTATCGAACTCCATATGAAGTATTCATGTCTTACGTCACTGATGAGCAACTATTTTCTTTCTAACTTAAATTGGTCCCCTGTCAATAAAATAGACAATTTAAATAGAGACTTTTTTGTCCTATGCCACGACTAAATTTTGAATTTGAGTTTGATACTCATCTTCAAGTTGCTTTGGTGATTTGAATCCACAATGACTGTGAATTCTAACTGTGTTGTAAAACGTTTCAATGTACTGAAAAACTAGTCGTTTAGCTTCGGAGTATGAATGGATTTTAAACCGATTTATCCATTCACGCTTAATCAAGGCATGAAACGACTCAATGCAGGCATTATCCCAAGGATAAGCTTTCTTTGAATAGCTTAATGTCATGTTAGCTGTAACTTGATTGTAAGCTTCAGACGTAAACTGACTACCACGATCACTGTGCATGATTAATGGCTTGCTAATATGGCGACTGTGCTTAGTCTTTTCAATAAGTGGGATGACATTCGATACCTCCAAGGTTTCAGATAAGTCCCAACCAATGATCCGTCGGGAGTACAAGTCCATAATACTGGTTAAATAAACGAATCCGTCATGAACTGGAATATAAGTGGTGTCAATGCACCAAACGGCGTTTGGTCGCAATGGATTGAACTGCTCGTCTAAAATATTTATTAGCTGTTTATCAAACTTAGAATTGCGAGTGGTAGTCGTCCAAGGGGTTAGGTAAACGGCGTGAATGCCAAGGTCACGCATATACTTACCAACAGTTCGTTCAGCGATCTTATATCCTTTTGAGCGAAGTTCTTGGGTGATTTTGCCGGCACCGTAAATACAAAGGCTTTTGAGCCAAATTGCTTTAATTTCACCTTGAATAAACTTCTTCCGAAGCTTTCGCGGTGATTGGTGATTATGACGCTTTTCTCGTTGATAGTAACCACTTCTTGAGATTCCAACATAATCACACATACCATTGATGGAAGGGTGGGATTCCAAAGCGTGCTGAACGTCCATTTCTTGGTATACCTTTTCGGTAGTTACTTGCTCAGAATCCCGATTGATTTTTTTAATACTTCGATCGCTCCTTCAGCGTCACGAAGTTGACGCTTTAGTCGTGCAATCTCCTTGTCCTTATCGCTGGCAAAATTACCAGAGCCACGGCCAAACTCCCCAGTCTCAGTAAACAGCTTAATCCATTTATGTAATGTACTAGCCCCAATACCTAGATTCTTACTTATTTCATTCATGGTCATGTGATCCTTGTTATCTAAGTAATACTGAACGGCCTGTTCCTTAAATTCCTTGTCATAACTGTGCTTCGTCATTATTTGATCCTCCAATTTACTTCCTTAATTATACTAAATCAGAGTCTCTATTTAACTTGTATACTTTTTATTCTAGGCCCAAATTGACATTTCGGGTATGCAAAACTCAATGATGGTGACATCACAGAGTCTTGCTAACTTAGGAGCAGTCTTGGCAAATGATGGAATTAAACCTTGGGATAATGAGCGTTTTATTAGCCATGAAGATAACGAGTTGGTAAAGAAATTGCTAACAACAGTTGGTTCGTTTGAAGAATCAAAAGAATACACAATTAAAATTGAACTCCCTATTAAAAGTGGTACTGGCGGCAGCTTATTGGCTTGTGCCCCGCAAAAATGTGGTATTGGTATTTTTAGTCCAGCTCTTGATCAACATGGCAATAGTTTGGCAGGAATGAGTTTATTACAAGATGTTGTTGATCAATTAGAATTAGTAGTTTAATAAAAGCGAGACCCGAAGAAAATTCTTCAAGTCTCGCTTTTTGTTAATGTAATTTTTCTTGGAATTTCTGTAAATTACCAGGAGTTGGGGTTAAATTAGTCCATTCTGGTGAAAGGAACTTACTATTGATTTGGTAATGTGGTTGCGGTTGCTTGTTAGAAATAAAACTATTAGTAGCTTTATCAACTTTTACCCAACCAGCCCAACCGATATGAATAGTATCTTCCATAAATCCAGGCTTATCACCATCATGAGAAAGATCCAAAATGTGATTGAACCCTTGTTGGCGAAGCTGAAATTTGATTTTTTCAACAGATTGGTAATACATATTCATGTCCATCCCCGTGTACTTTTCCCACTTTGAATTAACCGGTGGGATGATAAAGAGGACGTTTGAATTGGTATTCTTAAACTGATTCAAAACTACTTCCAAATCGCCATATTCTGGTGACTTAGTATAATTGAAATTCCGTTGTGATCCCTTTATTTTCGCTAAGTTTTTCTTTACACGCTGGGTGTAGAAGCTGTTTTTGATACCGAAACGGTTGTTATTAGTATCACGTGCGGCTTCGTTCATTGCATCATCATAAAGCTCATTGTAATTGTAACGCGGAGGAAGTTTCTTAACGTTTGGGAGGATATGCTTGCCATAGTTATTATTTAATTGAAAACCTGAGAAAATGGCATCTTCATGAACAAGCATGTTAAGTCGGAAGCGGATAACTCCCATATCGAAACTGCTCAGGGATTTTCCTTCGGCGATTTTTTTAGCATACGAAGAAACAGTCCCATCTTTACCAAGCATTGCAATTAATCGCGTTGCAATGTAGCGATCGTATGGTGATTTAGGATTAGCGTGTTGAAGCCAGTTAAGGTTAGCGAGTTCACCATTGTAGTACTTGAAAGCTGGTGGTTGAACCCCCTGCTTAGTAAACCATTGTGGTGAAATGATATAGACGGCCTTATTATCTCTCATCTGCGTTTCCATTGAATTAATGTTAAAGAATTGCGGAAGAGATTGGGTACCCCGTGAACCGAAGAGGAAGGGGGTATAGTTATGATAACGAGCAGCCATTACAGAAGGATGGAAACGATCCATTCGCCGTAATTCACTAGAACCAAAGAATGGAACATAGTGGGTATGCTTATCACTGAGCGCTTGTTGTTTAATTGATTGATTCTTAAAAACAACAGGGCTTAGCGATATTGCAGCTTTATGTTCAATCGCCGCTGAGTGCTTTTTACTAATCGGCAGTGAAAACAAAAGAACTACTAATAGACAAGCGACAATCAGCGGGCCAAAGATTGACCACAGCTTTTTGCCATTATGCATTTTGGAGCTCCTTTACCCGTTCTTCAATCTTTTCAATAGTGTCCCATTGGCTACGATCAAATTCTGAAACTGGTACTTGAACGCCAAAAGCATCTTGTAAACCAAGAAGAAGGCTAACAGTTGCCATTGAGTCTAAAAGACCACTTTCAAAAAGGTTTTGACTTGCATCACTAAAGTCTGCAGTGTCCCGACCAGTTGCATCAGCTAAAATATTAATAATTTGTTCTTGCATAATTAAAATCCTCCTAAAATTATTTGAATAGATAAGTATCTAAGAACCCACTGAAGATCAAGAAAGTAAACATTACAAAGTTAAATGTGACAAAAATAGCAACTCCAGTAGTGAACTTATTATGTGGTAGCTGTTTTAAGTTTTTGCGCTTGAAATGCAGCCACCAGTCATTAACTACTAGGCCTAGACCTTGGAGAAAACCATAGAGAATATAGTACCAGGTAATTCCATGCCAAAAGCCCATTAGTAACATATTAAGCATATATGCGGTTGATGACAAGGCATTTCGATTCTTAAACCATCGTTCTTTGGTGGCAAGAAAGACGAACCGCATAAAGATATAATCACGGAACCAGAACGAAAGGCTGATGTGCCAACGATTCCAGAACTCTTTAAGATTTTTCGATTTGAACGGTTGCTTAAAGTTCATTGGGGTACGTACACCCATAAAGTAACTAATAGCAACTGCAAACAATGAATAACCAGCAAAGTCAAAGAATAAGTAAAGTCCGTAAGTGTACATGACACCGACTAAGTTCCAAGAAGGGAATGATGGATCAGCCAAGGCCGCTTTTTCAAAGAAGGGGTAAAAACGCTGACCAAAGAAATAGCCGATGACAAACTTGTACAAGAAACCAAGGAATAAGTAGAAAATTCCGGTGTTAACAAGATTTAAATATTCCTCGCGGGTCGGAACCTTTTTATAATCCTTCTCAAAACGTCGGTAACGATCAATTGGTCCAGAAGTAATGGTTGGCATGAACAGGATGAAACGAATGAACTTCCATGGGGAAATCTCTTTGATCATTCCGTCACGCGTTTCAATTACTGTTCCGACTGCCCGGAAAGTTAAATAACTAATTCCCAAGAACCCAAGGAGGGAGTTATGACCAACCATTGCTGGTGAAAGCTTAACAATTACAAGCGGCAAAATTGATAGGGCGGTAGTAAAGTAAAAAACACCACTCGAATTATTATTTTGCCGGTAGCAATGATAAGCCATCACAATAATTGTCTGGTAAATAACATAAGCAATTAATGAAATTCCTTGTTGCCAGCTTGAACCATCGAACATTAAGAAGATAAAAATGAAACTAATTAATGCTTCATACCAGCTAAATCTCTTCCCAAAGTAAAGGCCGATTCCCAACGGCAAAATAGCAAGAAGTAAGTAGAAGAAGTATACCGGGGTTCCATAAGCACTGAAATTAGGAAGGTTCGAAATCCAATCAATCATTACTTGTTAGCCTCAGCAATCATTTGTTTAACTGCAATCTTGCCATTTGCAGACATTGGGAATGATTCACGGTAAACGAATTGAGTAGGCATCATGTATGGCATGATTAAGCCGTCCAAACTTTCACGAATCTGTTTTGTTAATCCCGCCTCATCGTCAGTCGCTTCGGTTGGAATAACATAAGCAATCAGGTGTGTAACTTTGCCGTCTTTATTATATTTTGGAACCGCAACTGCTTGTTTGATTAAAGGACTCTTTTCAAGAGAGGCACGAACTTCATCAAGTTCAATCCGGTAACCATGTAATTTAATTTGGAAATCCATGCGGCCTTTGTGGTGAAGTAAGCCATCACTGTCAAGGGTTCCCGCATCCCCTGTCCGGTAAGCAGGCACACCATCAATCTTAAAGAATGACTTGGCTGTTTTTTCTGGATTATTCATGTAGCCCCGTGCCACACTATTACCACTGATTACAATTTCACCTTGTTCACCAGGGGTAGTGATTTCTTGATCGCCATTCCAAATGGATAATTTGACTCCTGGCTTTGCATAACCAACTGGTAAACGGTCATTATTTTCAATGATTTCAAGTGTGATCTCGATTCCTGATACGGCAACCGTTGTTTCAGTCGGGCCATAAGTGTTGAAGATTTTAGCATCTGGGAATCGTTGGTGTAATCCTTTTGCAGTCTTTACTGTTAATTCTTCACCACAGAAGAGAAAGGTCTTTAAGCTTGGCATTTTTTGTTGGTTAAATGCTGGGCTAAGCATTAACATGTCAGCAAAGGATGGTGTCCCTACAAAAACTTCAAGATCAAGGTTTGGTAGAGCAGTAAACATCTGACCAAAATTCTCAACAACTTCGTGAGGAAGAGCCTTGATTGTCCCACCATTAAGTAGTGCTGGTAACCAGTACATGTTTGAAAGATCAAATGAATATGGTGGTTGCCCTAAGAAATTAGCATGTTCTTTGATCTTAAATTCATCGCTTAACATCCAGTCGACAAAGGTCATAAAGTTATCGTGACTAACTTCAACCCCCTTTGGCGAACCAGTAGTTCCAGACGTAAAGAGGACATAAGCTAGTTCGTCACCATTAATCATGGCTGAAGTATCAAAAGTTTGCGGTGTTGCTAAAATCTTTTCAAGCTGTTGATGATCGACAATTGGGGCATCAAACTGGAGATCATTACTTGGGAAATCATTAACAGCAATAATCATCGCTGGGTTAGCGGTATCCAGGATTGATTGCATCCGTGGAATTGCTGAATCGTTGGACACTGGAATATAAGTGTGTCCAGCTTTTAGTGCTGCTAAAAAGCTAATAATCATTTCAACTTGATGATCACCATATACGAGAATCGGACTACGATCAGGCAAAGATTGAGTACTAAGCCATGCCGCTAAAGTATCAACTGCTGAGCTTAAGTCCGCATAAGTGGTCGTTTTACCCATTTCATCATATGCGATCCGCGTTGAGTTGTCCTTGGCAATTTGCTCAAAGACGGTAATAATATTCTTACTCATATACTATCTATTTCCTCCGCATTAGAATTCGTTGTAGATAAATGGCTCTTGGCCTGCTCCATAATAACCGTAAAGGTAGATTAATAAAAGAAGCACTACAAAGTAAAATAATGTTTTTAAGATGAATCGTAATGCAGGATGGCGTTGAATAATCTGAGCCATAGTTCTCCTTCTCTCATCTTTATAAATTTGTAATTGACATTCATATCAAGAATACCATTAATTATGTATCTCGGCTAATAGGGTGAGTTACTTTCACCTTACTATAAAGTTCTTAAGAAAAAATTAATGAAATATTCAAAAACAAGAATGCTTATTGCCTTAAAATTATAACTTTTTCTGAGCTAATTGTAACTAGAAAAACCTAAACTTTATTTATAATTTTATATGACAGGACAATGATGGACTAATGTAACAATAATTGCAAGAAGCGCTCATTTTCGATAAGATTAAGCGGTAGATAATAGTGAGAATTAAGGAGACGAACGCTCGATGATTAAGGGAATTGGAATTGATATAACCGAGATTGAACGAGTTAAGAAAGCTGCGACAGCGCATTCTCAATTCATCCAGCATGTATTGACACCGCCTGAACTAGAACAATATAGTCAATTTAGCGGTCAGCGATCAGTAGAATATCTCGCTGGTCGGTGGTCATTAAAAGAATCTTTTGCTAAAGCATATGGAACGGGAATTGGTGCTAAACTAGGCTTTCATGATATTGAAATCATTGATAACCAATATGGGGCGCCAATTGTGACTAAATCGCCGTATAATGGTAATGCTCATGCTTCAGTGAGTCATACTGCTACCTTAGTAATGACAGAAGTAATTTTAGAAAGTGAGAATAAATAAATGGTTAATGGACGTTTGCGAGATACATCATTAATAGTTAACTTAGATGCATTACGTCATAATATTCAAGAACAGAAAAAAGTATTGCCGGAAAATAGTAAAATCCTTGCTGTTGTAAAAGCAAATGCTTATGGCAATGGATTGATTCCAGTTGCCCAAACAGCAATGACCAGTGGCGCAAGTGGTTTATGCGTAGCAATTTTAGATGAAGCGTTGGAATTGCGGGATAACGGTATTGAAGCGATGACGCTTGTCCTTGGAATTACGCCAGTTGAAGATGCGTTGATTGCTGCTCAAGCCGGAGTTTCTTTAACAGTCGGCTCCTTAGATTGGCTTGAACAATATCATCAACTAGCACAAGTTGCCAAACCTAAAAAAACATTAAAGGTTCATCTTGGGATTGATTCAGGAATGGGACGAATTGGTTTTACAGAGGTGGCTACATTTAAGCAAGCTGTTAAGTTGCTTGATAGTCCTGAATTTGAATTTGAAGGGATGTTCACGCATTTTGCAACTGCTGATAGTCCTGATGAAAATTACTTTAATCAGCAGGTCCAACGTTGGCATCAATTTGTTGCCAGCCTTGATGATCTGCCACCGTATGTTCATATGGCAAATTCGGCAACCGGTTTATGGCATCGGGAGACAATCACTGCTAATACAATTCGAATGGGGATTTCAATGTATGGACAAAACCCATCTGGACGTGACTTGAAATTAACGCTTGATTTACAACCTGTTAGTTCATTAGTTTCATCAATTTCTTTTGTTAAGCAGTTAAAGGCGGGAAGATCTGTCAGCTATGGCGTCACTTATACAGCGAAGCAAGATGAATGGCTAGCCACCTTGCCAATTGGTTATGCTGATGGTTATCCACGGTGCATGACTGGATACAAAGTATTAGTTGACGGTCAATTTTGCGATATTGCAGGACGAGTATGTATGGACCAAATGATGGTTCGCCTTCCTAAGTATTATCCAGTCGGCACTCCAGTAGTATTGATGGGCAAGTCCGGTGATCAAGAAATTACAGCAACTGATTTAGCTGAACAGGCCGGAACTATTAACTATGAAATCCTAACTAATATTAGTAATCGGGTTCATCGCATTTATCGCCAAAGTAAATAATTAAGGGAAGCGAAGGTAATGACAAAACGAAAAGTAAAACGGGGTGACATCTATTACGCTGACTTATCCCCGGTAATTGGATCGGAACAGGGAGGCGTTCGTCCAGTCCTGATCCTTCAAAATGACGTGGGAAATCATTATAGTCCAACAGTAATCATTGCTGCGATTACTGCCCAAATGCAAAAAAAGAAGATGCCTACTCATGTCCAACTAAAAGGTAAGTCGTTACCGTTAACTCATGATTCGGTCATTTTATTGGAGCAATTACGAACGATTGATAAACAACGATTGAAAGACCGAATTGCTCATTTGTCGCCAGAAACAATGGCAAAGGTGGATAAAGCATTAACAATTAGCGTAGGGTTAAATGCTGCCTATGATGAAAATAAATGAGTTTGACAATTTGCGTTAGAACTCGTATACTCACTATTAAATTAATCACGGTTCTTTTAATGTAGCCCAGAGAGACTACAAAAGACAAAATAATATAAGCATAGTGGGCACAAAAACTATGCTTCCTCTTTTGTAAAGCTCTAGGACCATTAAAGGGACTAGAGCTTTTTTAAGTCTAAGGAGGATATCTTGTGAAAGAACAAAAGGGGACAACAATTTTTAGTATTCCAATGAAGAACAGAAAGACTAATACTTGGGATATGTTTGCCACATGGGTCGGAGCAAATGCCAATAATGGGACATGGTTTGTCGGCGGAGTGCTCGCCGCTTGTGGATTTTCAGTTGCCATGAAGGTCTTAGTATTGTCATCTGCCTTATCATATGTATTTTTAAGTTTGGTAGGTTACATTGGTTATAAGACTGGGGTATCAACGATGACTTTAAGCCGTGCTTCATTTGGTGAACGGGGCAGTTATCTCCCATCATTAGTTAATATTACCCAATTTATTGGTTGGACAGCGGTTAATACTTTTATTGCGGCCTAATCGGTAAGCATTCTTTTCCATGACTTACTAGGATGGCCTGTGTGGGGACAGCATGGCGGCTATTTAGGGCTAGCAGTCGGGATTATTATCATGAGCATTCTCCATATCATTAGTGTTTCTAGCGGATCACGTTCAGTCCAAATGATTGAACGCTTAGGAATAATTCTTGTTCTTGTATTTGTCATTTGGGAGTCAGTGGCTGTTTTTCGAACTGTTTCCTTTAGTCAAATTGTAAATTGGCATGTTCCTGCGCAATCAAAAATGGCAGTCGGCGCGGCGGTTGATTATGTAGCAGCTTTTAATTTAGCTTGGGTAACTGCCGGCGCTGATTTCACCCGCTTTACTGCTAAAGAAAAGAACGCAACTTTGACGCCATTTCTTGGGGCTTTACTAGGGGTTGTATGGTTTGCTTTTATCGGCTTGATTTCAACAATTAGTATTGCGATTTCAAGTGGGGTATATAACGCAAATAACTCTGATCCGTCAACTATTGCTAGTAAGTTAGGGCTAGGGATAGTTGCCCTCCTTGTTATTATTTTGACATCAATGACGGCCAATGCTGTTAACTTATTAGCGGCCGGATCAGCTCTTTCAAATATCTTTACAAAGCTCAAATTAAAGTATTCATTATGGATCGTAGTATTGCTTGCGACAGTTGTGACCTTTATTCCGATGTTTGTCGGTAGTTTCTTGAGTGCTTTTGAATCGTTCCTTGACTATGTGGGGATGGTGTTAGGCCCGACGATTGCCATTATTTGTACTGATTTTTATTTCCGTGCTCACCGGCAATATGATGTTGATGAATTAGGTAAAGTTGGTGGAAAATATTGGTATCGCGGAGGCGTCAACTGGGTAGCGATTATTGTTTTTGCTATCGGGGTTGCCTTCTTCTTAGGCGTGCATCAGCTGCCAATCTTCGTAAATACGATTGGGGCCACATTTATTGATATGTGTTTAAGTGGTATCTTATACTATGGAATTATGTTGCTGATTGACCGAAAGGAAGATGAATTATGTTATTAAAAAATGTACATATTGATAATCATGAAGAAGTAGTCGATGTTCGAATTCTCAATGGAAAATTTAGTGAGATTAAGGCTAACTTAGCGCCCCATGATGGTGAAGAGGTTATTGACGGTAAAGAAAATTTACTTTTGCCACCATTTGTTGATTCTCATGTTCACTTAGATGCTACGCTTACTGCTGGTCAGCCAGAATGGAATGAAACCGGGACTTTATTTGATGGTATCCGGATTTGGAGTGAACGGAAACAAGATTTAACTAAAGAAGATGTTAAATCGCGTGCGAAAAAGACATTACTAAATATGGTTGGGCATGGGATTCAACACGTACGGAGCCATGTTGATGTAACTGATCCTCATTTAATTGCCGCCCGTGCTCTTCTTGAATTGCGTGAAGAATTAAAAGACCAAATCGACTTACAGTTGGTTGCTTTTCCACAAGAAGGCATTCTTAGCTATCCTCATGGACGTGAATTAATGGAGCAGGCGGTCAAAGAAGGATTAGATGTGGTTGGTGGTATTCCCCATTTTGAGTTTACAACTGAATATGGATGGCAATCCGTCCATTTCTTAATGGCTCTCGCGGATAAGTATGATCGTTTAGTTGATGTCCACTGTGATGAAATCGATGACCCAGCTTCGCGTAACCTTGAAGTTTTAGCGACCGAAGCTTATGAACGAGGGATGAAGGACCGGGTCACGGCAAGTCATACGACAGCGATGGGCTCATATAATGATGCTTATACTTATAAGTTATTCCGTCTATTAAAGATGAGTGATATTAATTTTGTATCTAATCCATTAGTTAATGTTCACCTTGGCGGCCGTTTCGATACTTACCCAAAGCGTCGCGGCGTTACCCGGATTAAGGAATTAACAGGAGCGGGGATTAATGTTTCCTTTGGTGAGGATGATATCCAAGATCCGTGGAATCCTCTCGGCGATGGTAACATGTTAGATGCAGTTACGATGGGTGTTTATATTGCTCACTTGATGGGGTATCACCAACTGCAAGATGCCTTTAATTACGTAACCTATAACGGTGCTAAGACATTGCATATTAGTGATAATTATGGAATTGAAGTAGGAAAACCGGCAAACTGTATCTTATTGAATGCCCCCGATTTCTATAATGCTCTTAATAAGCATGTTGAAGTTCTTTATAATATTCGTCATGGGAAAGTCCTTGCCGAGACGAAACCAGCTGAAACCAAAGTTAATATCAAATAAAATTAAAAAAATCTCATAATAGTTATTGACAAGTTAGGGAATGATCGGTATATTATATTCAACGATTAAATTTAGATTAGAAAAGTGTTGAAGGAAATAACAATTTGAAATTGGTGACAGAGAATTAGCGGGTGGTGTGAGCTGATCGAGATTTCTAATTGTTAATCGTTCCTGAGTTACCGGCTGAAACCAAGTAAGCTGAGGTTGGCTGCCATCCATTATTTTGGCCACAAATGATTGTTTGTGAATGAGAGGATTGACTACGAGTTGATCAAAGTAGGATGGTACCGCGCAGAAGCGTTCTTACAATTGCGATAAAGCAATGTAAGAACGCTTTTTTCTTTCTAAATTTTAAGAAAATATTTTGTCTTGGAGGTAATTATTATGACTGAATTAAACGCACGACAGGAAGAATTTGCTAAGGCTCTTTTTGAAGCTTATGACACTAATACGCCATTAAACGAGGAAGAATGGAAAGACGTTGTTACTGATGATGAAACCGCATATGCAGTTCAAGATGCGGTAGTAAAGTTAAAAGGAAAGCCAACTGCAGGCTATAAAGTTTCGTTAACTAGTAAAGAAACTCAAGACATGTTTGATGCTGATTCACCATTGTACGGACAACAAGTTGCTGAACGATTCCTACAGTCACCAGCGGATGTTGACTTGCAGATGTTAAACGAACCGTTATTAGAGGTTGAATTAACCTTCCGCGCAAAAGAAGACTTGCAGCCTAGTGATACATTAGAAGATTTATTTCATAAGGTAACTGTTGCGGGTGCCTTAGAATTACCTGATGCACGTTTTGGCGACTGGTTTCCAGATTTAGGAAAATATAATGTAATGGCTGATTGTGCTGTTGGTGGTCTTGTTGTATATGGTGAAGAACATGATGCAGATAGTGTATTTGAAAACGTTGACGATGCTGCTAATGTTCATGCTGTTTTATTCAAAGATGGTGAGGAATTAAAAGAAGGGGTATCATCAGAAGTTTTGGGCAATCCCTTTAAGTCTCTTCAATGGTTAGTGCAAAAATTAGCTGAACAAGGAAAAGCATTTACCAAGGGCCAAATGGTATCATCTGGAACATTTGTCTTACCACCTAAGCTCACTGCTGGTAAGTGGGAAGTTGAGTTTGATAGCGGTTTAGGAAACGTTGTGGTTAATGCAAAATAAGTGTTGAAAGCAGGTGGGAAAATTGGGTGAGAAATTGCCAACGGAAATTAATATTTTGAGAATTAAAAAGCGATCTGTGGTTGAGTTAATCACAGGTCGCTTTAATATTTAATAACTTTGGTGCAAGTCTTCAATTTCTGAAACTTCCAACCCTTTTTTCTCAAGTCGTTTAACAATTCGTTCCATCTTTTCTTTAGTAATATCAGCAGGCAAGGTGTATAAGACTCGTTTCATTGTCTCGTCTTTGGGATCGAGTGAAATGACATTTACGATCTGACAAAAACGAGTGATTTCTTTGGCAGCCGTTACCAGCGCTCCCCGTTCATCGGGAGTGATGACGGTTAGAACATAGCTTCCATTGTTGACGCTCCAGCCAGCAGCTAGCATTCGTAAAAGACTATTATGGGTTAGTATTCCGTAAAACTGGTTATTGTTGTCCAGTACTGCAATATATGGAAGATCACGAATAGCAAAGAAGATAGAGAAGAAAGCGGCATTAATTGAGATAAATTTAGTGGCATTTTTTAATAATACAGTTACCGGTAAATGCATATCTCCATTTCGTGCCTTATGCCGGTAAAGGTGCATTTTGTAAATGTTTCCCCGAAAAATCTTTCCCGACTTATCCAAAACTGGTACACAGCGGTGGCCAGTATCCTCTAAGATAGTCAGAGCCTCATCCAATGTCGCTGTTTCTGGAAGAGTTGTTAAGGTTGCTTTGGGTTTGATTAATGAATTGAAAATCATAATTAACGTCCTTTTTATCGATTAAGTGCACCAATTATAATAACACATTTCTATCAAAAGGATTAGAAAAAGATTAGAAGATTTATGCTGTTAATTCAAATTAGTATGCTGAAAAAAGTAACATAGGGTATAATACTAGTTAAAATTTATGCTGGACGGGGAGAGTGACCGTGCGGCTTTTTTGCGTGAAAGGAATGAAAGAACAATGAAAATGATTGTTGGCTTAGGAAATATTGGGACGCGGTATGATGAGACCCGTCATAATACTGGCTTTATGGTAGTTGATCAACTAGCACGAGATTATCACCTGGGAGCATTCACCCACCTAAAGCAGGAAGCAGTAGCAGTTAGTGGGGTAATTAATGGTGAAAAAGTAATGTTGGTCAAGCCGACGACGTTCATGAATGATTCAGGACGAGCAGTCGGACCACTAGTAGACTATTATGATATTGATTTGGATGATCTTGTAATTGTTAATGATGACTTGGATATGCCAGTTGGCAAAGTACGTTTAAAAACACACGGGGCTTCTGGTGGTCATAACGGGCTTGAAAGCATTATCAGCGCGTTAGGAACCAAGAACTTCAACCGGGTAAAAGTAGGGATTGACCATCCCCAACATGGAACGGTGGTTAGTCATGTCTTAGGTAAATTTTCTAAAGAAGAACGCCCTAAATTTGACCAAGCAGTTGAACAAGCTGAGCATGCATTAGAAGACTGGATTAATGGGGAAGATTTTGCCAAGTTAATGAATGCTTACAATTAAAATAGAAAGGTGGCGTTGATGGTGCAGATAGAAAATTTAATCGAGAAGACGCCATCATTTAAACAAATTACGGCTGACCTCCAACCCAAGCATCATCAATTGATAACGGGGATTTCTGGATCGGCACGAACTGAATTACTAAGTGCTCTTTCTAAAGAAGGGCAACAACCAATTCTGGTAGTGACCGACACAATTTCCCATATGCAGGAATTAGCTAGTGATTTAGAGAACCTTCTTCCTGCTAATTGCGTTTACCAGTTTCCGGTTGAGGAGGTTTTAGCGGCAGAAGTAGCAACTAGTTCTCCTAACTATCGTCTTCAGCGGGTACTGGCTTTAAATGCGTTGATTAATAGAGAACTGGCAGTTGTGGTTGCATCTGCCGCGGGATTACGGCGCAATATTATTTCACCGGAATACTTTGCTCAGTCCTCGTTAAAAATTAAGACTGGCGGGGAAGTGGATCCAGCTAAAATTCGGCAGCAGTTAAGCGCAATGGGGTACCAATATCAAAAAATGGTTTTGCGTCCTGGTGATTTTGCAATTCGTGGGTCGATTATTGATATCTATGCCTTAAATACTGATAATCCGGTTAGAATTGATCTCTTTGATACAGAAGTTGATTCGCTCCGGTATTTTGATGCTAGTACCCAGCGAAGTATTGATAATGTTGAAGAAGTTCAAATACTGCCAGCGACAGACTTTATCATCCCATCGACTGAATTTTCGCGGGTGGCGGAAGCGCTTAATGCTGAATACAAAAAGGTAGTGAAAGAATTAAGTGCTGATGATGCTGATATTAAACAGCAGGTGGCTAACCGCTTTGAACCATTATTGAACGCGCTTAAGAACCAGCACTTGCCTAATGAACTTTTAGAATTTAGCAACCTGGTTTATCCGGCTAAGCATTCCTTATTTGATTATCTTCCTGATGATGGGACAATTTACTTTGATGATTTGACGCGGATAAAGCAATTTGCCAAGCAGATGACTCAAGAAGATGTAGGCTGGTTTAAAGATAAGGTTGCTCACCATCAATTAACGGATGTTCCAGATCTTAGCAATGACGTATCGACCATAATAAAAAAAGACCTGCATCCGCAAATTTATGGCGCCCTATTTAAAAAAGGTCTCGGTAATATTAAACTTAGCCAAATTACCGACCTAAAAAGCAGAACCATGCAACGTTTCTTTGGGCAAATGCCACTACTGAAAGCCGAACTTCAACGGTGGATTGATCAAGGGCAAACGGTAGTCCTGATGGCTAATAGTCCAGAACGACGAAAGCAAATTGCCCAAACGCTTGCTGACTTTGATATCAACGCAACAGAAACTGAATTAACGAATATCAAGCCGAATGTTGTTCAAATTGTTGCTGCTAACTTAAACAATGGATTTGAAATGCCGCTTGCTGGGCTGGTTGTTATTACGGAAGGCGAGATGTTTAAGCAGGTAAAGAAAGTTCATCATCGTCCACAAAAACTTGCCAATGCCGAACGATTAAAAAATTATACTGACCTTAAACCAGGTGACTATGTAGTTCATGTCAATCATGGAATTGGGATTTTTAGTGGAATTAAGACGATGGAAGTTGACCATGTTCATCAAGACTACATGATCATTAATTACCGAGACAACGCTCAGATATATGTTCCAGTAACCCAGCTAAACCTTGTTCAAAAGTATGTCTCATCAGAATCGAAGACACCGCATATCAACAAGCTTGGCGGTAACGAATGGGCAAAGACTAAACGGCGTGTCTCTTCAAAAATTGAAGATATCGCTGATGAATTAGTTGACTTATATGCTAAGCGAGAAGCGGAGAAGGGGTATGCTTTTCCGAAAGACGATTATCTCCAAAAACAATTTGATGCTAATTTCCCATATAATGAAACCCGTGATCAGTTACGAAGTATTGATGAAATTAAAGAAGATATGGAAAAGCCAAAGCCGATGGATCGACTATTGGTAGGGGATGTCGGCTATGGTAAAACCGAAGTTGCAATGCGGGCAATTTTTAAGGCAGTCACTGGCGGGAAGCAGGTTGCCTTCTTAGTACCAACAACTGTTCTTGCCCAACAACATTACAACACCCTCATGCGCCGGTTTGAGGGATTCCCACTCAACATTGCCTTGATGTCACGTTTTAAAACGCCAAAAGAGCTCAAAGAGACAGAAGCAGGGCTAAAGGATGGAAGTGTCGATGTCGTTGTCGGAACTCACCGAATCCTATCAAAAGATGTTGAATTTAAGGACCTTGGGCTGTTAATTGTTGATGAGGAACAGCGATTTGGGGTAAAACATAAGGAAAAACTAAAACAATTAAAAAATAATGTTGATGTTTTAACATTAACGGCAACCCCGATTCCCCGAACCTTGCATATGTCAATGCTGGGCGTACGAGACTTATCAGTTCTTGAAACACCGCCTGCTGGCCGTTACCCAATCCAAACCTATGTAATGGAGCAAAATAGTGGTGCGATTCGTGATGGGATTATTCGTGAAATGCAACGCGGCGGACAGGTTTATTACCTTCATAATCGTGTTCATGACATTGAAGAGACAGTGGCATGGTTACAAGAACTTGTTCCTGAAGCACGGATTGGCTATATTAATGGTCAGATGAGTGAAAATGAACTGGAGACAGTCCTCTATGAGTTTATTCAAGGAAATTACGATGTGTTAGTAACTACCTCTATTATTGAAACGGGGGTTGATATCCCCAACGCTAATACTCTCTTTGTTGAAAATGCTGATCGGATGGGGTTAGCACAGTTATATCAGATTCGTGGACGGATTGGTCGTAGTAATCGGGTGGCTTATGCTTACTTTATGTATCAACCTAATAAGGTCTTAACAGAATTAGGAGAAAAACGGTTGGCCGCAATTCGTGATTTTACCGAGTTGGGATCTGGATTTAAGATTGCGATGCGCGATCTTGCTATTCGGGGAGCTGGTAACCTCTTGGGAAAACAGCAACATGGGTTTATCGATTCTGTTGGTTATGACCTTTATTCAGCGATGCTTAGTGATGCGGTAGCTAAAAAGCAGGGTAAGAAGCAAACTATTCACTCTGATGCTGAAGTTGAGTTAGGGGTTGAAGCTTACCTACCAACGGACTATATTGTTGATCAACGGCAAAAGATCGAATTATATAAGACAATTCGCCAAGCTAAGACGGATGAAGAAGTTATTGATATTCAAGGTGACTTGATTGATCGGTTTGGCGATTATCCGGCACCTGTTGGGACGCTGTTACTTGTAAGCCAATTGAAGAATCATGCTGATCTGGCAATGATTGCTGAGATTAAACGACAACGGGATAATATTAATATCAAGTTTAACGAACGTGCTAGCCGCTTGATTAAAGCCCCCGCAATAATTAAAGAGTTAGCTAATACACGGTTTAAAGCGACAATTGGTGAGGATAATCAGCAACTAGCGATTCGGCTGGTTATTCAACCTAAAATGACAACTGATGATTGGCTTCACCAGTTACTACAATTTATAACGGCTTTAGGAAATGTTATTCAAGCCGATGAAAAAGGAGCGGAAAAATGAGATTAGATAAATTTTTAAAAGTATCACGAATTATTAAACGTCGATCAATCGCTAAGGAAATCGCGGATCAAGGACGGATCTTAATTAATGGGCAACCAGCAAAATCATCCAGTCGGGTAGCGGTTGGTGATACTTTAACAATTAAGTTTGGTAATAAGACAGAAACGGTTAAAATTAATCGAATTGTTGAAACGACGAAAAAGAGTGAAGCGGAAGATATGTATGAAATTGTCGATGAAATTTATGCGGAATCTTTTGACCAACTATAATGTCTTCTGAGATATAAAAAAGTTGATAATTATATAGACATTCTCTGCGGTAACTTGCTATACTTAAAGCGTGATAAGTTAAAATGGAGGGGAATGTCAGATGAAAGGACAATCTGATAGCAAAATTTCACAATTAAATACCCCATATGCCCGCCAGGTTTCGAATCAAAAAACATATAATCGGCATGTGCATAAGCGCCGTTGTCAGCGGATTATTGCTGTTTTTTTGGTTATATTCTTAATCTTTGGAATTCAGATATTTCAAAGCAAACGGACATTAGCGGATATTAATGGTAATATTCGACAAGCACAATCACAATTAACAAAACAAAAACAAAAGAATCAACAATTACAACGTCAGATTAAGATGTTACATAATCCCGAATACATCCAACAGGTTATTCGTGCCAAGTATAATTACTCTAAAAAAGGCGAGACGATCTATAATTTGAACTAATGATCACAAAATTAGCTCAATAAGATGTTTTTAGTAGGGTTAGAATATTTTAAATGTTAAAATTAAGAATGTAATTGGGTGATTTTCAACTTAATTTTTTAATGAGAAGATTAGTTATTTTCATACGTTTTCAAGATGAAGTTATGATATACTCAAATACAAAAAATATGAGATGGTTCAGGAGGATCTATAGGTTTCATGGCAATTGAAGTTGGAGCAAAGGTTTCAGGTAAAGTTTCAGGAATCACTAATTTTGGTGCATTCGTTGATTTAGATGATAATCAGACAGGGCTAGTACATATCAGTCAAATCTCTGATAAATATATCAAGGACGTTCATGATGTATTGGCTGTTGGGGATGAAGTTACAGCAAAAGTAACACGGATTGGTGATGACGGTAAGATTGCTCTTTCAATCAAGGCCGCAGCTCCTCGTGAACATCAAGATCATCATGAAAATAACCATCATCGTGAAAATAATCACCGGGATTTTCATCACGAACGGAATAACAATTTCCGTGGCCACAATGATAACTTCCGTGGCGGTTTTAGCGGTCGCCACCATAACAGTCACCAACACGAAGACTTTAATGACATGTTAGCTGGCTACCTAAAGGAAAGTGAATCACGTTTATCTACTTTAAAGCGTCAAACTGATGGTAAGCGTGGTGGCCGTGGTGGTCGTCGGAGTTAATATGACGGATTTACAACAAGCATTTGAGCGACACCTAGTAAGGAGTCGCTTTTTTGCTACCCAGGATAAGGTAGTAGTTGCCGTTTCAACCGGGATCGATTCGATGGTTCTTTTAGATCTCTTGCAGCACCTGCCGTTAAAGGAGCGCCCCCAGATTATCGTTGCCCATATGAACCATGAATTACGAAAGCAAAGCCAGCTTGAAGAACGGTTTATTCGGCAATATTGTAAACAAAACGATTTAAAACTAGCAGTTGCACACTGGCCACAAAATCTTCATCCCCAGACCGGAGTCGAAAACGCTGCCCGTCAAGCACGCTACCAATTTTTTCGGGAAGTGATGAAAGATAATCAAGCAAGGATCCTGCTAACGGCACACCACCAAAATGATTTAGCAGAAACGATGCTGATGAAGATGACTCGTGGTGGGCAGCTGAGTCAATTAGTGGGAATACGGGATCGGCGCCCGTTTGCTTCTGGAACCTTAATTCGACCACTTTTGCCCTTTAGCAAACAGCAGTTAAAGAAATATGCTTTACAGCACCATCTTAAGTGGTATGAGGATAAGACGAATAAAGACTTGAACATTCAACGGAATCGATTTCGGCATGCGATAATTCCAATGCTTGAAGAAGAAAATCCCCAGTTACTTTCTCACCTCGAAAGCTATCATCAACAGTTAACGGATCTTCTTGCTTGGCGTGATCAAGCAGTTGCAGATCAATTAGCAGCATGTGTTGATCAACAAGGAAGGATGATCCTGGCAAGGTTAGCGAAAAACAAGAAAATTATTCGAAAAGAAATTTTACGACAATGGTTTAATCAACAAGGAATGTATGATATTAAGGACCAGCAACTTGATGAACTTTTGCAGTCCTTAGAAAACAAGAAAAAGCCGCAGCAAACTATTAAGTTACCTCACCAATATATTCTTGAAAAAGACTACGCTACTTGTGCGCTAAAAAAATTGGATAATCCGCTTGAGAACCTACAAAAGCCCCAAGATCATGTGATAAAATTGGAACAATGGTATCAAGTAGATTCAATAAAGTTAATGGCAGTGTCAGCTGAAAAATCTTTCTTTAAGGATGAAGAGCAGGTGGTTTCGCAATGGCTTGCTCCTGATCAATTTCCGCTGCGGCTACGGCAATGGCGACAAAAAGATCGTATTCGCTTAAAAAATGGCCATCACCAGTTAGTCAAACGGGTTCTAATCAACCAAAAAGTTTCCCGAAAACAGCGTGACCAGCAAATGGTCCTGGTTGATGCGCATGACGAGGTTGTCTGGATAGTTAATCAAAAGTGGAGTTGGCTTGAACGGCCAACCGGCTATCAGCTGACATGGCAGTCATGTTTTATTGGAATAAAAAGTAAGGAGAAGAAAGTAAATGAATAACGATATTGAGCGTGTCTTATATAGTGAAGAAATGCTTGGCAAACGAATGGACGAATTAGCAACGGACTTAACAAAAGATTATAAGGATAAACGGCCAATTATCATTTCCGTTCTAAGCGGAGCAGTTTTATTTACTGTTGATATGATCGAACGGCTAGACATCATGGCCCAAATCGACTTTATTGATGTTTCTAGTTATTTTGGTGGCTTAGGTTCGACTGGAAAAGTTAAACTTATTCATGATTTGAAAACAGATGTTAAAGACCGGCATGTTCTAATTATGGAAGATATTGTTGATACTGGTCGTACTTTGAAATACTTGATGGACCTGTTAGCTGACCGGGGAGCAAAGAGCATCAAGGTTTGTTCATTATTAAATAAGCCAGAAGGTCGGAAAGTAGATGTCGAACCTGACTATGTTGGCTTTACAGTTCCTAAAGAATTCTTGGTTGGATATGGTCTGGACTACAAGGGATTCTACCGAAATTTGCCATATGTGGGGATTTTGAAGCCATCTGTATACCAAAATGACTAAAAATGTTAGATAATTAGGATGACGGAAAAATCGATATTAAATGGACGGTATTTTAAAGATATTCTTAATTAATGTCCATTTTTATGGATTCATAAATATGTAGTATGTATTATTAATAACATTGGTGATAAAACTATTAATTCTTCTGTGAAATTAATGGTCAATATTTGTCAAATATGCTATGATAGTGACTACAATTATAAAATATCGTTGCTGGTAGATAGGAGGTTGTTATGAACAACAATCGTAAAAAAAATAATTTTACTCATAACGTTCTCTTCTATGCCGTGATGTTCTTGTGTATTATGGGAATCGCCTACTTCTTCTTTGGGGGCAATACCTCAACAGGACAAAGTAAGACCGTTTCCCAAAGCGAGTTTATCTCCGAACTGAAGAGTAATAAGGTTAAGAGCGTTCAGCTTCAGCCAAATGGTGGTGTATATAAGGTTACGGGTACTTACCGTAAACCCCAGTCAAATAATGACAATTCCGCGAACAATACTGGCTTTGCTCTTACACCACAACGAAACAATAAGGTAACCCAATTCCAAAGTTCTGTTTTGGAAAGTGACGTAACTGTTAGTCAACTTCAAAACTATGCTAACCGTCATAATGTAAAGATTAGTACTCGTGCTGAAGAATCTAACAGTGTCTGGATGAACCTGTTGTTGACTGTCTTGCCATTAGTCATCATGATTTTCTTCTTCTACATGATGATGGGCCAAGCTGGCCAGGGTGGTGGCGGCCGTGGAGTGATGAGCTTTGGTAAGACCAAGGCTAAGCCATCTGATGCTAAGAAAAACAAAGTTCGTTTCTCAGATGTTGCCGGTGAAGAAGAAGAGAAACAAGAATTAGTTGAAATCGTTGAATTCTTGAAGAATCCAAAGAAGTTCACTAAGCTTGGTGCTCGTATTCCATCTGGTGTTTTACTAGAGGGGCCTCCAGGTACTGGTAAGACCTTGCTAGCTAAGGCGGTTGCCGGTGAATCAGGGGTACCATTCTTCTCAATCTCTGGTTCTGACTTTGTTGAAATGTTCGTCGGGGTTGGTGCTAGTCGTGTTCGTGACTTGTTTGATCAAGCTAAGAAGGCTGCTCCAGCAATCATCTTCATTGATGAAATTGATGCTGTTGGTCGGCGCCGTGGAAATGGCATGGGCGGCGGTCACGATGAACGTGAGCAAACCTTGAACCAATTGTTAGTTGAAATGGATGGTTTCCAAGGTGATGAAGGAATCATCGTAATGGCAGCTACAAACCGTTCAGATGTCTTGGATCCCGCACTTTTGCGTCCAGGACGTTTTGACCGAAAGATTTTGGTTGGTCGTCCAGATGTTAAGGGCCGTGAAGCCATTCTACGAGTTCATGCTAAGAACAAGCCAATGGCAAGCGACGTTGATTTAAAGGAAATTGCTAAACAGACTCCTGGTTTTGTGGGGGCTGACTTAGCTAACCTCTTAAACGAAGCGGCCTTATTAGCTGCGCGGCGAAACAAAACTGAAATTGATGCTGCCGACTTAGATGAAGCAGAAGACCGGGTAATTGCTGGACCAGCTAAGCATAACCGTGTCCAATCTGAACAAGAACGAAAGACTGTTGCATACCACGAAGCGGGTCACACAATTGTAGGTCTTGTATTAAATGACGCACGAGTTGTGCACAAGGTTACTATTGTCCCACGTGGTCGTGCAGGTGGATATGCTATTATGCTTCCACGTGAAGATCAGATGTTAATGTCGAAAAAGAATGCGATGGAACAAATTGCTGGTCTGATGGGTGGACGGGCTGCTGAAGAGCTTGTCTTTAAGTCACAATCTTCAGGAGCTTCGAATGACTTTGAACAAGCAACCCAAATTGCTCGTTCAATGGTTACCCAGTACGGAATGAGTGATAAGATTGGTCCAGTAGAACTGCAAAGTTCTGGTCAGGTCTTTACAGGTCAAGGCTATGACCAATCGCCTTACTCCGAAAAGACTGCTGCTTTAGTTGATGAAGAAGTACGTCGAATCTTAACTGAAGGGCATGAAACTGCCTTACACATTATTGAGACGCATCGTGAGCAACATAAGCAAATCGCTGAAGCATTACTCAAGTACGAGACGCTTGATGAAAAACAAATCCTTAGTCTTTATAAGACCGGAAAAGTTCCTGATAAGGATGTCGCTGCTGAAGACGAAGAGGCACGCGCACAAACCTTTGAAGAATCCAAGCGTGAACTTGAACGATTGGAAAATGAGCGTCACGATGAAGCAAAAGATAATCAAAATGATTTATCTGATACTAAGAGTGATAACTCAAATGATTCACAATCAAGTGATGATTCAGACAATTCTGAAGACAAGTAAACTATTGAAAAGACGGAAGATACAAAACCTGATTGGTAGGTGGTGGTCTTCCGTCTTTTCTTTAGGTTAAATTTTAAGGAGGAATTTAAAATGAAAACAACAGATTATTTAGTAAAGTCAATGACTAAGGATGGAAAGTTTCGGGCTTACGCTGTAAATGCTACCCAAGTCGTTCAAAAGGCACATGAAATTCATGATACATGGAGTGCTTCTTCTGCTGCCCTTGGTCGAACTTTAATTGGAACGATTCTTTTGGCTACTTCTAGTTTACAAGGAGAAGCAGGAATGACGGTCAAGATTCAAGGAAATGGTCCGGTTGGCTTTATTGTTGCGGATGGAACTGCTGAAGGAACTGTAAAAGGCTACATGGGTAATCCACACGTTTCTTTACCAGCAAATGATAAGGGGAAGATTGATGTTGCAAAGGCAATTGGTAATCAAGGAACTCTTTCTGTAACCAAAATGGCTCCAGGCGACAAGACACCATATACCGGTGAAGTAAATTTAGTTTCTGGTGAACTTGGTGATGACTTTACTTACTACCTTGCTCAATCTGAACAAATTCCTTCAGCGGTTGGCCTTTCAGTATTCGTTAACCCTGATGAAAATATTGATGTTGCTGGTGGTTTCATGATTCAAGTAATGCCTGGTGCTAGCGATGAAGAAATCAACAAACTTGAAAAGACATTGAAGGGCTTGCCATTGGTATCACAGATGTTACGTGATGGTGATACGCCAGAAGATATTTTGAAGAAGATTTTTGGTGATGACTTAAAGATCCTTGAAACGATGCCAGTTCGTTATGCATGTGATTGCTCAAAGGAACGTTTTGCGCACGCCCTTGCAAGTATCTCTAAAGATGACATGAAGAAGCTGATTGACGAAGACCACCATGCAGAAGCTGTTTGCCAATTCTGTGGGAAGAAGTACGAATTTAACGAAGACGAATTAAAGAAGATCTATGCGGAAATGACGGCGAATGATGATAAAAAATCAACAGATGAAAAGTAATTTTTGGTGCTAAGCGCGTTGATATGCTATGATAGTTGAGTTATCGGACAATTAAAAATGAAACTGGATGGCCAGCACAGTTTCTTAAGCAGTAATGAGGTGAAAAAATGAAGTGGAAGATCGGTAACGTTGAAATTCCTAATCAAGTTGTTGTTGCACCAATGGCTGGAGTAACCAATTCCGCCTTTCGGGTTATCTGTAAAAGATTTGGTGCTGGCTACGTTGTCTGTGAAATGATCTCAGACCGTGGCATTATGTACCATAATCAACGAACTTTAAATATGATGGATGTCGACCCAGAAGAACATCCAATGGGAATTCAAATTTTCGGTGGAACCAAAGAAACATTAGTTGAGGCTGCTAAGTATGTAGATCAACATACAGCAGCTGACGTGATTGATATAAATATGGGGTGCCCTGTTAATAAGGTTGTTAAAACTGACGCGGGTGCGCGATGGTTACTAGATCCTAATAAAGTCTATGAAATGGTGTCATATGTTACTGATGCTGTTAAAAAGCCAGTTACCGTTAAGATGCGAACGGGTTGGGACGACAAGCATATTTTAGCTGTTGAAGATGCTTTAGCAGCTGAACGGGCAGGAGCTAGCGCGATTGCGATGCATGGTCGAACTCGAAAACAAATGTATACGGGACAAGCAGATTGGAATATACTAAAAGAAGTAGCGAGTCAATTGAAAATTCCGTTCATGGCTAATGGTGATGTGAAGACACCAGAAGATGCAAAGAAGATTCTTGATATGACTGGCGCAACCGCCGCAATGATCGGTCGGGCAGCGATGGGTAACCCATGGATGCTAAAGCGGACTGAACATTACTTGGAGACCGGTGAGCTGCTTCCAGAAGCAACCCCAGAACAAAAGATTGAAATGGCCAAGGACCATCTTAATCGTTTAGTTGATTTAAAGGGTGAATATGTGGGAGTTCGTGAGTTCCGTGGGTTATCTACGTACTATATCAAGGGTATTCCGCGTGCTGCCCGGACTAAGGTAGCATTAGTCGAGGCCGAAACACTTGATGAAATGAACGATATTTTTGACCGATTTGCTGAACAAACTGCAGAACGAGCTGCAAAAAGACAGCAAGCTTAATTACGAGGAGGAGAACTTAAGTGTCACAAGAACTAGATCAAATGCGCGTTCGGCGTGAAAAAATGGAAGAGTTAAAAGAAGCGGGAATTGAACCATTTGGCCGCCGCTTCAAACGAGACCATCTTGCCCAAGATTTGCATGATAAGTTTGATCAATACGATAAAGAAGAATTAAACGAGATGGGCGCCAAAGTAATTATTGCGGGTCGAATGACAAGAAAGCGGAGTAGTGGTAAGGCTGGGTTCGCTGACTTTGTTGATCGGACTGGTAAGATTCAAGTTTACGCTCGTAAGGATATGGTAGGGGATGAACCTTACCATGTTTTCAAGCGATCAGATATTGGTGACTTCCTTGGAATTGAAGGGGATGTTATCAAGACAGATACAGGCGAATTAACTGTTCGTGCACATAAAATTACCTTCTTGTCAAAAGCATTGCGTCCGCTTCCTAATAAGTGGGATGGGGTTACTGATCCTGAAACTATCTATCGTCAGCGTTACCTTGATTTAATTTCTAACCCAGAAAGTTTCAAGCGTTTCCACCAACGGACAGCGATCATCAAGGCTGTCCGGAAGTACATGGATGATAATGGCTTTACAGAAGTTGAAACCCCAATCTTGAACACGCAAGCTGGTGGTGCTAATGCGCGTCCGTTCATCACTCACCACAATGCGCTTGATATTGATATGTACTTGCGGATTGCTACCGAATTGTACCTCAAGCGGTTAATTGTTGGTGGCTTTGAACGGGTATATGAATTGGGTCGGATTTTCCGGAATGAAGGGATGGATCCTCACCATAACCCTGAATTTACTACAATGGAAACTTATGCTGCTTACTTTGACTTCCAAGATGTTATGGATGAAACAGAAGGAATCGTTAAGGCAGCAGCTAAAGTTGTTTCAGATGATGGAAAGATTACTTACCAAGGACATGAAATTGACCTTGGAGGAAACTTTAAACGGATCACGATGGCGGATGCCGTTAAGGAAAAGACTGGCATTGACTTCAGCGATGAATTAATGACGGACGAAGATGCTAAGAAGTTAGCCGATGAACATAAGGTTGAATATAAGTCGTACTGGACAAAGGGTCATATCTTGAATGCGTTCTTTGAAGAGTTTGTTGAAGATACGCTTATCCAACCAACTTTTGTCTATGAATTCCCAGTCGAAGTTTCACCATTGGCAAAGCGGAATGCTGATAATCCTGCGATGACTGATCGTTTCGAATTGTATGTTGATGGTAGCGAATTGGCAAATGCCTTTAGTGAATTAAACGATCCAATTGACCAGAAGGAACGTTTTGAAATGCAAGCAAAGGAAAAAGCTAATGGTAATGATGAAGCTGAACCAGTCGACTTAGATTACGTTCAAGCCCTCGAATACGGAATGCCGCCTACTGGGGGACTTGGTATTGGAATCGACCGTCTTGTAATGCTCCTTACTGATGCTAAATCTATTCGGGATGTTATTCTCTTTCCAACAATGCGTCCAGAAAAGGAAGCTAAGAACGATTCAAAGAAAAAGAAGAAGTAAGCTGAATAGTTGATGAAGGCTTTAAGGAGTCTTTAGAAAATTAGCATAAAATAGATAACTCGTATTCCATTTTTATGGGGTGCGAGTTTTTCTGGTGCGCCCGGCATGGGTATTAGCTAGGTGGTGAAAGTCCGCTATGGGCCGTAGTAGTCGGAACCATGAGCTGAGGACAAGGGTGTCCACCGTGAGGTGGAATCTGAAGGAAGTCTAAGGCAAAGTACTGCATCGATGAACAAGAAGTAGCTATAAGGCTGAAATTAACTGGATAAGGCTGCTAGACAAGTTGAAGTCCAATACTACTCGAAGTTGGTCTCAGTAAAGCTAACGATGACATGGTACGAAAGCTAATATTCTTACCCGGGGAGATCTGGCCTACACGTTTCCGACAAGAGGAATAAGTTTAATTTCCACAGAAACAAGCGGTGCAGTGATGCAGTGTTGAGTAAGCCAGAAGTCAGCCGAGGTCATAGTAGTTTGAATAATCAGATGAAGGACTGAACGACAATAACTTGTAACTTATATCGGAGGTGTAATCAGGTGCGACAATCGCAGAAAACAGAACAACAAGCTGACCGCTTGTCGAGAATAGGTTTGGAAAACCGAAAGTACACAAGGGCGCGTAGTACCGGTTATGGTGAAGGTAAAGGTATGAGTGTCACTATCCAAGACCTGGTCTTGGATCGCAATAACCTTAATCAGGCTTATTTGCGAGTTAAGAGAAATAAAGGAGCAGCAGGCGTTGACGATATGACAGTCAATGACCTTCTGCCATATCTCAGAGAAAATAAGACGGAACTGATCGCTAGTTTGCGTGAGGGCAAGTATAAACCAGCTCCAGTCAAACGGTAGAAATTCCGAAGCCTAATGGTGGAGTAAGAAGACTTGGAATACCAACGGTGGTGGACCGAATGGTTCAACAAGCTGTAGCCCAAATTCTTACGCCTATCTTTGAGCGTGTTTTCTCTGATAATAGCTTTGGCTTCCGTCCCCACCGTGGGGCCCATGACGCTATTTCAAAAGTAGTAGATCTTTATAATCAAGGTTATCGAAGAGTTGTCGACTTAGATCTAAAAGCCTATTTTGATAACGTTAATCATGACTTGATGATTAAGTATCTCCAACAATATATTGATGACCCATGGACACTAAGACTCATTCGTAAGTTTCTAACTAGCGGAGTCTTAGACCATGGGCTTTTCGCTAAGAGTGAAAAAGGAACCCCACAAGGAGGGCCATTGTCACCACTACTGGCGAACATCTATCTAAATGAGTTGGACGAAGAGTTGACTAGACGTGGTCACCACTTTGTGCGCTATGCGGATGATTGTAACATCTATGTTAAAAGTCAACGAGCCGGAGAACGAGTAATGCGAAGCATTACCCAGTTTCTAGAAAAGCGCTTGAAAGTTAAAGTGAACCCAGATAAAACCAAAGTCGGTAGCCCGCTACGGTTGAAGTTTCTTGGCTTTTCGTTGGGTGTAGACCACAATGGGGCCTACGCCCGTCCAGCTAAACAATCGCAACAACGAGTAAAGAAAGCACTGAAGTTATTAACTAAACGTAATCGTGGAATATCTCTGACAAGAATGTTTGAAGAAATTCATCGAAAAATGCGTGGGTGGCTTCAGTACTACTCAATTGGGAAACTAACTAACTTTATTCAACGCCTTGACAAGTGGTTGAGGGTCCGAATAAGGCAGTATATTTGGAAGCAATGGAAAAAGTTTAAAACTAAGGTAACTAACTTACAGAAGTTGGGGCTGCCCCAGCATGATGCATATGTCTTCGCTAGTACCCGAAAGGGCTACTGGCGAACTGCACATAGTAAGACCTTGAGCTATTCTCTAACTAATAGAAAACTGGAACAACTCGGACTTATGAATATGTCCAAGACGCTCCAGTCAATTCAATGTGATTAAGTTGTCGAACCGCCGTATACGGAACCGTACGTACGGTGGTGTGAGAGGTCGATAATTGAACTAATCAATTATCTCCTACTCGATTATTATTTTAATTTTTGCGAAATTTCTAAGAGTAGAAAAAACAGTTGCAAAAAGAGGCTAATAGTTATCAAGAGATGTTCCTAACAATCTATCCAAGAAGATATAAAAATTGAATGGGTAAATACACCGTGTTACCAACTGATTTTAATATCGATACTTTGCAAATTAGTACTCCATATTAATTAATGGTAATTTTAGGGATAGTAAAGAAATGCTAATTGGCAAGAATCGTAGGGGGTGCGGACAAACCTATTAAAAGAAAAACGAGTTTAAGAGGTTAATAGATAGCGATAAAAATAAAATTCAAAAAAGTTGAAAAAGGTGTTGACGAAAGAATGAAATCCATGTATAGTAATTATCGTTGTCGAAACAGTTAAGTGCTGTTGAGATGGTTTAACAAAAAAATCAAAAATAATTGTTGACATCTGATTGACAACATGATATATTAATAAAGTTGCTGATTGAGTTATCAATCAAGAAGAAATTCAAAATTAATTAAAATTTCTTCTTGACAAGCTAATCTGATACATGTTAAAATAAATATGTTGATTGGCCGCTTGGTTAGCCAACAGGTAGACCTTTGAAAATTGAACAAAGTTTCGACGAATCAAATGTGTAGGGTCTTCAATCACAATGTGATTTGAAGCAAAACATTTGCGAAGTCAATTCGCTTAATAACAAAGATAATTGAGAGCTATTCAAGTTCTTATATATTTTATATGAGAGTTTGATCCTGGCTCAGGATGAACGCCGGCGGTGTGCCTAATACATGCAAGTCGTACGCACTGGCCCAATTGATTGATGGTGCTTGCACCTGATTGATGTTGGATCACCAGTGAGTGGCGGACGGGTGAGTAACACGTAGGTAACCTGCCCCAGAGCGGGGGATAACATTTGGAAACAGATGCTAATACCGCATAACAACAAAAGCCACATGGCTTTTGTTTGAAAGATGGCTTCGGCTATCACTCTGGGATGGACCTGCGGTGCATTAGCTAGTTGGTAAGGTAACGGCTTACCAAGGCGATGATGCATAGCCGAGTTGAGAGACTGATCGGCCACAATGGAACTGAGACACGGTCCATACTCCTACGGGAGGCAGCAGTAGGGAATCTTCCACAATGGGCGCAAGCCTGATGGAGCAACACCGCGTGAGTGAAGAAGGGTTTCGGCTCGTAAAGCTCTGTTGTTGGAGAAGAACGTGCGTGAGAGTAACTGTTCACGCAGTGACGGTATCCAACCAGAAAGTCACGGCTAACTACGTGCCAGCAGCCGCGGTAATACGTAGGTGGCAAGCGTTATCCGGATTTATTGGGCGTAAAGCGAGCGCAGGCGGTTGCTTAGGTCTGATGTGAAAGCCTTCGGCTTAACCGAAGAAGTGCATCGGAAACCGGGCAACTTGAGTGCAGAAGAGGACAGTGGAACTCCATGTGTAGCGGTGGAATGCGTAGATATATGGAAGAACACCAGTGGCGAAGGCGGCTGTCTGGTCTGCAACTGACGCTGAGGCTCGAAAGCATGGGTAGCGAACAGGATTAGATACCCTGGTAGTCCATGCCGTAAACGATGAGTGCTAGGTGTTGGAGGGTTTCCGCCCTTCAGTGCCGGAGCTAACGCATTAAGCACTCCGCCTGGGGAGTACGACCGCAAGGTTGAAACTCAAAGGAATTGACGGGGGCCCGCACAAGCGGTGGAGCATGTGGTTTAATTCGAAGCTACGCGAAGAACCTTACCAGGTCTTGACATCTTGCGCTAACCTTAGAGATAAGGCGTTCCTTTCGGGGACGCAATGACAGGTGGTGCATGGTCGTCGTCAGCTCGTGTCGTGAGATGTTGGGTTAAGTCCCGCAACGAGCGCAACCCTTGTTACTAGTTGCCAGCATTAAGTTGGGCACTCTAGTGAGACTGCCGGTGACAAACCGGAGGAAGGTGGGGACGACGTCAGATCATCATGCCCCTTATGACCTGGGCTACACACGTGCTACAATGGACGGTACAACGAGTCGCAAGCTCGCGAGAGTAAGCTAATCTCTTAAAGCCGTTCTCAGTTCGGACTGTAGGCTGCAACTCGCCTACACGAAGTCGGAATCGCTAGTAATCGCGGATCAGCATGCCGCGGTGAATACGTTCCCGGGCCTTGTACACACCGCCCGTCACACCATGGAAGTTTGTAACGCCCAAAGTCGGTGGCCTAACCTTTATGGAGGGAGCCGCCTAAGGCGGGACAGATGACTGGGGTGAAGTCGTAACAAGGTAGCCGTAGGAGAACCTGCGGCTGGATCACCTCCTTTCTAAGGAATAAAACGGAACCTACACATCGAAGAAACTTTGTTTAGTTTTGAGGGGTTTACCCTCAGAGCTTGTACTTTGAAAACTAAATACTATCTAATTTCTTTATTAACAAAACAATAAACCGAGAACACCGCGTTATTTGAGTTTTAATTAACGAATTATAATCGCTAACTCAATTAATCAGACAATCTTTGATTGTTTAGGTTAAGTTATGAAGGGCGCATGGTGAATGCCTTGGTACTAGGAGCCGATGAAGGACGGGACTAACACCGATATGCTTCGGGGAGCGGTAAGTACGCTTTAATCCGGAGATTTCCGAATGGGGGAACCCAATCAGCTTAGTCGCTGATTACTTGACTAGTGAATACATAGCTAGCAAGAGGTAGACGCAGTGAACTGAAACATCTTAGTAGCTGTAGGAAGAGAAAGAAACATCGATTCCCTGAGTAGCGGCGAGCGAAAAGGGAAGAGCCCAAACCAACAAGCTTGCTTGTTGGGGTTGTAGGACTGAACATTAGAGTTACCAAAGTGCGACGTAGTCGCAACAGTTGGGAAGCTGTGCCATAGAGGGTGAAAGCCCCGTAGACGAAACGTCACACTCTCTGTTCAGGATCCTGAGTACGGCGGGACACGTGAAACCCCGTCGGAAACCGCGAGGACCATCTCGCAAGGCTAAATACTCCCTAGTGACCGATAGTGAACCAGTACCGTGAGGGAAAGGTGAAAAGCACCCCGGAAGGGGAGTGAAATAGTTCCTGAAACCATGTGCCTACAAGCTGTCGGAGCCCGTTAATGGGTGACGGCGTGCCTCTTGCAGAATGAACCGGCGAGTTACGATTGCATGCAAGGTTAAGGTGGGAAAACCGGAGCCGTAGCGAAAGCGAGTCTTAAATGGGCGTAAGAAGTATGTAGTTGTAGACCCGAAACCAGGTGACCTACCCATGT
>NZ_CP027805.1:662500-675000 GCF_003072625.1 Limosilactobacillus reuteri
GTTCAAATCCAGCCCCCGCAATTTTGGTCCGTTGGTCTAGTTGGTTTAGGACGCATCCCTGTCACGGATGAGATCACGAGTTCGAGTCTCGTACGGACCGTCTAATTAATGGTTTAAAAAATACTTCCTTACCTAAAGGTGGGAAGTATTTTTTGGCTCTTCGTTAAGAAGTATTGATAGGAAAAATTGAATAAAATTGATCAAGCAACGTAAGCAGTCAATAACAGTACGTCTAGCTCTAGCTCCTCCTGATCTCCTATACTGAGACTATCATCAGTAAGGAGATTTTTATGTATGACAGAACAAAATGAAATTATTACCTCGGTTTTCAAAAATAAAGCAAGTGATTTTAAGAAGCATGCTTTTACGGCATGCCCTGCCGTAAAAATCAATATAAGGGAACTAATTCTCTATTTTGGTTTCAGATATCGAAAGTGGTTATTCGTTATGCTCGTTAATTGGTATAGTCCAGATCAAATCTATTTAGACTGCGGAAAAACTGACATACGAAAGAAAGGGCATTTATGGGCTCACAATGGTGATTGTCAAGAACTATGGATTAGAATTATATAACAATTCACTTTTCCTATTTTGCAGTGGACGTAATGTAGGCACTGGGTTGAAAAAATAGGACCATGAGTTACCGAAATTGATAATTCATGGTCCTATTATAAGGGATCAGTTAATTAGCATTGGTAAATCCCCTTATGTTATCTACTTATTAAAAAATGGGTTTGTAAATCTCATCATAATAGCTATTGTCTGATCCCATACTGGTAAAGTTCTTTAAAGATGTAAAAGTTTCACTTTCCTTCCATGCAGTTAAGCTTTCAAAATCAGCCCAAGCAGTCAGTAAAACTAAAGTAGTAGCTTCCGCTTTATTATCAACGCTAAGCATATACCCACCATTCATGTTAGCTGGTTCAGTTAATACCTTTTGAAGTGTATTATAAAGAAGTTTTTGCCGATCACCGTTTACTTGAAATGATTGGTAGTAAAACATTCCATTTAATTGGGTATTTAGTGTTGAATCAAGAGTTGTTAATTTTACTGGTGACTGAAAAATAGTATCTTTTCCAGAAAGATCAAATAATGCTAATTTCCTTGTGTGAGTAGTTGCCTGCATTAATTTGAAATGACGTTCAGGATATTTATCAATAATTGATTGTAAAATTTGTCGTGAACCAAATGTTAAGCTAATTTTTGTTAACATATTAATTCCTCCTCAGAAGTTAGTAGTCATACTTATTATAGTACAACTTAATGCAAAATAATTAAATTGTAAATTTTATCGACTTTATTTTTGATAAGGAAAAAGGGCAAGTATAATAGCAAGTAAGCTTACAAAAAGTCAATAAATTTTGTGTTAGTGTAAGATTTTCATAGGTTGGATGAATAATTCATCTGGTCGTGGAAATCTTTTTTGTAGACCAATTTACTTATTTACAAAAAAAGAAAAGACCAGTAGCCTTTAGTGTGTCGAATACTAAGCAAAGGCAGGTCTTTCCTCATGGATATTTTAACAGAAATCTAGCAGAATTTGGTGAAATCAGGCAGTTTATTTGAAGCTGAACAGATTATTTTAAAAGGTGTATTGGAGTTAGGACAAGTAATCATGCAAAACTTTTTGGAAAGCTTAGATCGAAGCTTAAAGTCCCAAGCTCCAGCGAACTATCAAGTAATCAATAAACAGCCACGGACGCTTAATTTTATCTTTGGCCCGGTGACTTTTCAACGACGGTATTATCAGGCAGGAACAAAGAAACGTGAATTTTACTTAGACCAACAATTAAAAATTAAACCACGTCGTCGTTTATCGCCACACTACTTAATGATGATGGCTAAGATTGCCCAAACAACTACAATGCGCAATACTGCCGACATTTTGAACCTTGTATTTGACAGCGGAATTACTGCCGATTCGGTAATGCACGCCGTGCATGAGTTAGGAAATCAGGTAGCTAAACAAACTCAAGCAAAAGAACACCAAGCTACTCCTCGCCATATGCCTAAAAATTTAACTATTGAGGGTGATGCCTTTATGATTAAAGGTAAAAAAGAAGCAGGTCAGCTGACTCTTGTGCACCATTATCGGGTTTATGAGCGAGTAGCTAATCAAATCATTAATCGGCATGACTTTCTCAGTGTTGGGCACCAAGGACGGCTTGAAGCACGACTAAGTGATTATTTAGACCGCCATTATAAGCTTGCCGGTCAAACGATCTTTTTGGCCAGTGACGCTGGCCCAGGTTACGAACCAGCTAAGCTATTAAGTCTAGTTCCTCAAGGTGCACATGGTGAATACTTTCTCGACCGCTATCATTGTTTACAGAAAATTGAACATACTTTAGGCCGGCACAACGAATTAGCCATGCGAGCAATTAAAGCCGTTCGTCATCATGATCAAGCAGAGCTAACAATAATTTTAGATACTTATGAATCACAAAACCTAACGGAAAAACAAGCAGACGACCTAATGCGTTTAAGAAAGTATCTACAGCGAAATTGGCGGTATATCCTCTCACCACAAATGCGTGGATTTAAGGATATTCATTTAATTGGTTCAGTCGAAAGTTCTCACCGGGCTTTTACTTACCGGATGAAGAAACAGGGCAAGTCATGGACTAAGCAGGGGGCTAAAGCCATGATTGGTTTAATTGAAGCCCGAATGAATGGTGAACTGCAAGCTAGTTTAAATACAATCCTAGAACAATTAACAGTTCTTCCTCGAGTGGCTCAAACCAGCCTATTACAGGAAATGCATATTCGAACTGGAGAGTTTCTAAGAAAGGCACCGACAAAGCCGTCAATTGGAGCAGTACAAGGAATAATTCCGATCAACACGGTCACAAGTAGACCAATGGGACAACTTTTTAAGGCACTAACCCACTAAAACTGTATATTTAAAGGCTACCTATGAAAACTTGACAGATACAATTTTGTTATATGACTTTAATATTAATTGAATAGGAGGTATAATGAATAATGTATTAATGAATGTTCTAGTTTAACTTAATAAAGGAGGCCACTAAATAAAATGGTTATACTATATACGTCTCCAAGTTGCACGTCTTGTCGTAAAGCACGTGTCTGGCTAAAAGAACATGATATTGCTTTTAAGGAACGGAATATTTTTTCTGAACCATTGTCTTTAAATGAAATCAAGAATATTTTACGGATGACTGAAGATGGTACTGAAGATATTATTTCAAAGCGGTCTAAAGCTTACCAAAAGTTGAGTGTAGATCTTAATGATTTGTCGATGAAGGATCTGTTTAAGTTAATTAGTAAGAATCCAGGATTATTACGACGTCCTATTGTTATTGATGATAAACGGCTTCAAGTAGGTTACAATGAAGACGAAATCCGTCGCTTCTTACCTCGAAAGGTTCGTGAACTTGAACTAGTAGAAGCTCAAGAAAAAGCAAATATGATTTAACTGATAGAATATGGAAAGTGAGATGCTTTCCTTTTTTTATTCTTTTAACCGAGTAACTTTACTTTTAAGCGAAAATCCTTACAATAGAAGTAACATCTAGTTTTGGTAAAAGGAGGTGCTGCTCAATGGAGATGGAACGCATTAATGAAAATACTATTCGCGTTTTGGTAGATAATGATGATTTATCTGTTCGGGGTATCACCATTCTAGACTTACTTGGTGATCATCAGCAAATTGAGGATTTCTTTTATAGTATCCTGAAAGAAGTAGATACTGATCACCAATTCCAAAATAACGATGCGGTTACTTTTCAGGTGATGCCCACTAATAATGGCTTAGAATTATTTATTAGTAAAAATGATTCTAATTTTGCTGGGAATGAACAGCATGGACCAATTAATGACCAGGTGTCCAAATATATTAAGCAACATTTGATTCAAAAAAATAGTTCGAATCAAGATCAAAGAAAAACAGCGATTAATGATTCAGAAGATAATGCGATTCAACACACTAACTGGCAAGTAATTACATTTGATTCTTTTGAAGATTTGATTGATTTTGCGAAAATTGCTGAGAGTGATGATGTTTCATCATATTTATATAAGTACAATGATTTATATTATTTAGCAATTGCTTATTCTGATTCTATTTTGAACAGTAATGATATTAAAGATCAACTTGCTCTTGCTTATGAATATGGAAACCCCACGGCAACAACGGTTGATTTTCTAAGTGAACATGGAAAGAAAATAATGCCAGTATCTGCCTTACATTTAATTCGACACTATTTTGAATAAGCTACGTTTGAGTTCATACTCAACGTAGCTTTTTTCGTGCAAAATTGATTAATTTCCGTATATAAATATATAGAGGGATTAAATGTTAATTGCAGTTCATAATGATCAATTAGTGTTGGCTGAAAACGCAAAAAGCGATATGGCGTATTATTGTCCAGGATGCGGACAGGGAGTAATTTTGCGACGAGGAAAGCATAAGATTACTCACTATGCTCATAAGAGGGGGAATAATTGTGGCTTTAGTGAAGGTGAAACATTGGAACATTTAAAAGGAAAAAAGCAGATTTACCAATGGGCGCAAAAACATCATTGGAATCCACAATTAGAAGTTTATTTTCCAACAATTGCCCAACGCCCATATATTCTTTTAGAAATTAACGGACAAACTGTAGCAGTTGAATTTCAATGCAGTCCCTTAAGTCTTGAAAGGTTGTTAGCACGTAATGAGGGATATCGTCAGTTAAAAATTCCGGTTTGGTGGATATTAGGATCACCTTATTTGCGTAACTTGAGAAATAAAAAAATCGTTCAGTTTACGCAAATTTTTAGGAAACAATTTGTTCTCCTATTCTGGGATGTAAAAAGGGCGCAATTAGTTATTAATCAGAAATATCGGCGTTGTTCTTATAGCCGGTTAAAGTATGATAAAAAAACTATTTTAATGGAGCAGATTGAAATGTTAAAAAAGAAACAGTATCATTTTCCGAGTAAAGAAATAAGAGAACTATCATTAACCACTTTAAAACTTACTGGACATGCTTTATCTGAGTGCCCGTTGGTATGCCATGATCTCATTGCAAGTTGGCCGGGAATGTCTATTCCAATGATTATCTGGCGAATTGGTGTAATATTAGAGATAGAGAAATTCCCTTTATTTTATTCTTGGGGAGATAAGGAATGGAAAAGCTTATTAATGAAGGTAAACAAAAGCGATTGGTTATTTCCTGGTTGTTTACCTCCAGAAACAATTCGCAATATTATTATCAACCAATATACAAACGAATTAATTGCCTTTAAAGTAATTTGCAGAAAGGATAATCATCTTATTTTAATTCATCGTCCAAGATGGTTTAATGATTCACAGTTAAAACTACAGCTGGTTAAAAGGAGATCATAATATGCAACACACATGTACAATGTTTTTAGCAGGAAAGAATGCAACGATTGACGGGTCAACTATAGTTTGTCGTGAGGAAGATTATGGTAATGCATTTGATCCTCAAAGATTTGTATTAGGCAGATTGTAAAATTTGAGTTGAACATTTAAGTGGACAGAAAAACCCATCAAGGTCTTTAATGGTGTTACCACAACATTCCATTAGAAAGAAGGACCTTAATGGGCACCACTATTTTATCATTCCAGAACCGCATTGTCATTGAAACGCTTCATAATGAAGGACGTTCCTTACGATACATCGCTAATTACTTAGGCTTTAGTAAAACCACAGTCTTTAACGAACTTCACCGGCTCAACGGTGAGTATCAAGCTGAACTAGCGCAAACTGACTTTGAACGCAAGGTTAGTCAACGGGGGCGGAAGTCTTCACTCACTAAAAGCCTTAAGCACTTGATTGAGGAAAAGATTCAAGTCCAGAAGTGGTCCCCTGAACAAGTTGCCCATGTAGTTGGGATTGCCTACAAGACGGTCTATAACTGGATTGATCAAGGATGGCTTGATGTACAGTTACCCGATTTGCCTGATCATGGAATTCGTCGTCATCGTGCTAAAGAAAAGCGTGGTACGTTCAGTCACGGCCGCTCCATTGAGGAGCGTCCTCATAAAGTCGAAACTCGCCAAGAATTCGGCCACTTTGAAGCTGATACCGTACTTTCTGGCAAACGTAAAGGTCAAGCTGTGGCGACTTTTGTGGAGCGTAAGAGTCGCCTGACAATTGTTAAACGGCTCCATGGTCGCGACAGTCAGTCCATGACTCAAGCCGTACTTGAACTAGCTAGTCAACTTCAAGACAAGCTCAAGACGCTTACCGTGGATCATGGGAAAGAGTTCGCTAACTATCAGGCAATTGAACAGCTAACAGGTACTCAGGTTTATTTTGCCCATGCTTATTCACCACATGAACGCGGTAGTAATGAGAACCGTAACCGAGTTTTGCGACGGTTTATTCCCAAGGGACAAGCCATTGAAGAGCTGAGCGATCGCCAGCTGGTTCAAATCAATTGGTATCTGAATTCCCGACCACTTAAATGTCTTAACTGGCACACACCAATCGAGATCTTCTTGCTTAATCTACGTCACTAAATTCGTTCAAGTTATTTCTTGCAATCTGCCATATTCAAAATAATACGGATAAGGAAATAGCAGAACAGCAGGATGTGAGTGCATTTTTAACCATGATTAATAATCGGATGGCCGAAACCGCAGTGGACGAAAGCAAAAAATTACTAGGGAAACTGGTAAAACTTGCTTTTTCAAGAGAACGATTACAATTCTAGGCAGAAAATAAAAAAGAGGTTGGATAGATGGTGCAATAATGAAAGACCAACTTTTCCAATCTCTTTTTTATTAATTATTGTTTTGTATAATTTGAAGCTTTGGCGGACGATATTGGTTCACAAATTCATCTAAGGATGCAGATCGAGACAATTTTCCGCTTTTAAATGCGTTTATTAAAGTATTATAGTCAAAATTTGGAATCATTAGGCCGTAATCAGAATCCTCGGTGTTAAAAACGACTGCGGTAGCCGTTTCTGATACGCCTAGATCACTTGCGATTTTTTGATCTTGACGGAAAGCCTGCTTAGCAAGTTGACTTTGCCGATCCTCAAAAAACATTTCTAAGTCAAGGTGTGAATCATGTGCAATTTTATTAATTAATTCATCGTTGTAATCCAAGCCTTGGTTAATAAGCGCAGATTGTAATTGTAAGAGATAATGTCGTCCACGTTTTCGTCCTTGGAAGAGGGCTGCTTTATAATCTAATATTATTTGGTTAAGGGTTTTTGATACTTGTTGTCTTACAGCAAGATCATGGGTATTAAGATGATAATATTTAAGTGTGCTATCGATCGTTTTCATATTGAATAGTGGTACAAATTGGTAACTAATTTTTGTATTTAAATCACGATCAATTTTTAACACGTCTTTTTCACACCGTAAACAACGCATTCCTAATGGATTCACAAAAAGATGAAGTTCGAGCATAATTAACCCCTCCGATCATTTGTATACTCAAAATCCTAATCCTGTGAACATAATTATTTTTGCAAATATCTAACTATTTGTAAAGAATTTAGTTTCCCGAAATGTCAATTTAAGTTAGAAAGAAAATAGTTGCTCATCAGTGACGTAAGACATGAATACTTCATATGGAGTTCGATAGCCTAGTGATTTACGGGGCAGGTTATTTCGCTTACTCATCAGTTGGGTTACCAATTCATCAGGAAGATTGCGGAAATCTAGCTGTTTCGTTAAGCCATCCCGGCGTAAAAGACCGTTGTTATTTTCGTTCAGCCCTCGTTGATTGGGAGCATCAACCTCGGCAAAGTAAGTGTGAAGGTCAAATTGATTGGCAATCTCGCGCCAGCCGGCGAATTCTTTTCCGTTGTCAAAGGTAATCGATTTGAAGAAGTGCCGCGGGAATTTCTGAAGCCACTGACTTAAGTGTTGGTTAATCGCATCAGCCGTCTTTTCGTGCACATTGAGTACAATTTCGACCTTCGATTGGCGTTCGGTCAGGGTCATTACCGCCCCTTGGTGCTTTTTGCCTTGGACGGTATCAGCTTCAAGGTGCCCAAATTCAGTGGCATAGTGCGGAAAGTCCTTGGCACGCTCGTGAATACTTCGCCCCAATTGGCCAGCCTTCCCGCGGCGCTCGACATAGCCATTCGGGTGCCGCTTACCTGGAACGGACATCGAAGCCGAACTGGCCACGTTCAAACATCCGGTAAAGAGTTCGCCGGTTACAACTAATTGGGCGCTCAGCGCGCCCAATAATGGTATCAGGCGTCCACCCCTGGGCAATTTTGTCGTTGATATAAGTGAGTTCAGCCAGTGACAACTGAGTACGTTTTCGGCCACAACGTTGCTTATTGCGCATATAGTGATCTTGATAATCAGCAATTGAGGCACCGGTTTCCAGGTAACGATAAACGCGATAAACGGTTTCGGCGCAACGGTTGATCATTTGGGCCACTCGGTACGCTTTAAGCTTTTGCACGAAAGAATGGGCGATGATTGTCAGCTCGTTTGTGGTAAGATGGGTGTAAGTCATTTGTGGTTTCCTTTCTTTTGTTTAGGGGTATTCAAAAGTCTACCACAAATGGCTTTTCTATTTTTCTAACTTATTTTCTAACTTAATTTTACAAACGGCGTTTTAAGATAATTACAAGAGTTATTATTACAAATGTGCTAAAATATACGGAGATTTAACAGGAGGCTGAATTATGATTGAAGATTGGCAGCATTTTCTATTGCCATATCAGCAAGCTGTAAATGAACTAAAAGTCAAATTACGGGGGATACGAAAGCAATTTCAGGATCAAACGCAACATTCTCCGATTGAATTTGTAACTGGACGAGTAAAGCCAGTTGATAGTATTAAAGAAAAAATGATTAGACGACATGTGCAAGAGGACCGCCTTGAGCAAGATGTGCAAGATATTGCCGGTTTGCGGATCATGTGTCAATTTGTAGAAGACATTTATAAGGTAGTTGACTTATTACGGCAGCGAAGTGATATGACTATTTTAGAGGAACGTGATTATGTCACCAACGTTAAACCGAGTGGATATCGTTCCTATCATATTGTTATTGAATATCCGGTCCAATTGATTACTGGAGAAAAAAGAATATTAGCTGAAATTCAGGTGCGAACCCTTGCGATGAACTTTTGGGCAACGGTAGAACATTCTTTAAATTATAAATATCAAGGTGAGTTTCCTGAGGAGCTATCTGCAAGGTTGCAAAGAGCCGCAGAGGCAGCGTTTAAGCTTGATAATGAAATGTCAGAGATTCGAGAAGAAATAAAGGAAGCACAGACACTGTTTTCTAAGCGGAGGTCAACTAATTCTATTAATGAAGATGAATTAAAGGAGTAAGTTATGAGAATTGGAATATATAATAATGAAACAGCAGAATCTCAACGAGTGACAAAGGTTTTAAAAACTGAAATGAAACGGGCGGGTTTAACTTATGTCGAAAAAAATCCAGAAGTTGTAATAACGATCGGTGGTGATGGCACTTTGTTATCAGCTTTTCATCATTATCAAAAAGATTTAAATAACATTCGCTTTGTTGGAATTCATACTGGGCACTTAGGATTTTATACGGATTGGCGGAGTTTTGAAATTGATGATTTAGTTGATAGTTTAGTAAAAGATAGCGGACAGGCAGTTTCGTATCCCTTACTTGATATGAAGGCTACTTATTCTGATGGGCAGATAGATAATTATATTGCACTTAATGAATCAACAATTCGGAATGTTACACGAACAATGGTATGTGATGTGTTTATTAATAATCATCTGTTTGAAAACTTTCGGGGGGATGGTTTATGTATTTCAACTCCAACCGGTTCAACTGCTTATAATAAATCGGTCGGTGGTGCCATTGTCGATCCAAATAGTATTGGCTTTCAGTTAGCAGAAATGGCTTCACTTAACAACCGGGTTTTTCGGACCCTAGGCTCACCGATTATTTTTGGTGCTGATGCTGAGTTGATTTTGCGTTTGCGTGATGAAAATGGTCATGTGCTTACATGCGATCGTGATCAATGGATGCTTAAAAGCGAGAAAGAACGGTATCTGACTGAATTATCTTATAGAGTTTCTAAGCAACGAATATATTTTGCTCAATATCGGCATAATAATTTCTGGAATCGAGTAAAAGATTCATTTATTGGTGGAGTGCGTTAATGGAATTCAATTGGATATATGATCATCGCACACCACGGAAATTACGATCGGCATTAAAAATGTATGGAGTTTCTTCTTCGTTATTAAAAGTAGCCATATATCATGGAGGAAAAATGCAAATAAATGGGGTAGATAAGTGGGCAGTTGATACTGTTAATTACCACGATAAAGTAACATTAATTCTCCCTCCAGAAACTGCTAATGATAATGTGGATATCAGTGAGGCACCTATCGATATTATTTATGAAGATCAAGACTTTTTAATAATGAATAAGCCGGCAGGAGTAGCGACAGTTCCGGCTCATAATGTTCCGGTGGCCGATAGTTTGGTGAATCGGGTAAAAGGCTACTATAAGCGCCAAGATTATGAAAATCAGGTTACCCATGTTGCGACACGTTTAGACCGCGATACCAGCGGCTTAGTTGTTTTTCCTAAACACCGATTTGCTCATGCTGTCCTAGATGAACAATTAAAAAAACATTTAGTTAAGAAAAACTATCTTGCTCTAATTAAAGGAAAAGTTCCTGCAGAGCATGGTTATATTGATGCGCCGATTCAACGCGACCCCAATTCATTTGTAAAAAGAATGGTAGGGAAGGAAGGGAAGGCATCTGTAACTGAATACTGGTGCCAAGAATGTAATGTTCAAGCAAGCCTTATCAAAATTAGGCTGCATACAGGTCGGACACACCAAATTCGCGTTCATTTTGCTAGCCTTGGTTTTCCATTAATTGGCGATAAAATGTATGGTGAGGAATCAAGATTAATTGCTAGACAGGCACTCCATTGTTATTGGCTGAGCTTTTATAGTCCATTTAAAGGTGAAAATATTACTGTTTCGGCACCATTGCCAAGTGATTTCAAAAACGCTAAAGATGATCTTTTAAGTGCAAAAGAATATTAGTAATTGAATTAATTAGTAGAAAATTACCAGAAGATAAATTTAATTTACTTACTGGTAATTTTTTATAAAAAAGGTATTGCAAATAATAGAAATATAGGGGAAAATATAATTCCTGTCATCGATAAGACATGAATAAATGATCATATCTATTAAGATTATTAAAAGTAAATATGGTTGTGGAGTCAATAACTTTTGAAAGATTTTAAAAAACTATTGACATTGACTTGATGACATGATATATTAATAAAGTTGCTGATTGAGTTATCAATCAAAAGAAATTCAAAATTAATTAAAGTTTCTTCTTGACAAGTCAATCTGATACATGTTATAATAAATACGCTGATTGGTTGCTTGATTAGCTAACAGGTAGACCTTTGAAAACTGAACAAAGTTTCGACAAATCAAATGTGTAGGATCTTCAATCACGATGTGATTTGAAGCAAAACATTTGCGAAGTCAATTCGCTTAATAATAAAGATAATTGAGAGCTATTCAAGTTCTTATATATTTTATATGAGAGTTTGATCCTGGCTCAGGATGAACGCCGGCGGTGTGCCTAATACATGCAAGTCGTACGCACTGGCCCAACTGATTGATGGTGCTTGCACCTGATTGACGTTGGATCACCAGTGAGTGGCGGACGGGTGAGTAACACGTAGGTAACCTGCCCCGGAGCGGGGGATAACATTTGGAAACAGATGCTAATACCGCATAACAACAAAAGCCACATGGCTTTTGTTTGAAAGATGGCTTTGGCTATCACTCTGGGATGGACCTGCGGTGCATTAGCTAGTTGGTAAGGTAACGGCTTACCAAGGCGATGATGCATAGCCGAGTTGAGAGACTGATCGGCCACAATGGAACTGAGACACGGTCCATACTCCTACGGGAGGCAGCAGTAGGGAATCTTCCACAATGGGCGCAAGCCTGATGGAGCAACACCGCGTGAGTGAAGAAGGGTTTCGGCTCGTAAAGCTCTGTTGTTGGAGAAGAACGTGCGTGAGAGTAACTGTTCACGCAGTGACGGTATCCAACCAGAAAGTCACGGCTAACTACGTGCCAGCAGCCGCGGTAATACGTAGGTGGCAAGCGTTATCCGGATTTATTGGGCGTAAAGCGAGCGCAGGCGGTTGCTTAGGTCTGATGTGAAAGCCTTCGGCTTAACCGAAGAAGTGCATCGGAAACCGGGCGACTTGAGTGCAGAAGAGGACAGTGGAACTCCATGTGTAGCGGTGGAATGCGTAGATATATGGAAGAACACCAGTGGCGAAGGCGGCTGTCTGGTCTGCAACTGACGCTGAGGCTCGAAAGCATGGGTAGCGAACAGGATTAGATACCCTGGTAGTCCATGCCGTAAACGATGAGTGCTAGGTGTTGGAGGGTTTCCGCCCTTCAGTGCCGGAGTTAACGCATTAAGCACTCCGCCTGGGGAGTACGACCGCAAGGTTGAAACTCAAAGGAATTGACGGGGGCCCGCACAAGCGG